>JAVVOY010000001.1:0-116033 GCA_036656055.1 Bacteroidales bacterium
GAAGATTGTTAGTTCTGCATCAATTCTAAATGGATATTATTCCGTCAATTGCTTATACAAATTAGGCATAGGGTAATGAAATACTTTTTTATTATTTAAAGAGGAGAGGAGTGAGTAGTGATATTTTTGTGTAATATTCTGTAATTAAATGAGCGTACAGAGAATTCTGTAATTTACACAAAATTACTACGGAAAAAGGATAGAGGAGAGGAGCTTTGCTCAGAATAAGTTAGTTTGTTGCTGCGATAAGCCTATAAAGTTTAATTATAAATCCTTTGATTTAAGCGATGTATGGTAATATCTAACTATTGCGAATTATTTAAAATACTCTACTAATACCTTGACATGGAGTCTTGATGTTAAAGTTAAGATGTTCTGTATTCAATTTCGTAGATTTTTGGATATATCGTTTGTGTGATTTATCATTTTTAAACTACTTCCTTCTTGAACTATTGTTATTTGTTTACAATAATATTGTATGTAAAATATTTATTGTATAGTAAAGTTTTCAATATGATTTAATGAAAGAAAGTTTTTTACGCAAAAAAGGGGGAGTAAACTTTTTAGAGTTCTCCCCCTTTTTTATTTGTTAATGTGATTTACTATTATAAAAACGGGCAGATATTAAATATCTACCCGTTTTGGTAACATTATAAATAAATATGTTATTCTGCTTGGGGTACTGTTGTTGGTGCCGGTGCTGCTTGATTCTGCATATTTGGCATTGTTGCCGGTGCTTCTTTTTTTACAGCTTCTTGTATTTCTGATTTTTCTACAACGTTGCGCGAAATGAATGCTGCCGAGATAATGCTAAGGACAACAATTGTGAATGCAAGTCCCCATGTTGCTTTTTCGAGAAAATCAGTAGTCTTCCGTACACCCATTATCTGATTTGTGGATGCAAATCCGGATGCCAATCCTCCTCCTTTTGAATTCTGCACTAAAACTATCAGAATCAAAAATATGGATGCTAATACAATTAAAATGGTGATGAATGTAGCCATGCTATTCTGTTTTTATGTTTATAATCAATTTTTCCAAAAATCTCATTTGATCTGCAAAGTAAATATTTTTTTCCGGATATTTCAAACTTAAGTTCTTAATAATTTCCAGTGCTCGTCTATATTTCCTTTGGCGGATATATATTTTAGCAAGACTTTCGGTGAAAAAGGTCTCATCAATAAAGATGTTTTCAAAATTGTCTTCATTGGAATTGATCTCTTTACTATTTTGTGTATCGTACTCTGTTGTGTCCATTTTGGAGAAGTCTCCGTTTTTTATGGCATCAAGAAATGAGTTTATAGATGATATCTGGGTTGGCAAATTTGGATCATGAATGTTTTCTGCCTCTTTATATTCTTGTGTTGGAAAGTAATCAGTGCTTTGTCCGCCTTTTAATATGTCGTCTATGGTTAGTAGTGGTTCATTATTGCGTGAGGCGAGAAAGTCGTCTATTACTGAAAAGTTTTCCGTCCCAATATTATTTTGTGATTCTTCATGTTCGGGATAGATGATTGCTGTGCTGTCGCAACTCTCTTCTGCTTTAGTGTTACGCATATATGCCGAGAGCGTTTTTAACTCTTTAGAGAGCGCGGAAATGTTGTTGCCGTGCTTGTCCATTGCAGAGAGCAGCCTTTTGCGGTGTATCTTACCCGTAGCGTTTTCACCATTATTTTTTATGCTCTCTTCTGACATTATTTTACCAATTTGCGACTGTGGCATTAAAAATTATATCGGCAAGTTCTTTTGTTATCTGTGTGATGAGATCGTCCTGTACCTGTGTAAGAAGTAACGAACTGTCGAAATCTCTGTATGCGCTGAAAGTTTGGTCTATATTGAAATTTGGATTTTTTGTGTCGGTGTATTTTACGCGCACGCTTATGGTGAGCCTCGTTTGTGATGCGTACGCATCGGCTTTTACTGCTTGTGGGGTTAGGTTGTATCCGGTTATTTCTCCTTCAACTTGTAGATCTCCATTCCGTTTTACGATACTCAGGCGTGTCTGTCTGGTGTATATGTCTTGTAGTGCCTCGTTGAAAACTGATGCCAGAGGTGGATATACTAATGCAGCACGGATTGGAAAATCGGCTATTGATATTGTCTTTGTGTTGTTATAATCTACTGATGCACCATTGAATTTGTATGATATGGTGCATGACACAAATACGGCTGTAATTAGAGCAGTAATGATAATATATTTATATGATGTCTTTTTCATTATTCCAGATTATACTCTTTTATTTTACGGTAGAGAGTGCGTTCTGATATTTTAAGTTCTTCGGCACATTTTTTTCGTTTTCCGTTATGTCTTTCTAGTGATTTACGTATCATCTCTCTCTCGGCATCTTCTAATGATATGGCACTCTCTTCGACATTTTCTGCATGTACGGTCTCTATATTATCGAATTTTTCGTCTGTTTTTTGCATAACGATGGGGAGAACTTCTGTGTTGGTCTTGTTGTCATACTCGTTATTTACTAGATGCTGTATCTTAGTTTCGGGCGTTTGTTTGATTGTGGCTTTCAACTCGTCCAATTCTTTTCGCATATCAAGTATTATCTTATATAACATCTCTTTTTCTGCTTTCATCGAAGAATTTTCGCGGTTAAGAACCGGAAGATTTGGACCATCGTAAAGTGGAAGGTATGACCGCAGAATATCTGATGTTACTTCTCTTGTTGTTTCGAAAATAGAGATTTGTTCAGTAATATTTCTGAGTTGCCTTATATTGCCAGGCCAACGGTATGATAACAGTACTTCTTTTGAGTCTTCTGTAAGTTGTATTGCTGGCATTCGGTATTTTTCCGCAAAATCCGCCGAAAATTTTCTGAATAGCAGTAGAATATCTTCCATTCTATTGCATAACGGAGGCAACTCTATATGTACTGTATTTAGTCTGTAAAAAAGGTCTTCTCTGAATCTTCCTTCTGAGATGGCTTTTGTCATATCTATATTCGTTGCGGCAACTATTCTTACGTCGGTTTTTAGCACTTTTGATGAGCCTACTTTTATAAACTCGCCGTTTTCTAGCACGCGCAGTAATCTTGCTTGTGTTGTCATTGGTAGTTCGCCTACTTCATCGAGAAAAATAGTACCGCTGTTTCCTTCTTCAAAATACCCTTTTCTGTCGGTCAGAGCACCAGTGAAAGATCCTTTTTCATGACCGAAAAGTTCGGAGTCGATCGTCCCCTCTGGTATTGCACCGCAGTTTACGGCAATGTATTTATTGTGCTTTCGCCTGCTGTTGGCGTGAATTATTTGCGGAAAAAACTCTTTCCCTGTACCGCTTTCGCCTGTTATAAGAACAGATATGTCAAATGGTGCTATCTGCGCGGCACGGCTTATAGCACGTGTTAATGCAGGTGTGTGTCCAATGATACCAAAACGCTGTTTTATCTGCTGAATGTCTGAATCTGTTACCATATATATACTGTATGCGACTATTACGCCGTTCAGAAATTTAGTTTGCTGTTTTTACCTCCAAAAACAGTTCAAAGTACATAATACATTACTGTTCATGCTTTCATTGCTGTTATTAAATTACAAAGATAATATAAGCTTTACAGTAAGACAAACTTATTTTATTTCATAATTGGTTAAGTCACGTTTTATCTGAAACAAAGTTAATAAAAAAGAATGAACGAGTTTCTTATTTTGTAAAAAAGAGAGGTATTTTAAGAGCTCTCAAATTAAACTATTTTTTAATAAGTATGAATAAATGTAAAACACAGAATAAGAGTTAATCAAATTTAATCCAATATGGACTCAAAATATAGATATGTTGTTAATGTATTACATTACGTTTATGTTTGTTTGGTTTATTTGTATTTCTTTATTGTAATAGAATTTTAGATATATAAATATAGTCATTTTATTTTTTGTGACATCTCTTGTTTTTTAAAAACAAATATATACCTTTGCAACGGTAATTATTTTTTGACTGATAACCTTTGGCGTGGCATGGATATATTGCAAGATAAGTTTAAAATGAATAATCTAAAATGCCATTATGAAATATTTTTATGAATATAAATCCAAATAAGAATATAAATTTTGTTGTAAGTGGAGGGAATACAAAATCTCGGACGCTTTTAGTTATAATATTTTGTGTGCTATCTTTTTCAGGGTACTCTCAGAAGATAGCTTTAAAAACGAATGCTGTATTATGGGCTACCGTTTCGCCAAATATTTCGGCTGAATTTGTAGTCGCTCGTAATTTATCAGTTGATTTGGGAGCTTCTTTTAATGTGTGGTCGCCATATGCAAACATTAAAATGAATAATTTTATTGCGCAACCTGAATTGAGATATTGGTTCGCTCGGCCTATGGCTCAGCATTTTGTTGGTTTTACCTTTTTGTATGTTGATTATGATATGCATCATAAAGGTATGATATATGATGGGCATACTTTTGGTGGCGGATTTACGTATGGTTATGATTTTGTCCTGAATAAACGTTGGAATCTGGAGTTAACGGCAGGAATAGGTTTAATGTACAAATGGCAATACAAATATGGGCAAGATGAACCACGCCCCAGTGGACAAAATGATTTTGGATGGTTTTTTGCTCCGGTGAAAGTAGGTGTCACGGTTTCCTATATAATCTTTTAAGTTGAAAAAAAAGAGATAAATGAAGAAGATTACTAAAGTAACATTACTTTCATTCATTATAATATTGTTATTGCCATTGTTTGCGACGGCTCAGAATATTCGTGTGGCAGGTGTTGTAAGGGGGAACAATGGCGAACGTATCTCAGGTGTATCGCTTAAAGATGTAGGCACCGAAAAGATATTAGGTCTTACAAATGAAGATGGAAAGTATTCTATTGTAGTATCACCAAGCGCAACACTATCTTTTTCTTGTTTGGGATATTCAGAAAAGAAAATAAAAATAAAAGGACGTCTAAGTATAGATGTAGATCTAGAGTCTACATCCAAGGAAATGGAGGAGATAGAGGTAACGGCTAACCTTAAGAGTGCCGTAGTATTTGAGCCATCAGAGATAGAAGTAGTAGGAAATTATTTCCATTTGCGCACAAGATTTAAGGTGCCGTCAAAATTGATGGCATCAGACCATCGTCTTGTAGTACAGCCTATCATATATAATCTGACGCGCAAAAAAATATTTTATCTTGTACCTGTGATATCTGATGGAAGGGAATACCTTTTGACGCAAAACAGAATGTATGAGTTTGACATAAAGAGAGATACATTGTCTCCATATGTGCAGCAGAGTCAGATGTCTCGTCAGGGTGAGATTATTGCGTATCATGATTCTGCTTACATAGAGAATAGCAGAGACGATTATAGGGCTGACGTATTTTTGTCAGTTGAAAATTATCATAAAATATTAGAAGTAGACACAACATCTATTGCTCACGGTACTGTAAATCCGATGCGTTTTTTTGACTATCAATTAGAAGCGTCAGATCTTACTGACTCTTTATATACTCCAAAACCTGAGCTGCAACTACGCAATGATAAAGGAGAGGTGCACCTTGTTTATCTTCCCGGAAAAGATAAAATTGATTACACAAATCCGCAGAATGCAGAGCAATTGAATTTGCTGCAGAGTAGGGTGCAGACATTGCAAAATAACCCTGATGCAAAATTAGAATCTTTAACAATACGAGGAATATCTTCTCCAGAGGGTGATTATAAAAAGAACATTGTACTTGCAAAAGACCGTATGGCTTTTTCAAAAGACAAGATACTTTCTTTCTTAAACCCAGTGACAAAAGAATATCTTAAGGTTGAATCTGAGTCTATTGTTGAGTCGTGGCTTCCGGTTGTTGCAATGATGAAGAGTGATTCTCTCACTTCTCAGGCTACTGAGTTACAGGCTATAATTGATAAACACCCTGATGATATGAACCAACAATATGCCTCCATACGCAAGTTGCCATATTACAGAAATTTGATTGTTGCGCAATATCTTCCCGAGTTACGCCGCGTGGAGTATAACTTTGGATACTCTATATATCGTTTCCTTGACGATGAAGAGATAGCTAAGTTATATAAAGAGGATTATACACAGTTTTCGAGATATGAATTTTACCGTATGTTTGAGATGGCGAATGGAGACACCGAAAGAGAAACACTCTATACTCAAGCATTATCAACGTATCCTAAATTTATGCTTGCTGCAAATAATTTGGCAGCACTTTATATAAGGCAAGGACGCGCAAATGAGGATATTCTTAAGCCATTTATAAATGATAATACTCCAGATGAAGTACTTTCAAATCAAATAGTTGCATATTTGAGCAAGTGGAGATACGAGAGTGCTGATTCTGTTGCTATGTTTTTGAAGAATTCCAATACATCAGAATATATAAAGTCAGTAACCAATGCGTTGAATGGGAACTATGAAGAGGCACTCAAGACATTTGGACCTAAAGGTGGAATAAATGAAGTTCTACTTCTTCTTGCAATGAAACGTAATGAACAGGCTTGGGATAAAATTCAAGAGATACAAGATGAATCAGCTCGAGTCCTTTATGTAAAAGCTATCATCACAAATCGTCTGGATAAAGTTGTTGAGGCCATTGCTTATCTTGAATCCGCGATGGAATTAGACCCATCTTTAAGAGAGATAGCAGAGATAGATGCAGACGTAAAAGATTTGTTGTAGACGAGATGAAAGAAACAAATAAAAAAATTAGAATAATTTTTGCAAAATATTTTTTTGCATTTGTCGTAGTATTTTCTTTTGCTACGACAGAGGTCTATGCGCAGTTGAATGCGTTGGATTATCGTTTGCAGAAACGGCCAAAACTTGAGAAATTTAAATCCAATAAGTTTTTCGATCATACATTTGTAAGCCTCTCAGCCGGTGCTCAATTTAATTTTATGGAAAAAGGTCATAAAACAGATATTGGACCAGCTGTAAGATATTATTTCGGTAAATGGTTCACACCTGTCATCGGTGCACGTTTTGGGCTTGATATGTCTGTCCTTTACCATTATGAGGAGAAAACTCACGGCTTGTTTGGGTTCAACCTTGATTATATGGCTAATCTTAGTGCATTTGTTTCAGGATATAACCCCAAAAGGGTATTTGAATTGTACGGAATTTTAGGCGTTACTTACAAGCGCTCGTTCCGTTATGGCTTTGGTACCAATGTATATGGAGGTGCAGCCGGTTTTCAGGCAAACTTCAGGGTTTCTCCTATGGTGAATCTTTTTTTAGAGCCGAAAGTAACATTAGTTAATGATACTTATGACGAACGAATCATCAATCGTCCATTTGATGTTCTGCCCGAACTAACGGTCGGAGTAACATATAATATGGTCCCGACTTCATTACGTAAGTCTATGACTTTAGGCAAAACATCGTTTAAGGATCATATGTTTTTCTCGGCTGCATTCGGTGGTCAGCGCGTAATCACAAAACTTATGTCTGTAAGCGGTGCAGACAAAGACGGTTGGTTTGGACCAGCTGGAATGATTGCATTTGGCGGATGGTTTACACCTGTACATGGTTTAAGGCTATCAGTTATGGGTGGAACGACATCTTATCAGTTTGAGAATCCAAAATACGGAAATAAACTTTGTAGTGTCACTCCGCGTTTGGATTATCTTGTAAATTATAGCTCTGCTTTTGGCGGTTACAATGAAAAACGTATTTTCGAACTTATTGGTACTTACGGATTAGAATTAGGTGTCTCATGGCCAGTTAATGAAAAATCTAAAGTGTCGGCGGGTTTAGGACTTGGTCTTCAGGGGAGATTCAGAATAAACTCTTCCATTGATTTTTTTATGGAGCCGAGAATGTCTTTTTATACGAAGAAATACACTAGCGGAAATTTGAATAAATTTGACGGAGTTGCATCAATGGTATTTGGGTTGACTTATCATAGCACAGACGCAGAATATCGCAAGAATAATGTCAAATTTGAAAACAAGTCAAAAGTAGACCATGCTTTTATGTCATTCACTTACGGAGTAGGAGGTATGCTTATACATAGAGATGCCGGTATGACAATGACGCAAAGTATTGTTAGCCAGTTTTCTTTTGCACTTGGTAAATGGTTAACTCCTATATCAGGTCTGCAATTGTCGGGAGGGATGATTGCTTTCGGGACAAAAGAGGGGGCTTATCATCGTGCAAGGGCGGTTCTCATAGGAGGTGATTATCTCTTTAATATGACCAATATGCTTTGCGGATACAACGAGAATAGATTTTTTGAACTTATATTCGGAATAGGAGTTTCAGCATTTTATCATAATACAACATTCTCACCGGCATTACAGGCGCAGGTTCAGACAAAATTCAACCTAAAGAAAAACTGGAGTGTGTTTGTCGAACCTGAGGCTCTGTGGGTTGTACGAAGGGGAATTATTGCCTCTAATGGGGCTACACGTAAATCATTGCTTTTGACTGTAAATTTAGGGACATCTTACAGTATGCGTGGGTATGATCCAGCTTCATACCATACATTTAAAGAGAATAATGGAAGAAGGTTATTCGTGTCTCTGGCACCTGGTTTTGGAGGAATAGTATATAATACCCGTCAGGACGATGATCAAAAACGCATCTCTCCCTCAGTCCGTTTTTCAGTAGGAAGTTGGTCGTCTCCGATAGGAGGGTGGCGTATGAGTCTTATGACAGAAAAACTGAAGAGTATAAATAGTCAGAAGTTTATTATACATGCCGGCTTAGGTGCGGAATTCATGTTTAATATTACTAATACAGCTATGGGTTATAATCCAAAACGTATTTTTGATCTTAATGCCATTGGCGGTGTGCACGCCGGATTTTCCATTGTGCAGCGAGATATACGCTTTATCCCCGGATTTACAGGCAGTTTACAGGGTAATTTTAGAATAAATTCTAATGTAAGTTTATATCTTGAGCCTCAACTTGCTATTTATTTCAATAAATTTGATGGAGAAAACAAGCATAAATCAGTGGGAATGCTACATATAGGAGCAACATATATAATTAATAAAGTAGAAAGAAAAGAACGATCCTTTACCAAATATGATATTAAGAACCGCAATTTCTTAACATTAAATGGAGGATTTGGCTTGTTTGGGAATACGCTTTTCTCACCTTACGGGAAGTTTAAAGATTTTATGACATATTCTGGAGGTGTAGCTTTAGGGCGTTGGATCACACCTAGTCATGGTGTTAGGTTAAGTGCAGAATATACATTTGTAAGTAAACCTTACGAATATAACGGTATGAGTATGGGTATTATGTCTACAAGGGTTGACTACATGCTTAATCTTACATCTTTAATTAAAGGGTATGATCCAGATAGACTTTTTGATGCCGTAATTTTTGCAGGAGTAGGGGCTGCATTTCCTTTGATGAAAACAAATACGTCGTTTGAAACATCTGCAACATATACTGCTGCGATTGGTTTTCAGGCTAAATTTAATGTTTCAAAACATTTTGATGTATTGTTAGAGGCCAGAGGTGCTTTCATTGGGGATAAGATAGACGGGTACGTAAGTCGGGCCAAATTTGATGCTAATGGAGGAATATTAGCAGGATTCAATTATAAATTCTGATAGGTAGATAATAATTAATGATAAAACCGGATTCCAAATTTGGAATCCGGTTTTTTTTATGTTTTGATAAGATATATAAAATACGTATAAAACAATTACTTATTCTGGTTGTTATTCTTCTATAAAAACAATAATAACAAGCAGCCATGGATAAAAAGGCCTTAAAAGAATTTCATTAGCTGTAAGAAAGTTGGTTGAGACACTTAATATTGCATACTCTGAATAGTGGCTGGCTTATTATCAGTACTGGATAGAGTCACAAATAGAGCTTCTCAAGCAATGGGGAGGTGTTAGAAGTAAAAAATAATAGTTATTGTTGGCTACTTCTGAAAATTTTATGATAACCAATATTAATTGTAAACAAGGTCCTATTATGCAAGGATATCTAAAGACCGTTGTACAGTTTTATATCGACGGGTTTAAGGAGATGACAATTGGTAAAGTATTATGGAGTATAATACTTATAAAACTGGCGATAATGTTTCTTGTCCTTAAACCTATATTTTTTACTCGGACAATTGATAAAAATGCAACAACTCCACAGGAGAAAGCCAGTTTTGTATCTGGTGAGCTGCTAAAAATAAAAGAAAACCGATAACGCATTATGGATGATTTACTTCAACTTGTAGAGATGTCGCGTGCGCAGTTCGCACTGACGGCAATTTATCATTGGCTATTTGTACCTCTTACACTCGGGCTTTCGCTTATAATAGCCTTGATGGAAACGATGTATTACCGTACGAGAGATGAAGAGTGGAAGCGGATTACAAAGTTTTGGATGACACTTTTTGGAATCAACTTTGCAATAGGTATAGCAACCGGAATAATACTTGAATTTCAATTTGGAACCAATTGGTCTAATTACAGTTGGTTTGTTGGGGATATATTTGGTGCTCCTCTGGCGATAGAAGGCATTATGGCATTCTTTTTAGAATCTACCTTTGTCGCTATTATGTTTTTTGGATGGAATAAAGTAAGTAAAAAGATGCACCTTACTGCTACTTGGCTGACATGTATTGGGGCATCTTTGTCGGCACTTTGGATACTTGTTGCTAATGCGTGGATGCAATTTCCGACCGGGATGCAATTTAATCCGGATACTGTAAGAAACGAGATGTACTCTTTTGCTGATGTAGTGTTATCGCCAGTTGCTATAAATAAATTTTTTCATTCAGTTACTGCCGGATGGGTTTTAGCAGCTGTATTCGTGTTGTCAATATCTGCTTGGTATCTGTTGAAAAACAGAGAGAGAGTAATGGCGTTGCGTAGTGTTAAGATAGCCGCATGGGTAGGACTTGCAGGGATATGCCTGGTTGCATACACGGGAGATGGCTCGGCAAAACAAGTGGCAGCAAAACAACCGATGAAACTCGCTGCTATGGAGGGTGTCTATGATGGAAATAACAGACAAGAATTGATAGTTTTTGGTATCTTAAATCCAGCTAAGAAAAGTTATGCCGATTCTACAAAAACATTCCTTTTTAAAATAAAAATTCCAGGTCTTCTCTCATATCTTGCAACTGGAGATATAGATGGTTATGTTCCCGGTGTGAATGATATTCTTAAAGGCAATTACAAGGCTATTGATCCTTTTACCGGGGATAGTGTGATTACGATGTCGGCAATAGACCGTATATCAGAAGGAGACAGAGCAATAAGTGCCCTTGGCTTATATAAAGATGCACAGGTCAAAAACGACACAGTGGCAATGAAAGAAGCGGCTGTTTTACTTGACGAAAATTATCGTAGTTTCGGATATGGATATATAACGGAATTAGATCAACTTGTCCCTAATATCCCGTTTGTATTTTACTCTTTTCATATAATGTTTACTTTGGGAATATACTTTTTTGTTCTTTTCCTTGCTGTGCTCTTGTTTGTTTACAAACAAACGTTCGAGAATATAAAGATACTATTATATATCTGTCTATGGTCGTTGCCATTGGGATATATCTGTCTTGAAACAGGTTGGATTGTGGCAGAGATGGGTCGCCAACCATGGGTAATACAGGATATAATGCCAACTTTTGCCGCAATATCTGATATCAGTGTAAAAAGCGTAACTACTACTTTCTGGCTGTTTGCTGTTTTTTTTACGGTATTACTAGCAGCAGAGATATGTATTATGCTTAATCAGATAAAAAAAGGTCCTGATCCGCAAAAATAACAATTATGATACATTCACTCTATTTTTATCAGCATTATTGGTGGTTTATAATATCACTTTTAGCATCGTTATTGGTGTTTCTGTTGTTTGTCCAAGGAGGACAAACGATGATTTCGAGATTAGGAAAAACGCCATTAGAAAAGAGTATGATAATAAATTCGCTTGGACGTAAATGGGAATTTACATTTACAACATTAGTAGTATTCGGTGGCGGTTTTTTCGCCTCTTTTCCTCTATTCTACTCAACAAGTTTTGGCGGTGCTTATTGGTTATGGATGATAATTTTGTTCAGCTTTATAATTCAGGCCGTTTCTTATGAATTTCGTTCAAGAAAAGGAAATCTGCTTGGAACAAGGACTTATGATGTTTTTCTTTATACTAATGGGATAGTAGGAGTTGTGCTGTTGGGTATTGCTGTGGCAACAATGTTTACTGGAGCCGATTTCTCAGTTAGCCGTGACAATATATTAAATCGTAGTATGCCTGTAATTTCGACATGGGGAAACCCATTTCATGGATTAGAGTCTTTAGTCTCTCCTATGAATCTTGCATTTGGATTTGCAATATTTTTTCTGTCTCGTGTTCAGGCAGCACTATATTTTATGAATAATATAGATTATGCTGAAATCTTTTCCCGTGCAAAACGGCAAGTATTTATTAACGCCATCCCTTTTCTGATACTCTTTATAACATTTATGATAGCGCTATTTCTAAAAGACGGATATGCGATAACAGAACCAACAGGAGCTATAATGATTGTTCCTAATAAGTATTTTATAAATATGATTGAAATGCCGTTGAATTTACTCCTTTTCTTGGTAGGTGTTGTCCTAGTATTATTTGCCATTTTGCGGGCGGTATTTTCAAAACATTACACATCTGGTATCTGGTTCTGCGGAATAGGTACTGTTTTTGTAGCCTTATCTCTTCTGTTTTTGGCAGGATATAATAATACCCCTTATTATCCATCTGTATCAGATATTCAGTCATCACTTACGATATATAACAGTTCTTCGAGTTTATTTACTCTAAAAGTAATGAGTATAGTATCATTGATTATACCAATTGTTGTGGCATATATATATTATACATGGCGTTCTATGGACAAAAATCCCATAACATCAAAGGAGATGGAGAGTGGTGAGGCTAAATACTAAGATATTATCCTAATTCTTTTGAATGATATTAATATATTGAGAGGTATTTGTGTCCTGTTTTAGGGATATCCCTAAAACCATGGATGGCAATGTAACTAGCTGTAAATAATCTTATTGCCTTTATAAAGGCTCCTTTTAGACAATGCTATCTTTTAAATAATTTTTATTTTGGTGCAGGAGTAAATTTATTTTACAAATTAAAACCATCCTCTTATCCCAGCAATGAAAGTTCCTGAAGTTCCTATGCCTGCTTCCATAAAGAACGATACATTTTTTCCTATCTCCATGCCAATTTGTGAGAATTGATATGCAAACATATACATTGTCCCCTTTTCTCTATATAATTGATTATTTTCATCCATTGTTTGTGTGCTGAAAAAATCAATATTTAACCTCAAGCCAAACAATGAATACAATCTAAATACCGGTTTGTTTATCCAGTTGAGTTTTACTTTAGGCATTACTGAGAGGTAATTATTGTTTTCAGTGGTATGACTTTCAATGTTTAATCCTTTTATTTTAAATACTATATCACTTTTTGTATAAGCATAAGTAGTACCAATACCTACACCTACAATCTTATTTATCCTGTAATTGTAATCAAGATTTATCGCCCCGAAATTAGAATTATTCTCTTCATGTATAGTACCCATGGATAAAATGGAGTAAGAAATGGCTTTAGTAAAAGTACCAACCCATTCTGATGCAGGGAAAACGCCATAACTGACAGAAATTTCATGTCGGTTAATGTTTTTATTAATACCCTTAGCCGATAGATATAACTGAGATGAAATGACAATCATTAGCAATACTGCAATTGCCTTTTTTGCATAATATAGAGATGTTTGTCCATAAAAATATACCAAAACCGCGAGTAAAGGTCTTAAATAATATTGGAAAACGTATTAGTGACGAAATAAAAATAAATTTGTCAAGTTACGATATTAGTGGTGCGGGAATAATTTATTATCTTCGCGGGGAGAATCGTGTAATGAGTAATAATTATGTCTCATTACTGAAATGTAATAGTTTAAATATATGAAGAGTTATCTTGTCACTGGAGCAGCCGGATTTATAGGAGCCAATTTTGTGAAATATATGTTGGAAAAATATGATGACATATCAGTCGTTATTCTGGATAAATTGACTTATGCCGGTAATATTGGAACAATAAAGGGTGAACTAGAGGATAAGCGTGTTAAATTTGTACGTGGAGATATTGGAGACCAAGAGATTGTAACAGATATATTTGCCGAAAGAGATATTGATTATGTCGTTAATTTTGCGGCAGAATCACATGTTGACCGCAGTATAGAAGACCCCCAGCTTTTTTTGCAGACCAATATACTCGGCACACAAAATATGCTTGAGTGTGCAAAACGAGCATGGACAACAGGAAAAGATGAAAAAGGTTATCCTATCTATAAACCCGGTAAAAAATATTTACAAGTATCTACTGATGAGGTTTATGGCTCGCTTTCAAAAGACTACGAAGATGCCCGCCCGTTAATAATAGAAGACGTTGAGGTTAAGAAGGTTGTAAGTGGTCGCGATAATATACATACATACGGAAAAGAGTTTTTCACAGAGACAATGCCACTTGATCCGCGTTCTCCCTATTCTGCGTCAAAAACCGGAGCAGACCTTATCGTAAAGGCATATTATGAAACATATAAAATGCCTGTTAATATAACTCGTTGTTCAAATAATTATGGTCCGTACCATTTTCCCGAAAAACTTATTCCTTTGATAATAAAGAATATTCTTGAAGGGAAGAAACTCCCAATTTACGGAAAAGGTGATAATGTCCGAGACTGGCTTTATGTCGGAGATCATGCAAAAGCAATAGATATGGTATTGAATGGAGGAATAGTCGGAGAGGTCTATAATATTGGAGGGTTTAATGAGGAAACAAATATAAACATCGTAAAACTAATAATAGATACAATCTCGCGTCTTATGAAAGAGGAGCCGAGTTATTGCAAAGCGCTCAAAACCCCTATTGAGAATATAAATTATTCGCTTATAACTTATGTTGGTGACCGTTTGGGGCATGATATGAGATATGCGATAGATCCGTCGAAGACTGCACGTGAACTTGGTTGGTATCCTGAGACTCCATTTAAGCAAGGTATAGAGAAGACCGTCCGTTGGAACCTTGAAAATCAGGATTGGATAAACGAAGTTGTAAGCGGAGAATATCAGAAGTATTACGACCAGATGTATAAAAACAGGTAACAATTACACATACAGCATTAATAATATAATAATATGAAAGGAATAGTATTGGCTGGCGGATCAGGAACACGGCTATATCCGATAACCCAAGGTGTATCGAAGCAGATGCTTCCCATTTATGACAAACCGATGATATATTACCCAATATCAGTATTAATGCTTGCCAATATAAGGGATATTCTTATAATATCTACACCTGCCGATTTGTCAGGGTTTAAACGTCTTCTTGGTGATGGATCACAGTTTGGAGTTAAGTTCAGCTATGCCGAGCAGCCATCACCAGATGGTCTGGCACAGGCATTCATAATAGGAGAGGAGTTTATAGGTGACGATACAGTGTGCCTTGTTCTGGGAGATAATATATTTTACGGGCAGAGTTTTACACCGATGCTTATGGCTGCCGTAGAGAAAGCCGAGAGAGGAGAGTCTACAATATTTGGCTATTGGGTTAACGATCCTGAGCGTTATGGGGTAGCAACTTTTGATGAAGATATGCGCGTTACATCAATAGAAGAAAAGCCGATAAATCCTAAATCTAATTATGCTGTTGTAGGTCTCTATTTCTATCCCAATAAAGTAGTAAAGATTGCGAAAAACATAAAACCATCTGCGCGTGGAGAACTTGAAATAACGTCAGTAAACTCTGTCTTTAAGAAAGAAGAGGGTCTTAAAATATCGCTTCTTGGTCGTGGCTTCGCATGGTTAGATACGGGTACGCACGAATCATTGTTTGAAGCTTCAAATTTCATTGCCACCATAGAGCGTAGACAAGGATTAAAAATAGCCTGTCTTGAAGAGATTGCCTTCCGCAAGCAATGGATAACGGCAAAAGATGTTATGGCATCTGCCGAACCTATGAAAAAAAATCAGTATGGTCAATATCTGATGAGCATTGTAAATAACTTTGGCAGGTGATATTAACAGGGGTAAGGAAGATAGAACTACCTAAAGTAGAGGATATGCGTGGCAACTTATCGGTAATAGAAGAGTTGCGCGATCTCCCGTTTTCTGTAAAGCGAGCATATTGGATTTATGATGTTCCTGGAGGCGAGAAGCGTTATGGACACGCATTTAAAGAGCAACACGAGTTTATAGTTGCCCTATCAGGTAGTTTCGATGTAATTCTTAATGACGGTAACGAGGAGAAGGTTTATACCCTTAACCGCTCGTATTATGGTGTTTATATCCCTAATCTTATATGGCGTCGCCTTGAGAACTTTTCTACTAACTCTGTTGCGCTAATCCTCTCTTCAACTGCGTATGATGAAAAAGACTATATCGAAGATTACGGAGAGTATGTTAGATATATAAATACAAATGGATAGCTCTGAAAACAAATTATATACTATAACAGATTGCAAACTTATGACGTTTGGCAAACATCATCGCCCAAACGGAAATCTTACAGTTGTAGCCGGTGGAGAGGATGTTCAGTTTGATATCCGGCGTGTATACTATATATATGATGTGCCGAGTGGAGAGGACAGAGGAGGGCATGCGCATAAAAATCTACAACAACTTATAATTGCTGTAAGTGGCTCATTTGATGTTGTTATAGACGACGGTTCATCACGTAAAACCATTACCCTTAATCGCCCGTATTGTGGTTTGCTACTGCGGCCCGGGATATGGAGAGAACTTAACAATTTTTCATCCGGAGCAGTTACTCTGGTTCTCGCTTCTGATCTTTTTACGGAAGATGATTATATACGCGATTACAAAGAATTTCTTGCTATAAAAGGGTTGCTGTAATTATTCTTTTGCGTGTGTCTCTTTTAGCAAAAAATATCTTGTGCTAAAAGTTTATTGCTTAATTGGGTCAATATTGTATTTGTTCAGGAGGTTTTTAAATTCATTGCGTTCTTTAATTCTCATGAACCAATTATCGAGGCTATCTTTAAGAGCCGGAGATGATTTCCTTATACCCCAAGCGTGCAACATTGAAAAACTTACTGTTGTTTTGATATCTATCTGTGGTAGATATTTAGATAACTTTTTTGCAATAGAATAGTCGCCGACAGCATAATCAATAACGCTGTCAGCAACCATTATTGCAAGCTGTTCGACACCACACTTTGGTTCCTTGCAAATATAAATAGAGTCGCCGGTTTCTGTGGCAAGATGATTTATTATCATGTAAATAGATTCATCGTCAATAACATGTATCTCCTTTTTACCGAGATTCATTGGCGTTTCAACTACAGATTGAGAATTGTTGAATTCTTTTTTTCTCTGTATCAGAACCAACTTATCATCCCTCATATTGCCAGCAAAAAGATATTTATTCTTATTTATTGCCGATACAATTATTGGGCGTGCAACAATATCGCATTTATTTTCGTTCAGCCTTTTTAAACTCTTCTCTAGACTATTTTCTATTATTATTTTGTAATTCATTCCACTCTCTTTCCCTATCAGCACTGCAAGCTCATAATCAAATCCGCTAACAGAGTTAATCTCCTTCAATTCAGTTAAAGAGTGGAGGTTTGTAACTATTTTAAGAGTGTCAGATATAATATCTTTATAATCGCGTGTAGGTTTTTCAGACCAGCTGCAATTTATTATTGAAACCATTGCGGTTACAGCCAGAGCAATGATGAAAATATAAATAAGCAGAAACCTTTTTCTTTTGTATTTATTCATAATACGATTAATTATAGAGAGGTAGCTTGGTAACTTGTTTATTATTTAATTGGCAAAGTCGATACTTAAGCCAAATTGAAATGAGCCTGGATTAAGTGGATAATGAGGCATTGAGAAGTAGTTGTTGCTTCCGAAAAGTCCTTTGTTGAAATGCGAGTACATGACATAGAAACGCACCATTTTCAGCTTCATATTGGCATAAGCGGTCATTATCGGATAATTGCCAACTTTGTATTCATCCTGTACATGGAACGAAAGTGTTGCCGGTTGATATGCCTCCCCATAGTAAGCCGTATTATAGCGACAATCTACACCAATCTGCGTGTGTAAAACTTTTGCAATTTTAAACTGTATGTAAAAATTTCCGTAAGCTGATAATGCCGGTAGCGGAATTGTAGACTGCTTGCTTGATGCTTGATAAACAGCCTCAAGATCCAAATGGACAATGCTCACTTTAAACCTCTGTTTTAATGTAGCGGAAAATATCTGGATACTGGCACTCTCCTGTTCGGGAAGTGACATGTTATTGAAAAATACGTAGTTCTGAACATTCTCAAAACCGACGTTAATATATGTCCCCCAAGACGGGATATCTACCTCGCCACCTACGCGAAACTTACGTATTTTGCCAAAATTATTATCCCAAAGGAAGTGGTTAGATACATACTTCCTGTAATAAAAAGACGGTTGAATATTTTTAAAGAATCCGTATGCGCGTATCGTAAGAGAGTCTTTCATGAACTTGAACTTTGTCTGCATACTTCCGCCAATGTCAATAGAACCCAATTCCGGTCCTGTTAATCCAAACTTTCCATTTACGTTGTATGTTATTAGTGAACCCTGTTTTTTTGAAAGTTCACCACCTATCCATAATATATTCTCAGTAAATATATGTTGGTTCTGCTCAACTTTATGCGGATAGTTAAGGTCTGGTAATATTGGTAAAGACGGAGTTGTAAGAGTCGCAGAATTTATAGGATTTGCCATTAACTTAAACCGTCTTATTTCATAAGTAGCATAAGCAGAGATACCCATCTTTGCATGTTTGTTGAATCCCTCCAAAAGCGACACGCCGAGAGTGTTTTTTAGAGTCCAGTACGATGTTGTATCGTTGGTCGACAATTTATTTATATATGCGTTTTTATAGTTTTTTACGTTGTCGGCAGAATCTTTGTCAATAAATCTACGTTCATTATCATTGTACTCTATCGTATGAATAAAACTCATAATAGGAACATACGTTTCAACTTCAGTGGTGTCGTTTACTGTTTTTGTCTGGTAATGTCCCCAGTTATAGCGTTGCGTAGCATAATAATTTTTCCCCTTAACGCGGTTGAAGGCGTTGTAAAGATTTATCGGGATAGATTTAGTATCTATGCCGCCACGGCCATCATTAACATCATCAGGTGTTAAAATGAAAGCGTCATCCGCTATTCCACCATTCTCTTGGCATACTATATTATAAGTATTCAGCATTACGTCTAACTGATATTTATCCCCTTTATAATTACAGGATAATTGCCAATTGAAATTTTTATCTATCTGATGATCGTAAAATCCCCTTGAATAAAGATACTCTATACCAGCGCCAAATCCAAGTTTCTTGTTTACATTTCCGGAGAAGACAGCTCTGAGATCGTCATTGCGGTTTTCCTTGCTTCCACCCGACATGTATGATAGTAGTGTCATAGGCAGACGAGTATTGTAGAAGGTATAAGATGCAGGAGTTGTTATATACGGGGAAAATGGTTGTTTGAAGATGAATTGCGGTGTCTCGTCACGGTTGAAAAATATTCTGGAAAAGCCGGGACCTCCGAGATTTCCGGTGTAAGCATAGGCCTCATCAAAGGTATATGGTAGGTCTGTTTGAAAAAAGTTATGTTGCAACGTATCCATAGGAACCCTGTAACGAGTACCCAAAGGTTGAGAAAGCTGCCATGCATATGGTTCGCCTATTTGCGCGCGTTTTTTTGCCGATACAAAAGATGCGCTCATTATCGCCAAAATAAATAGAACCCTCCACTTATTCATGGGGGACAAAGATAATGTAAACGGAGAGAAGAACAAAATATTTATATCCTTCTTTCCTCTGTGCCACGCGTCATTGTAGAGTATAAATTAAACAATGAAATATCTGATGTTTTAGAAATATACTATGTGTTATAGTGTGCTTAATAGGATGAAATAAATTGGTTAATGTTTTTTAACGCACTCGTAAAATCTAAAATGTCAAATATCTTGTTATAAATTAAAATGAATAAAACTTTTATTATGGACATTTCTAAATTTAATTTTTGGGGAAAGACCAAGTTTTGGTGGTTAATAATGTTGCTTGGAATAATTTTTATTCCAGTTGGTTTAGGCTTATTATTAGTCCCAACAATAGGGTATGCCGTGATATCAATGCTTTTAGGGTGGGGGCTGCTGTTGTTTGGTGTAATACAACTTATTGTATCAGGAGATGTTGAACATCGTGGACACGGCTGGGGTTGGTGGCTTGCAGGAGGAATATTAGATATATTAGTAGGCTTTTTACTAATAAGTAATCTTGTGCTTAGCGAATTAACTTTGCCATACTTCTTTGCATTCATATTTCTGTTTAAGGCTGTAAGCAATATAGTATCATCGGTAGCCATGACAAAACAGTACAGATACAGGTGGGTATATCTTATAAATGGTATATTGATGCTTGTGATATCAATGATATTCTTTTATGCACCTTATATGAGTGCTTATGTAATAGTTTTTCTCTGCTCAATTGTCTTTGTATATTGGGGCGTTTCATTGATGATATTTTCATTGGATTTAAAACCCTATACATCTATTGCGCGTGGTGATGGAAAAAATATTCCAAAAGTCTAATCCTATTATTGATAAAATATGATTGTTAACGAAAAGCTATAATCGTGCTACTAAAGATCAAATGCTTAATGTATTGAATCTGTTTAAAGTGGACGATTATAGCTAACAAAATTAGATAATTGTGTTTATATATTTCCTATTTTCTTTATCATTAAGATGGGCGTTGCGTGAGCAAGGTTCATCTTTTTTGTCAAATAAATAAGAGCCTAGAATGTATTTGAATATTCCTTTATAATAAAATATAGTTAAAATCGCCTTGGATACTATTGAAAACCAGTCAAAAAAGTGAATAAATTGTTATCTTTATAGCGTGGAGTTTAAACCATTTTAAAAAAATAAGGTCATATCAATATAGAAAGGAGAAATAAGAGATGAAAACAAGAGTGATAATATCAGCTATATTGCTTACTTTCCCTGTTGTCATTGCGGCTCAACGTTATGTGCCTGATGATGATATATATTATTCGCCAAAGGATAAAAAAGAGATACCAGAGAAGAAGAAACAAGAGGTTCCGACGGTAAAAAAAATGACTGATGTAGATATTGATCAGTCAGACTTTTCGACAGAAGGGGATTTTGACGTGGATGCATATAACCGCCGATATAACCCTTCAGAGGAAACCTCTGATAGTGATAATACAGAACTAAAGCAATCAAAACGACCATTTCCGTCAAAAAGCGGTAATACAGTTAATAACTATTATATAAATGGGGAGAATAGTGGTGGATTGGAGTATGGCGAGCGTATACGCCGATTTCACAATCCTGAAGTTGGGCTTTATGTTGTAGACCCCGAATACAATACTTTATATTTGATAGATAATGGCGGCTTATTTCCGTATTCAAATAATATAAATATAGTAAATAATTCGTTGAGAAGTCCATATTATAATACCCCGTGGGGTTGGAATATGAGTTTCAATAACTGCTGGAGCCAATATTATAACCCATGGAACTATAACAACCCGTGGTATTGGAATAGTTCATATTATCCATATTATCCACCATATTACGCGCCATATCCTCCATACCGACCATATCCACATCCATATCCATATCCGGTTTCGAGACCGGTAGGTAATTATGGATCACGATATACCCCTGGTGGATCGGTAGGAACTGGCGGACGAACAGACGGCGGGTCACGTTACCGCGATACACGACCATCGGCACGCCCCGCTTCTGGAGGTAGTTATTATAACGACAGAATGCCGACCGCCGGTAGCGGTTCGTATGGCGGACGCACCTCTTCAGGATCTTCAAATAAAGGGTCGTCGACGTCAGGCGGATCGTACATAAGACCGTCTAATTCTTCGTCATATCACCCTAGCACTCCGGCGTCAGGAGGAGGGAGTATAGGGACTAGAACCCCAGCCGGAAGTGTAGGAGGACGTAGTGTAGGAGGACGTGGATCAAGGTAAATTTTATTATCCTCAGATGATGAAGAAAATAGTAGCAATAATAATAGCGTTAACGCCGTTGATTCTAACAGCGCAGAATGCAATGGATGTGTATCATCTCTCTTCCACCCAGATAAAAGGTACGTCGCGTTATGTTTCTATGGGTGGCGCGTTTTGCGCATTGGGAGGAGATATTTCTGCTCTGTCGCAGAATCCTGCCGGAATAGGAGTTTATCGTAATTCAGAGTTTTCATTTTCACTTGGCGGTCAATGGAATCATAATGCTTCGGCTGGTGCCGAGACCTCCAAGAACGGAGTGTTTACATTCGATAATGTCGGTATTGTAGGATCATTTAACACCAGAAATTTCAAGGGTTTAATAAGCTACAATATAGGGGTAACATATAACAGAAACAACTCTTTCAACCGTAGGTACAACGGAGCTGTTGGAAATCTGGGATCTTCGTTTACTAATTATCTCGAACTTGTGACAACCGGTATCTCTTCTAGCAATTTAACGGTAACAAATGAATTTGATGCATATTACAAAACAAACTCTCCATGGCTCTCCATACTAGGTTACCAATCATATCTTATTTCACCTCAACCTGATAATAAGTATAATGGTTTGTTCAGAGGTAATAGTTACGGATCGTCATATACCACCATACGTGAAGACGGTCGTAATGACGAATATACAATAAACTTTGGTGGTAATATTAATGACCGTATATATTTTGGTGCAGCGTTAGGAATAAAAGATCTCAGTTTTAGTCGCAGAGTAGATTATGGGGAGGACATTTATAATACTGCTGGTAAATATAATGATGGAACGCAAGATATAACATCATCACAATATCTGCTATCCACATTTTATCATGTACGCGGAACCGGATTTAACGGTAAATTCGGATTAATAGTCAGAGCTGCTGATTTTCTGCGATTTGGGGCGACAATTCATACTCCTACTTACTATACCGTTGATCAGACAATGAATGCAGCCATAGATAACCTTCTTGTCCTTGACAATAAGGTAAATAAATCCGTTTCACAGCAAGTCCCATCAGTTGTTGTAAATACTGTTAGGATGCAGACTCCATGGAATTTCCAAGTTGGGGCAGCGTATATAATAGGGAAGAAAGGAATATTAAGTTTAGATTACCAATACACAGCATACAATAGTATGAAAATGAAGGAGAGTAACGGAGATGAATACCCAATAGAAAATGCTTTTTATAAAGCACAGTTCAAAGCCGGTAGTACGGTTAAGGTAGGAGCTGAATATCGCATCACAAAAAGTGTGAGTCTGCGGGCTGGATATGCAATACAACTTTCGCCACTTAAGACAGAGTTGAAAGACGTTAATGCCGAAGTTCCAACAGCAGGAATGCAGACATCCTATCTTTTGCCGGGCAATGCTTCATATTATAGTTGCGGAATAGGATATAAGTTTGCATCTTTCTATTTTGACGCATCATATCAGCACTTCTATCAAAAGGCGGATATGTTTGCCTTCTCGCCACTGTTTTATCCAAACGGAACAACATTAATACCAGGTTCTTCTAAGATTGAAAGCAAGCAAAATGCAATAAACTTTACAGTAGGAATGCGTTTCTGAAAACAGCTATTAATTTCTTATAAATTAAAGATACAGCCACGAATTTAATATTCGTGGCTGTATCTTTTTTATTTATATCTTATTACTTTATAATATGGATATATCAGTCTGTCTCTTGCATGACATTTTTACTATAAAATAATCTATGGAGTATTTACCGGCTCCTGTAAAAAATAGTGTGATATATATTCCCAGATACATCATCGGAAGTTCTGATCTGGAAATTTCAAACGGGTGAAAAGAGAAGAATGCAGCAGTACACATCCCGGCAATAAGCCCCAGCAGTGCTAATCTTGAACCAAAGCCGAATATCAGTAGGATAGAGCCCCCAAGCTCAATTACTATTATCATAGACAGTGCCATTGCTCTCGACATACCGAAAGGGGTTGGAAAAAAGTTTAGTAGTGTGTCAAAGTTGGATATCTTGGCAAAAGCATGCGTTAACATCATAAAAGATACAAAACAACGCAGAAATAGAAGTGTGCCATTAGTTACTTTTGGGGAAACCATAATAGAAAATATAGTTTCTTTAAGTCTATCTCTCCCATTGAGTTTGCTATGTTCTGTCATAAGTTGAATTTTCTACTTATAACAATTATAGTAATATAAAGTTTATCCTAAAAAACAGACTGTTTTAATATTAACCCTTGCGGTTTCCTCCGATATGTCGGTTGTTGCGTGTCGTATTGTTTTTGATACCGCGTTTATTATCCTGTCCGTTATTTCTACCTTTTCCGTCTCGGCTAAATCTGTTATTTCCTCCGTTTGCTGCTGGGTTGTAATCGGGTGCGTTGCCCAAAGTTTGTGGTATGGGTAGCTTTTCGATCTCTTTTTCAAGGAATTTTTCAATCCTTCCAAATTTGTCCTGCTCCTCAACCGAAACAAATGTAATTGCTTCGCCTTCGGCATTTGCCCGTGCCGTGCGACCTATGCGGTGTATATAATCTTCCGGATCGTGAGGAACATCGAAATTTATCACCATTCCAATATCTGTAATGTCTATCCCGCGTGAAACAATATCTGTTGCCACAAGAATATCTACCTTTCCATTCTTAAAATCAAGCATAACTTCATCTCGTTCAGATTGTTCAAGGTCTGAATGCATAGGTCTTACATTGTATTTCATCCTTTTGAGTTTGAATGCCAGATCTTTTACTTTAAGTTTGGATGAAGAGAATATAATTGTCTTGCTCGAAACTGGTTTTGAGAATATATGCTCGATAAGTCCCATCTTCTGAGGCTCATAACAGACATAAACCATCTGGTGGATTGCCTCATTGGGTTTAGAGATAGCAACATTTATCTCCGCCGGATTGTGCAAAATATTTTTTGCAAGTTGTCTTATTTTTGGTGGCATCGTTGCCGAAAATAGTAAGGTCTGCCTTTTTTCAGGAAGGAAATTAGATATTTTCATTATATCATCATAGAATCCCATATCAAGCATCCTGTCGGCTTCATCAAGGACAAGGTATTCCACCTTAGATAGAGATATGTTGCTGTTAATAAGGTGCGAAATCATTCTTCCTGGAGTAGCAATAACAACATCCGCACCTTTTGTAAATGCGCGTTTCTGCTTATCCCATTGCGCACCATCACCACCGCCAGATACTGACATAGTGGAGATAGGCAAAAAATACGAGAACCCCTCAAACTGCATATCTATCTGTCCGGCAAGCTCCCTTGTCGGAGCTATTATTATTGCGCGTACGGCATCATCTTTGTTCTTTCGGCGAACTAAAAGATTTAGCAACGGCAAAATATATGCGGCTGTTTTTCCTGTACCTGTCTGTGCACATGCTATAATATCCTTACCTTGTAGTACAATAGGTATGGTAAATTCCTGTATAGGGGTGGTTTCCTGAAAATTCATGGCGTCTAAGCCGTCCATAACTTCCGGCTCCAAATCCAATTCGTCAAATCTCATATAAAATAAGAAATAATTAAATAATTAACGCAACAAAGTTAGTCAAAATAGGGCAAATAACTCTGTTTTTAAATAATTTTATACACTTCTCTTATGTCTTAGAACTATATAGTTAAAATATATACGACCTTTCATGTTGTTTATTGACGTATTTCAGGTTAAAAATATTAATTTTGCGCAGTATAAATAACAAATATATTTTATAACGGATTGTTATAATTGAGTAGATAGAGACTTATGAAGGTAATAGAACTTATAAAAAACAGCACAACCACAGCTTTCTCGTTCGAGGTGCTTCCTCCGTTGAAAGGCAATAGCATTGAGCGTGTTTACAAAACAATAGATACGTTGCGCGAATTTGATCCCAAATATATAAACATAACTACGCACCGCAGTGAATATATATACAAAAACACAGAAGGAGGGCTATACAAGCGTATTGCTGTTCGTAATCGTCCCGGAACAGTTGCAATTGCCGCAGCGATACAGAATCGATATGGAGTAACAGCTGTCCCGCATATCATTTGTAGCGGTTTTACAAAAAATGAGATAGAATATTCTCTTATAGACCTAAACTTTCTTGGTATATATGATCTGCTTATATTACGAGGAGACAAAGCAAAGCACGAACCGCATTTTACCCCTATCCCAGAAGGGCATTCACATGCAATAGAGCTTCAAGAACAGGTTAATCGTTTTAATGCAGGATATTTTCAGGACGGGACACAGATGATTATAGATACCCCGTTCTCATATGGAGTTGCTGGCTATCCTGAGAAACATGACGAAGCTCCAAATATTGATCAGGACATGAAATGGGTTAAGGCCAAAGTTGATAATGGCGCAGAATATATTGTGACACAGATGTTTTTTGATAATCAGAAATATTTTTCATTTGTAAAACGTTGCCGAGAGATTGGAATAACCGTTCCTATAATTCCCGGAATAAAACCGATAGTTTTTGCAAATCAGATGACTGTTCTCCCAAAAATATTCCATGTTGATTTGCCGGATACATTAGCCGTTGAGCTTGCAAAATGTAAAGACGACGAAGCAGCCAAAGAGGTTGGGGTAGAGTGGTGTTCAATGCAAGCAAAAGAGCTTAAAACTTACGGAGTTCCAAGCATACATTTTTACTCAATGATGGCAACAGATAGTGTCCGACGTGTAGCAAAAGCTGTATATTAACAAATTAAGTATGTTTTTCAGAGATATAATAGGGCAAGAGGAGATAAAAAAGCATCTTATCCAATCCGTGAAAAGCGGTCAGATACCACATGCACGTCTATTTTATGGCCCGGATGGAATAGGTAAACTGGCTATGGCAGTTGCTTATGCCCGTTATCTTAACTGTACAAACAGAGGAGAAGAAGAGTCATGTGGAACTTGCCCGTCATGCAAGCATATAACAAGTCTTATGCACCCAGATCTTAATTTTGTATTCCCTATATATAAGAGCGCGAAACTAAAAAAGCGTATATCTGACGATTATATAACAGAGTGGCGCAAGGCCCTCTCAGAAACACATTACCTCTCGTTAGAGCATTGGCTATCTATAATTGGTGCTGAAAATGCTCAGCCAAAAATATACACAGATGAAAGCAGCGAAATAATCAGGAAACTGAGTTTTAAAAGTTTTGAATCGGAATATAAGGTTATGATAATTTGGCACCCGGAGCTAATGGTTGATGAGTGTGCCAACAAGTTGCTGAAGATAATTGAGGAGCCATATAATAAGACCATATTTTTGCTTGTATCCAACCGTCCCGACATAATATTGCCTACGATTCTTTCACGAACACAACGGCTCAATTTTCGTAAAATACCTAATGAAGAGATTGCAACTGAGCTTGTCAGGCATTTTTCAGTAGAACCGTCCGACGCGGCAAATGTTGCACGCATATCCAATGGGAGTTATCGTAAGGCAATGGAGATAATGCAGCAAACAGGAGAAAACGAGCTATTCTTTGAACTTTTTACTAAAATGATGCGTAACTCCTATGCTCGCAGAATAAAAGAGATGAAACAATGGAGCGATGAAGTAAGTAAATTAGGGCGTGAAACTGAAAAACGTTTTCTACAATACACCCAACGTATGCTTCGCGAAAATTATATTTTTAATACACGTGTAGCATCGCTTACATATATGAATGAAGAGGAGAGGAGCTTTTCTTCACGTTTCGCTCCGTTTATAAACGAAAAGAATATTATAGGAATAATGGAATCGTTAGGTAAGGCAGAACGGGACATTATACAAAATGCCAATGCCAAGATTGTCTTTTTCGATCTCTCAATAAAACTTATCCTTATGCTCAAAAATTCATGACCCTATTTTAATATACAGAATATACTTTTTTTTTGTATCTTTGCAGGTAACTAATAGTTTGCAGTGGCATACTGTTTTTAGAAAACACACATGGGGCTGACCGGATTTGACAGCGGGCAGAAGAGGTGTGTAAGCATGCAGAGCGTCCTTAGGTTTGCTCTATAATCTCAGCTTATAAAACTACAAATGGCGAAAATAACTACGCTCTCGCTGCTTAGTTGAAGTTTAGTAAACTAACTTTATTCCGGTACTAGGTATCGGAACGGGACATCACCCGGATGCTGTTGATCCGAAGCTATCCCTCAAGGTGGTGCAGTAATATCGGAAATAGTCTCAGATAAGTTCCGTGTTTGAGATGAAAATAAGGAACTAAGGTGCATGATTGGTGGCTTTGGTCTAGCGTGTACCCTACAATTAAAGCAAAGATAAGCATGTAGAAAGCATATCAATTCCTCGTATGGACGAGGGTTCAATTCCCTCCAGCTCCACAAGATAGTGTAATAAAGGCTCTGAATCTCAGAGCCTTTATCTCGTTTATAATAGGTTTGTGTTTATTTATGATTACAATATATATAAGAGATATATAGAAATTTTGCCATAACACTAATGACGGTTTTTGTTTTTTTAACAAAATAGCACAGGCAAAAGAATCTGATTATAACCATATTCCATACCTTTAATAGAGTATTTATAAGCTAAATATTTAATCTTATTCACTATTTAAAAAATATTCTTCGGTTTATCATGTTTATTATCAGATATTTTAATGTATATTTAAAGAATATTTTATTGCAGGAGTTTTTTTTTATAATAAAAGTTTATATCTTTGCAATCGAATGTATCTATTTTTGATGTAGGCTCCTTGGAGGATATTAAATAATTAAATTATATATATAAAATGAAGAAAAGGAATTTTTTATTGATGCTTTTGGCCGTAAGCCTCTTTTCGGCATGCAAGGATGATAAAAATATATTTATCCCTGAGTCTATGCAGCAGCAAGTATCTGCAGATGCGACTTATCCCGTTAACGGTTACAATATCAATATGATTTATGTTCCGGAAGTTCTTGTGCAGACTAAACTAGATATAGATGATAATCTAAAAGTTGTAGTTCAGGCGTCATATTATATGATGCAGAATGAGGTTACTCAAGGTCTTTTCAACTCTGTTATGGGATATAATCCGTCGTCTGCCGATTTTACAGGCGAAAATCTTCCTGTTAACTATATCAACTTATTCCAATGTCGTGAGTTTACTGAGAAACTCAATACTAATTTAGGAAAACGTAATTATTTCCGTTTGCCAAATAGTAAGGAATGGGTATATGCAGCTCAGAATGGCAAGAAGGTAGGAGAGTATCTTTATGCCGGATCTGATGATATTAATTCTGTCGCTTGGTATAAAGGTAATAGTGGAATGCATATTCATACGGTAGGTCTTAAGGCTCCTAATAAATTAGGACTTTATGATATGAGTGGTAACGTATCGGAGTGGACCGATGATACGAGATATAATGCAGACGGTACTCTTAATGGAGATGTTACCGGAAATATGTATGGTGGCAATTTTGATGTGGCTGAAAATGTTTGCGTTGTTGCTTCTACATTAGCTTCTCAATCTGCAAGCAATACGCATTATACATACGGCTTCCGTGTTGCCGCAACAGCATCCTCTGTAATATCTCTTAAGCTTGATGAACCAACTGATATCTCTAAACCTGAAAGTTTTAAATGGAATATTACCCCTTTAGTGGCGGGTAACGCATGTAATTTCAAGGTATCGGATTCCAAAACAGGAGATGTAAATTGGAATATTAATTTAAATTTGACATCTTCTGATAAAACTAAGGATTGGGAATTCTTCCCATCGACGGAACAAGGTGTTTACAAAAATAATTACTATGTACTTGAAGTTGGTAAGGATATAACCGGTACTGTACATAAAAATGTTGCCAGTAAACAAGATACTTATGATATAGTTTCTGGATTTATTGGTATTAAAAGTGGTGTTGTTGTTGTAACTTTTACCATAAAGTCTACTACCACAGGACAACTTGAGACTATAAAAGGATCCAGAGCTTTGGTTGTAAACAGTTTTGATATATCAGCTATTGATGCAATATATCCAGAATTGGACAAAAACGATGCAAGTGGTAGAACATGTAATTTAAAGGCTTTTATAAAAGGGCAATTACATAGTACAACAGAGGTTGTATTGCTACCTTCAAGTAGTATAACGAAATGGAACTTCTACTTTGATGCTGCGAAATCATTGACAATAGGTAAGGATATAAGTGTAAAAACTACGATGAATGATGCATCTGCTATTGCCTTTACGACAGGCAAGATGACTCTTTCTACAGCCGGAAGAATAGCTTTATCTGCAACCGGAATGTATAAAGGTGTAGCCTGTGCAGTTACATCAAAAGCAGCTAAAAAAGTCTCTACACAGGAGTATAATATTACAGGAGTTCAGGTAAAAACAGTTGGTCCAGACAATAAACTGTGTGTATTTGATATTGCAGGGAACATGTTGTCTATCAGATTGAGTGATGAGAGCAAATGGGTTTGGGATTTTAATCCAACTAGTGATAACTTATATTCAAATTACGTTGTTGGAATAGGAATATCTAATGGTAGTATTACCTCTAGTGGTGTTGTAGGAGAGATCCAGTACGGTTCTATTAGCTTTAGCGAGGGTATAATGAACTCTTCTTTAATAGGATGGATGAATGGCGTTCTTACCACAATTGCAGGTAGTCAGTTCGTTGAGGTTGCTCCGTAATTTAATAAAATAATATTATAAACAAATCCCGTCTAACTTAATTGTTGGACGGGATTATTGTTTATATCGTATTTGAAAATTATTTTTCGTAACCCTATACTTTAATGTACTAACATTTGTGGGCTTTTATATGAGTGCTATTCCAATAAAAGAAAATAAGTTATATTCTGGTGGCAGTATAAAAATAATGAGCGAGAACAGTCAAGTGAAATAATTATTGCCAAGTTGTGGGTATAATACTGCCGCTAATGATGTTGAATTTAGAGAAACAAACATTGGAGGTTGTGTTTATAATTAAAATGAAATTTTTGAAGATGTTGATAATACATAAGGCTAAATAAAGAGCATATTTACCTAAGAAATATCGGTTATTTTTGAAAGCAAACAATGTGGTTAAACTTTATACGATATTGTAACGAAAATAAGATAACTATTGACGGAGTTAATAAAAGCTTTTTTGATAGTGCTACATGCTGCCATTTGAAAAGTTCGATCTTCTCATCTCAAGATTACGTTAGAGGCTGCCTGTGAAACGCTAGATGCTATCTAATAATTTGTATAATAAATGTCTTTAAGCGTCAGTGAATCTCTTAATATCAAAATGGAATTTAGACCTGAATTGAGAGGTATTGTTGACGAATCTTTTCATATTAAGATTGGCGAAAGTATATGCTTACACTATTAATTATCGTGTGAGTCTTAACTATATGATAACCCCTAGAAAACAAGTAAGCCGTTCAAAAATATTTTTGAACGGCTTACTAAGGGTGAAAGATGGGGATCGAACCCACGACCTTCGGAACCACAATCCGACGCTCTAACCAACTGAGCTACGTTCACCATTTGTCTTTTTGTATCGCGTAATATAAAATTGGGCTACTCTTTGCGCGATTTTAACGGCTGCAAAGTTAGTTCATTTTTTTATTCTATGCAAGATCATTTGATGTTTTTACTCCAAAAATATTCGTATACACTACCTTTATTATGATTTGAGAATATTCTATCCGCTTCGTATGAGAATATTTTTATATCAGATCTTAGTTTTAGCGGTAATTTATTATTATTAGTCGTGGTACTGTCGGCAGCTATTATGCAGAAAGGGGCTCCTTGTATTGCAACGGGTCTTTGTGTGAAAATTTTTGAATATTGTGGTGCGTTTATTGTAACTTTTTCGCCATCTTTTTCTATGTTTAGCTTGAATATTATTGCACCCATAGTCATTTTGGTTCGCATATTGGATATGAAGTTCCCAAGTGAATATACTGTGACGTACTCTATTTCGTTGTCGTTATTTGTCTCTATTTCTATTGGCTGTATAACGTGCGGGTGAGATCCTATAACTATTCTTACACCTGCTTTATGTAGCCATCTTGCGAGATGTCTCTGGCTCTCTGACGGCAAAAGCTTATACTCTTCGCCCCAATGTAAGGACGCTATTATTATGTCCGAACTTTTGCTTTGTGCTGCGTTTATATCATTTTTTATAAGAACTGTATCAATATAGTCAATAATGCAGTCTGACTTGGCTGTGATTCCGTTTGTGCCGTACGTGTAATTTAAGAATGCTATGCGGAGATCTCCTTTTTTCATTATTAGAGGATAGTCCTTTTGACGTATAGTGGCGTTTTTATATATTCCTGTGTGATAAATCTTAAGTGAGTCTAATGTGTTTATGGTCTGGCGTATTCCTTTACTCCCTTTGTCGAGGCAATGATTGTTGGCTGTAAGAAACAGATCAAATCCGCACTCTTTTAGGGCATGTGCAAATTGGCTTGGGGCACAAAATGCTGGATATCCGCTGTATGGAGGTGTGGCTAAAGGTGTTTCGAGGTTTACAACAGATATGTCAACAGATGATATTTCATCTTTTATATACTTAAAATTATCACTATAACAGTATTCACCATTTTCTTTTTTTGCATCATCTATCTGTGCCTGATGTTGCATGGCATCACCTGCAAATAGAAGAGAAATATTTTGTGCTTCTGCGGTTGTGCAAAGTGTGATAAAGGGGCTTATTACTAATAATACGGATATTATTTTCATCCGTCGGAGTAGTTTAAAAAGAGTTATAACATCTCTACTGTGTGTCAAGACTGAAAAGGCTTAAAATATATATATAAATACAATATATTCTCTATCAAAAATATTGATATTAATAAATCTCTTTTTTCCCGGCAAGAAGAGTATTGCGCATCAGTGATACTATTGTCATTGGTCCTACGCCTCCCGGTACCGGAGTTATATATGAGCATATTGGGGCTACTTCATCGAATTTTACGTCCCCGGTAAGTTTGAACCCTGACTTTGTCTTATCTGAGGGGACTCTTGTTGTGCCTACGTCTATTATTACGGCTCCTTCCTTAACCATATCGGCTGTAACGAATTCAGGCGATCCGAGTGCGGCAATAATAATATCACCCTCCTTGCAAATATTTTTCAAGTTCTCAGAACGGCTATGGCATATGGTTACAGTTGCATTTCCGGGACGGCTTTTTTGCATCATAAGTGTTGCAATTGGTTTACCCACGATATTGCTACGCCCTAAGATAATACAGTGTTTCCCTTCTGTTTCTATATTGTATCGCTTTAACAACTCCATTATCCCTGCCGGTGTGGCTGAGACGAAGCATGGAAGTCCAATTGACATACGTCCTACGTTTATGGGGTGAAAGCCGTCTACGTCCTTGCGGTAATCTATTGCCTCAATTATTTGTTGTTCTGATATATGGCTTGGAAGTGGCAATTGAACAATGAATCCGTCAATGTCATCGTCATTGTTCAGACGGTATACCTCCTGCAAAAGGCGTTTTTCAGTAACATCATTTTCGAATCTTACTAGTGTAGATTTAAAACCACACTCCTGGCAGGCTTTTACTTTATGGGCGACGTACGTTTCACTTCCGCCGTCATGTCCTACAAGTATTGCAGCCAGATGAGGCGTTTTGCCTCCATTGAGTTTTATCTCTTCTACCTCTTTTGCTATTTCCTTTTTTATTTCGGCTGAAACCGCTTTTCCATCGATAAGTTGCATGGTTTATCTTTTTTTGAAGTTTTGCATTGCCTGTATAGGGCTTTTGCTCATCTTGTGCATCATTTTGCGGGTTGTGTCAAACTGTTTTAACACACGGTTAACCTCTTGTATGGAAACCCCACTCCCTTTTGATATTCTTTGCCTGCGACTACTGTCCATGATGTCCGGATTGCTGCGTTCACGTGGTGTCATTGAACTTATCATCGCTTCAATTCCTTTAAAGGCGTCATCCTTTATGTCGACCTCTTTTATGGCTTTTCCTACGCCCGGTATCATAGATGCCAAGTCTTTAAGATTGCCCATTTTTTTTATCTGTTGTATTTGTGTGAGGAAGTCATTGAAATCGAATTGATTTTTTGCTATCTTTTTTTGTATGCGACGAGCTTCGTCTTCACTGTATTGTTCTTGTGCCTTCTCAACAAATGATACGATATCGCCCATGCCGAGTATTCTGTCGGCCATTCTTTCAGGATGGAAAATATCTATGGCTTCCATCTTTTCTCCTGTCCCGACAAACTTAATGGGCTTGTCTACAACAGAACGTATTGAGAGAGCTGCACCACCTCTTGTATCGCCATCGAGTTTTGTAAGTACAACGCCTGTGAAATTGAGCCTGTTGTTGAATTCTTTTGCCGTATTAACTGCATCCTGACCGGTCATTGAGTCAACGACAAATAATATCTCTTGCGGTTGAACGGCATCTTTTATTGCCTTTATCTCGCGCATCATCTCTTCGTCTACGGCTAATCTACCGGCAGTATCTATTATGACAACATCGTTACCAGAGTTGCGGGCTTGCTGTATCGCATTTTTTGCAATGGAGACAGGGTCTTTACTCCCCTCTTCACTGTATACCGGTATATTTATCTGATTGCCGAGGACATTGAGTTGTTCTATTGCGGCAGGGCGGTATACGTCACATGCTACTAAAAGAGGTTTTTTGTTTTTCTTTTCTTTTAGCAGCATAGCTAACTTACCGGAGAACGTCGTCTTTCCAGAACCTTGTAGTCCTGCCATCAATATCACAGACGGATTTCCAGATACGTTAAATTCTGCCGCGGTTTCACCCATAAGTAAGGCCAGTTCATCGTGAACTAATTTTATCATCAGTTGTCCGGGCTTGACAGATGTAAGCACGTTCATACCAAGGGCTTTTTCTTTTACAGTATCGGTAAACTGTTTAGCCACTTTATAATTTACATCGGCATCTAAAAGGGCTTTACGTACATCTTTTAATGTTTCGGCAACATTAATTTCTGTAATACGGCCTTCGCCTTTTAGTATTTTAAATGAGCGCTCTAATCGTTCGCTTAGATTTTCAAACATAACAGCAGGACTTTAATTCAATAATTATTATAGTTACAAAAAAACAAAAAGGGAAACCCCTCCCTGTTATATATTATTAAGTCTATTTTATAAGTTTGTTGGTTTTTGTCTCTGGAAATACAACTTTTGGCTTGAATGTCAGAGCCTCTTTGGCATCCAACATTGCGTAAGCCATTATTATGACTATATCACCGGGTTGTACAAGGCGAGCCGCTGCACCGTTTAAGCATACAACTCCAGAATCACGCTCTCCTTTTATTACATAGGTTGATAGGCGTGCGCCATTGTTGTTGTCTACAATATACACGCGCTCGTTCTCTATTATGCCGGCCGCATCCATAAGATTCTCATCTATGGTTATGCTGCCTATATAATTGAGATCTGACTCTGTTATGGTGACACGATGTATTTTAGATTTTAATACCTCTACCAACATTTTGTAATATTCCTTTTTAGTTAATATAAGAACTTGTCTTAATTTTCAAGTAATGTCTAAAGAAACGACCGTAAGCTAAAAATGCAAATCTGCATTATGTTGCGTTTCACCCTTTTTTGTAGGTAATATTGTCTATCAGCCTAACTTCTCCGCAGTATACGGTAATACATCCTACTATGTGCTCTGCAGAATTCCACGAAGAGATAGAACAGAGCGATTTTCCGTCTACAATTTCAAAATATTCTACTCGCATCTCTGGTATGGTATTTATTGCATCGGTTACAAAATCTATCGTTTCTTTTACGGAATTAGACTGTGCAAAGGTACAACTTTTGAAAAGAGTTTCCCATATTTTAGGTGCATTTTTTCTCTGTTCTGCTGTCAATCTTCTATTGCGGCTGCTCATCGCCAATCCGTCCGCCTCTCTTACTATTGGTACGGCAATAATATTTACTTGAGAATTTATCTCCTTTGCCATTGCGCGTATTACGGCAATTTGCTGAAAATCTTTCTCCCCGAAATATGCCTTATCTGGATTTGCTGCTGAGAATAGTTTACTTACTATCTGTGCTACTCCATTGAAGTGTCCTGGACGGAACCTCCCCTCCATAACCTCTGCTACCGTGCCTAATTTAAACACCATTTTGTCCTCTTGTGGATATATCTCTTCAACTTCAGGGGCAAATACTATATTACATCCGGCTTTTTCGAGTAATCTACAGTCGGCATCAAGAGTTCTTGGATATAGAAGCAGATCGTTCTTGTCGTTGAATTGCGTGGGGTTTACAAATATAGATGCAATACAGCATCCGTTATCCTCTGCACATCTTTTTACCAATGCAATATGCCCTTCATGTAAGGCCCCCATTGTCGGAACTATTCCGATACTTTTTCCATCTTTCCTGAAACTCTCTATGGCTTTATGTAAATCCTTTATCTTATAGACAATTTCCATTGTTCAAATAAATTAAAAACGATGCAAAAATAAAGAAATTAAACCACATACCGCATATTAGCCATTAAAATATTGGAACAGATCTTTTGCCTCTTTTCATTAAAAATACAGCCCGTTGATAACAGTCAGATATACAGTGTTATACTTGTTGCTGGTTAAAAAACTGTTTGAAATTTGGCAGTTTCAATTTTTATTTTATTATCTTTGCAGTAAACTATGGCGAAGGTTATCTATGCTTAAGTTGCTATTACCATATAAAGACAAAATTAAGTTTGTCCTTATTTGTGATTAATCAGAAAGAAGGATTATTGTCTCAATAGAGATAAAATAAATTTGACTTTTTTATTATTAAATTATGGGGAGCAATTGATTTTAGTATAGATTGTTTTTGCTAAGAAAATCCAGACATCATATATGAAAGTAGCAAGAGTACTAGTAATTGCGCAAGAAATTTTTCCGTATTTACCTGAATCAGAAATTTCTAATTTAAGTCGGGAGTTATTGATAGGGTTGCAGGAGAAAGGTCGCGAAATACGTACTTTCATGCCACGTTATGGTGTCGTTAACGAACGCCGTAACCAGTTGCATGAGGTAATTCGCCTTTCCGGCATGAATCTTATAATCGACGACACAGATCATCCACTTATAATTAAAGTTGCTTCAATCCCTACCACTAGGATACAAGTGTATTTTATAGATAATGAAGACTATTTTCAACACCGAGATGTTGTTTCTGAACAAGACGGTACGGAGTATGCAGATAACGATGAGAGGGCAATATTCTTTGCACGTGGTGTGATAGAGACTGTTAAAAAGTTACGATGGGCACCAGATATAGTCCATTGTCATGGTTGGATAACAGCTTTAATTCCTCTGTATATAAAGAAAAACTATGCTGATGATCCTTCATTCAGGGATGCAAAGATTGTATATTCAGCATATTCAAATAATTTTACGACACCTCTCGACAGTCGTTTTGTTGAGAAATTGAGTATGGACGGTATGGATGTTGCAGATATAGGAATAGAACCTGGAACTGTTCTGTCACATGATGAACTTGTGAAACTTGCTGTCCGTTATTCTGATGGAGTGATAGCATCTTCTCCGCAAATGGAGCCGAGTTTGGGTGAATATGTAATGAGCCTTGGTAAAAGTTTTCTCCCGTCACAAGATGAGAACAGTATTGAGGCTTACAATAAATTTTATGATGAAGTTTGTCCGTAATAGGCGCCAAAATTAATTTAGTGTATACTATGAAACGAATTATCCTTTATATCATAATGGGTATTTTGGTTGCTTCATGCAACGATAATAACGAATTGATAGGATCATCGATAGATTATTCTCATATTAAGATAAACTCAGACTCTTCTTTTGTGTATTCCGCAACATCTGATTCAGTATATTCCAAGCTGAATGATATCGCAGTAAACCGTTCAACATACCATATGTTAGGAAAAGTCGGCATCTTGAATTTTGCCGATATTAATGCCGATTATCTGACAGAATTTCGATATATAGGTAAGATAGATACGAAATTAGTGGAGGCGAATATGTTAGATTCTATTGTGCTTACACTAAAATGTGCTGTTAAGCATACCATAGGTGACAAGGTAGCCCCTATGCAGGTTACGGCATATCAGTTGAATAAACTTCTTACTCCTGCCAAAGGAGATACCCTATTTACGAATATTAGTCCGGATAAATATTGCGACTTTAAAACACTTCTCGGTGAAAAAGTATTCTCTTCGTCCAATCTTAGTTATCCCTCCTCCCAGTCGGCAGATACAGTAACCGTGACCATACCAATATCACGCGATGGGATGTCTACAAAACAGTGGGCGATTAATTTTTATGACTATTATGTCTCCAAGGGGGGATTTATATCAGAAGAGGACATCCATAAATATTTGCCTGGATTGTATATAACACACACCTATGGGGGAGGGGCCATAGTACGTATAAATTCAACCATAGTAAGCCTTTATCATAAAAGTTATGTGTATAATGCTTATGGAGAGATTGCTGTTGTTGATGGTAAGAAGAAGAAGGTAAACGCAATAACACCCATTCTTGTCTCCAGCAGCGAAACAGAATCAGTAAACCACATGAGTGTTAAATGGAACCAAACAATATCATCTATGGTTGCTGCTGGAAAGCCTGTAATTACTACTCCGCTTGGTTATCAGACGCATATCATTCTCCCTATTAACGATATAATAACAAAATTCAACGCGGCTACCAGCAGCCAGGGAGTAATAGGGCTGATAAACTCCGTAACACTATCTGTGCCTATTTTGCGTGAATCTAAGAATAATTATAATATAATGCCTCCTCCATATCTTGTTTTAATGAGGGCAGATGCCAATGCAGTCAATAGCGATAACAAAATAGCACACACAACGCCAAATATATTTTTTTATAACCGTATGTTACCTGACAATAAAAATACCTTCTTTGCAACTTATAGCGCAAAAACGCATTCTTACGAATTTGGTAATATTCAGGCGTATATATCCACAATACTAAAGTATAACCCCAATTTAGGAGCAAGCAACAAATATAAAGGCGATTCCCATATGATTTTGGTCCCAGTTGATGTACTCTATGACAGCAGCAATATAATGAAATCAGCATTTCCGTATCTTATGGCTCCTTGCTTTGCTCAGATAGATACCAAAAACATCAAGATTAAGTTTATATACAGTACTAAAACGTATTAATTACTATACCAGATGAATGTACAATTCACTCTGTTATGTGCTGTTTGTTTAACCACATTAGTAATATTATGTATATAAACTGTTATGCAGCATATGTAGTTTTTAAATGCCATAAAATGTGCCATAATAAGTTGGCACGTTTTACATAGTTTTTATTGCAAAAAGATATTTCGGGTTTTTCATTTTCGATTATTTTTGTATCTTTGCACTCCGTAAATGATAATATAATGCCGCAATAGCTCAGTTGGTAGAGCGTTTCACTCGTAATGAAAAGGTCGCCGGTTCGACTCCGGCTTGCGGCTCATAAAGCACAAAAGTCCCGTATTCCTTAAACTGAATACGGGGCTTTTGCCGTCTAAGAGTATTGTCTTTGTTATTGTTTGATAAATTTGCTTGTCTTTATCCCATTGTTGGTTGTTGCTTGTAGCATATAAGTATCTACGTCAAACTCATCTATCAAAATGCTATTTCATTTTTTTATGGCGAAGTAGAAAGAATAAGAATTGACCTTTATGCAAAGATAACTTTGGATGCATTATTTCCTACTACTGTCGTGCAATACTGCACGACAGTAGTAGGATGCTTATAGCCAAATAGATAAGCTTTTTCATTTATTTGCCTTTTTTTACTGCTAAAATTACAGTGAAAACTTTTTGGAAAAAGGGAGAAAGAGGAAGTACTGAAGTTGAATATTGTAGCTTTTTTGGGCAGTATCTATAATGTAAACTATAATTATGACTCAGAATATTGTTAAGTGCTAAATCTCGGTTCTATTCTCAGCGATAACTAAAAATTGATTTATCACCAGATCCAAATTTATAGTCGTCAACATATATGAAAAAGTGTTTTATATATTATGGCTATTTAGTGGTTGTTGTATAATTTGTTTTTATGTTTTATTTAAAAGTGGCAGGGTTAATAGGGTACCCTGCCTCTAGAAATTAAGTATTAGATTTTACGCCCTATTATTTTTCCGTCTTTTTAAAGGTAGTTATTTTACCCCCACCGCAATCGTAGACATCAATATGTACCCATGGGACACCTTCTTCTAATCGTATAGGATAGGGGAGAAGTATTTGATTTTTCTTAATTAGTTTTCTTGCCTGTTCTGCAGTCATCCCTTTAGCATCAAAATCCATAGCTTTACCTAAAATATGAGCAGACATATATGGAGCAGTTTTTGTGCTGACCAATTTACAGAGATTGCAACGCAAACCGCGTTCTGTAAACTCTCCGCCGGATTTCCAGTTGTTCACGATCATTGGCACACATAATATCTTTTCGCGAATTATTTCCAACGTTTCTATCAGGCTATTATCAACAAACATCCATGCTTGTTCGCCAAACTTATTATATACCTCACGGCAAACAAGTTCTTCTATTTTAAAATATTTACTATTCATTTTATGTATCTTATAAATGGTTATATCTCTTTTTAGGGATATGTTGTAAATTCAGACCGATTTCATGAATCTCAGGCAAGTGTGGTCTGTTTGGTGTAAAACTTATTTTTTCTCATTCAATTCTATCATCTGGAATATCTTATTGCCGATAGGGAGATAATTTTTCCATGCCGATTTTTTGACTTTGTATCGATATTCTTTTTCTCCTGCATAGATAATAGCTTCAGATGCGTTTTTTTCAGTATAGAAAGAGTTGAAATTTGTTATACTATCCGATAGTGTATATCTGTGTTTCCACATGTTTTTATAGGGTTCGATATATATCTTTTTTGTTTCCCCGGATATAATGACCGACCCATTTATAATTTTAATCGAATCTGCCGATGTCGGCTGTTCCATTAGATATGTAAAATTCATTGTAACTGTTTTACTGTTCTGTTTATAAGTTAGGTCGAATGTTAAATCTCCCAGTTTGTCGTTTTTGAACAGTGATACAGGCATTGTATAATAAAGAGTTCCATCTTCTTGTGACCTAGCAACATAATGCCCTTTGATATTCTGCCCCGAAGTTACGGAGCAGAATATACAAAGTAAGCATGTAAGAATTAATGCGTGAGGTTTATTCACCATAAACAATTACAGTATAAACATTGTAAACGCCTACATACGATAATGCTTGATAATCAACGTGATGTATGCGACTTATCCCGGCTTCTTTGGCAGCAGCTTGAATACTGGCGTCTCCCAAGGCAACAATGCCGAGATAACCTTTAGCCGTGGCTGTCCCTACTTTACTTGAGCCAGAGTTACTTGTTGCGGTAAAACCATCTTTTACGTTTGTGTAAATCATACCTGCAACCGGGCTTTTTATGACGCCGCAACTTGCAAATAAAACTGAGATAATTGCAATAGCAAAAAATTTCTTCATAATAGTTCTTTTATTGTTTAGTTAATATTACCCGTTTTAACGGGCAGGTTTATTGACTCTATCTTTAATATATACATAATAGGCATATAACTTTTGTCTCTCTCTCTTAGGAGCGATATTTACATGTTTAAAACTATGTCTGTATATAATTTTATCGTGTTTCAAAGGTAGTATTGGCAGATCATACGCAGGGCTCGCTGCGTAAATATTAGGTTTAGCAGAAACAATAATACGAATTGCAGCAGTCTGTAAGGAACAAATGTGTTCTCAGAAAGACAATTGTGCTGTTATCTTTTATTAAGTAGCACTTTTTGAAGGTATTCAGAAGGGGCAATTCCTGTCTCAAGACGGAAGTATCGTATAGCGGTTGCTTTGGATCGGAAACCCACGGCAAAAAAAGTTTCGTGAATACCGTTTATCTCCTGATTTTCTATTATGTTTATAAAGTCTTTAATCCGGTAACTGTTTATCATCGAATAAAAACCATCGTAACCTGCCTCCTGAATTAACTTTGACAATGTCGTGCGATTTGTTCCAAGCATAGATGCCAACGTTATAAGAGTCAGATCGGGATTATGCCATATCTGGGTCTTTTCTATTGATAAAATAAACTTTTCCCATAATGGGGATTTAGTTAGGTCTTTAGGCAGATATATATTTTGGTTTGTTTCTGGCAGAATATGATTGCCATGTGTCGAATAAAGACGTATATATAGTTCTTGATATGTTATTATTAGAGCAAATATTCCGCAATATATTCTATGGGCAATCAGAACATATATATTGCCTGTAAACATTAATGCCATATATAAGGCTGCTATTCCTTGTATCCCTATCGCGTATGTACGAATCCATTGATAATTTATGTTCGTCTTAGACCAATTATATGGGAAATAATAGAGCAAAAATGAGAAAGGTATAAAAACACTCATTATAAGTATTCTGAATAAGACATTGGGCTCACCTGAATATTGTATAATATCACTGAATGAGCTTAGTGTTCTGAAATGTGGTTTTACAATTGCAATTCCGACGACAAGCAATATAAATGGAGATAATAATAGTAGTGTGTGTTTGATATTAAGCCATCGTGGTCGCATTACCTCAATAGGATATAAATATAACATTAGTACAGCCAACAGACCTAAGTTTATCTTGTTTACTTGCAGTACGGTATTAACGGTCTCTGTATTTACGGCATTTATGAAAAAATTTATCAAAATTACTACACTTTGTAATCCTAATGTTATTGCTAAGAAGAGTCTTGATCTGTTCCCGCTTTTGTATCGAAGGAACAGAAATAATGCACATAACAAGCCGCAAAAATTGGCAAAATATGTTGTTAGGTTGAATATATATTCGCTCATTTCCATATTTATCCCCTCTTTTTAAGTAGTGATTTTTGCAGATATTCCGAAGGGGTGGTTCCTGTTTCTTTCCGAAAATAGCGTAATGCTGTGGCTTTTGATCTGAATCCTACATCGAAGAATGTTTCATAAATACCATTTATCTCCTGATTCTCAATTGTATTTATAAAATCCTTTGTTCTACATCCGTTTATCATAGCATAAAAGCCATCATATCCAGCTTTCTGTATATAATTTGACAGGGTCGTGCGGTTAGTTCCCATCATGGACGCTAATTCAACTAATGTTAGATCGGGGTTGCGCCATACAGCTTTTTTCTCCATAAATGCAGTGAACTTTCTCCATAATGGTGAATCGCAAGAGTTATTCAGAATAGAAATCTGCCTCTCAATCTCATTGTTAGGTAATGGTTGATAGCATTTTGATAATGGCATACGTAAGTAAATCTCCTGATATGTTAGAATAATACAAAATGCAAGACAGTAAATTTGCATTGTAAATCTGGCGGTGACAGAATTGGTAAAAAGCCAATATATATATATACAAACACTTATTGATACGCCTATACAGAACATCTGTATCCATTTTATATTTACTAAGCTTTTTGTCCTATTTGGCAGATAGGCAATTATAAGCGATATAAACAACATACATGTTGAGACAACTATTCTAAGCCACACATTATATTCCCCTATATGATGATATATATCGTTTAGTGATCCGACCCTTATAAAGTTTGGCTTTGTCACAAGAAGGATAATGTTTAGCAATATCCAAGGAGAAAGGAGAAGAGATATACTCTTTAAGTTAAGGAATCCTGGTTTTATAATCTCAATAGGATATGCTAACATGACAAAAAAAGCGAACAATGTTATATTCAGGCTGCTCATAGAGAATATCTCATATTCTGTATTTGAAGTGTCTTTGTAGTGGTGAAAAACACTCCCTAACATAAGTATCCCCCATATAATGAAGCTTACGGCCAGAATGATTCTTGATTTATTCCCCTCACCTCTGCGAAGAATTAACAATAAAGCGCACAACAAATATGTGAAAGGGGTAAAATGCAGCACTATCTCCAACAAGTATTTAGATAACTCCATATTTTGCACTAATGTATGAACGGATATATATAAAATAGCTTTACAATAAACAGATATAACTGTATCTCTTACAAAGGTAATATTATTTTTGTTATTAGTAAAACTACTTATGCCTGTAATGCGTTCTATTATGTATATTATAGTGCGAATTAATCTTTATTGCCTGAGTATAAAACATGAGAATTTAAACTCGTAACTTTTGTGTCCGATATTTTTCTTTTAAAAAAAAATGGCAATATTGGTTATATGTTTATTATATTTGCGTTAATTTGTTATGCTAAAAATAGCGTAATATTATTTACATAAATACGATGGTCATGTCAGTGTAAATACAAATGATATTGTTAGTTATTATTAGTTGAGCCACAGTATATTAAAAAGTTTTATATCTTAAAAACAATAAATATTAACCGCATGAAAAAAAACAGATTAGTAGGAGATTACCCTGTTATCGGCATCCGCCCGACGATTGACGGAAGACGAGGAGAGATACAGGTACGAGAGTGCTTGGAGGAACAGACTATGAATATGGCAAAATCGGCAGCGCGTTTGTTTGAGGAGAATTTGCGATATAGTAATGGTGAATCAGTGAAAGTTATAATAGCCGATACAACCATTGGGCGTGTTGGTGAAGCTGCTGCTTGTGCCGAGAAGTTCAGAAAAGCAGGAGTGGATATTACCCTTACCGTAACCCCGTGTTGGTGTTATGGCGCAGAGACAATGGATATGGATCCTCTTACTATAAAAGGTGTTTGGGGATTTAATGGGACAGAACGCCCCGGAGCTGTTTATTTAGCGTCGGTGCTTGCAACACATAGTCAGAAAGGACGCCCTGCTTTTGGGATATACGGACATGATGTTCAAAATGCAGACGATACAACCCTACCGGAGGATGTAAAAGAAAAAATGCTACGTTTCGGACGAGCTGCAGTTGCTGCAGCAACGATGCGAGGTAAATCATACCTGCAGATAGGTTCTATTTGCATGGGTATAGGAGGTTCAATAATAGATCCTGACTTTATAGAAGAGTATCTGGGAATGCGTGTTGAATCTGTTGATGAGGTAGAAATAATACGTCGCATAACAGAAGATATCTATGACAAAGCCGAATACGAGCGCGCTTTGGCATGGACAAAAGAAAAATGCAAAGAAGGCTTCGACAAAAATCCCGTAAATATGCAGAAGACACGTCAGCAGAAAGATGCAGATTGGGAGTTTGTTGTAAAGATGATGATCATAATAAAAGATCTTATGAGTGGTAATCCCAACCTTCCCGCAAACGGCGAGGAGGAGAAGGTCGGTCATAATGCTATTGCCGCCGGTTTTCAGGGACAACGCCAGTGGACAGATTTTTATCCCAATTGTGATTATCCCGAAGCTATGCTTAATACTTCGTTTGATTGGAACGGTGCACGAGAACCGTATATTCTGGCAACCGAAAACGATGTGCTTAACGGTTTGGGGATGCTATTTATGAAACTTCTCACCAATCGCGCACAGATATTTGCTGACGTTCGTACATATTGGAGTCCGGATGCAGTAAAAAAAGCAACCGGTTATGAGTTGGAAGGGGAAGCAAAGAAGTCTGACGGAATAATTCATCTTATCAATTCAGGAGCAGCTTGTTTAGATGCCTGTGGAGCAGCCAAAAACACAAAAGGGAATGGAGTTATGAAGGAGTGGTGGAATGTCACAGCTGAAGATCAGAAAGCTATTCTTGATAATACGACATGGAATCCTGCCGACCTTGGCTACTTCCGTGGTGGGGGCTACTCATCACGGTTTCTTACTGAAGCTGAGATGCCCGTAACCATGATACGCCTTAACCTTGTAAAAGGTCTTGGTCCGGTGGTACAGATAGCAGAAGGATGGACGGTTAAGTTACCCGATAAAGTCTCTGACATCCTCTGGAAACGTACCGATTACACATGGCCTTGTACATGGTTTGCTCCACGTTGCACCGGTAATGGGGCGTTCAGAAGCGCTTATGATGTTATGAATAACTGGGGAGCTAACCATGGAGCCATATCTTACGGGCATATTGGTGCTGACCTCATAACACTCTGTTCCATGTTGCGTATTCCGGTATCTATGCACAATGTACCCGAGGAGGATATATTCCGTCCATCGGCATGGGGTGCTTTTGGAATGGACAAAGAGGGGCAGGATTATAGAGCATGTTCTGCATACGGACCTATGTATAAATAACCTAAATCATCAATAGAAAGCTATAAGAGTTGTATTACACTAACTTGCGAACGGAGTTTGTCGCTTTTTATTGATGATTCGTTTTTTTAATAAAATAAAAATATATAAGAAGAAATGGTAAGAAGATTTGTATTAAATGAAATGGCATATTTTGGAGCTGAAGCACGAAAAGAGCTTCCGTCAGAAATATCGAGAAAAGGATTAGGTAAGGCTTTTGTCGTAACGGATAAAGACCTGATAAAATTTGGTGTTGTACAAAAAGTGCTTGATGTATTAGAAGAAGCAAAGATACCGTACGAAGTATTCAGCGAAATAAAACAAAATCCCACTGTAAAAAACGTGAAAGCAGGAGTGACAGCATTTGCTGGATCAGGAGCTGACTTTATTTTGGCAATTGGCGGAGGTTCATCAATTGATACGTCAAAGGCAATAGGAATAATTACTGCAAATCCGGAATTTTCTGATGTTGTATCGCTTGAAGGTGTTGCAAACACCAAGAATCGCTCAATACCTATAATTGCCCTCCCTACTACGGCAGGCACTGCTGCCGAGGTAACAATAAACTACGTTATAACAGATGAAGAGAATGAGAAGAAGATGGTTTGCGTCGATCCCAATGATATCCCGGTTGTTGCGATAGTAGATGCCGAACTTATGTATTCGCTGCCTAAGGGATTAACAGCCGCAACAGGTATGGATGCCCTGACGCACGCAATTGAGGGGCTTATAACAAAAGGATCATGGGAGTTTAGTGATATGTTTGAGATAAAAGCAATAGAGATGATTGCAAAATATCTCTCCACAGCCGTTTCTGAACCAGATAACGTTGAGGCCAGAGAGGGTATGGCTTTAGCACAATATGTTGCAGGTATGGCATTTTCTAATGTGGGTTTAGGTGTAGTTCACGGAATGGCTCATCCTATGGGAGCTATATTTGATATACCCCATGGAGTTGCAAATGCAATATTACTTCCTACTGTAATGGAATTTAACGCATCGGCAGCATATCCAAAATATATTGAGATTGCAAAAGCAATGGGGGTCTATAAAGACAAAATGACAAAAGAAGAAGCCGCTGCCGCTGCCGTTAAGGCCGTGCGCGACTTGTCAGCAAAGGTAGGTATTCCTCAGCATCTTAGTTTGTTAGGAATATATGAAAAAGACCTTGACAAATTGGCAGAATCAGCTATTGCAGATGTTTGCACCCCCGGTAATCCGCGGAAGGTAAGCAAAGAGATTATAAAAGATTTATATAAAAATATATTATGATGAAAATAACAGATACTCATTATGATGAGTTTCTTGCTGCGGCTCACAAGGCCGGAGCTGAGCATCTGATGCTTTGTAGTAGTGGCAACATGTCTTGCAGGCTTGGGGATAAAGTTCTTATGTCAGGTACTGGAACATGGCTCCCGAATATAAGAAAAGAAAATATAGCACTTCTTAACATGCTTACGGCAGAGAGTGAAAACGGTGTAAAACCATCAATGGAGCATGTATTCCATCTTGGAGTACTCAGAATGCGCCCGGATATGAATGTTGTACTTCATTTTCAGTCGGAGTATGCAACTACCATTGCATGTATGAAAAATAAACCGACAGATTATAACGTAACAGCCGAAATCCCATGCCATGTAGGAAGAGAAATACCTGTAATACCGTATTTTCGCCCAGGTTCCCCCGAATTGGCAGACGCGGTTATAACAGCAATGAAGGAACATGATGCCTGTTTACTTTCGAGCCACGGACAAGTTGTGTGTGGTAAAGATTATAACGATGCCTTTGAGAAAGCAATGTTTTTTGAAATGGCATGTCGTATAATAATTCAATCTGGGAATAATTGTAATGTTTTGAATCATTCCGAAATAAGAGATCTTGATAAATACGTATTAGGTAAAATAACAGAATAATACAAAGTTGTTATTCTCAATCATAAAGTTATGTATTATATCGCTGCAGATTTTGGAGCAGGTAGCGGTAGAGTTATAGTTGGTACTATCTCTGCTGAAGGTTTATTTCTTGATGAAGTGCATCGTTTCCCAAACCACCAGATAGATATTGGCGGTCGATTGTATTGGGATTTTCCTGCACTTTTTCACGAACTTAAGACAGGTCTACGTAAAGCATTTGCAAAGTACGGAAGTACAATTAAAAGCATGGGAGTGGATACATGGGGCGTGGATTATGCCCTTATAGACAAGCATGGGCATCTGATATCAAATCCAGTCTGTTATCGTGATATAAGGACAAAAGGAGTACAGGAAAAAGCTTTTGAAAAGATACCTAAAGAGACGTTCTTTTCACTTGCAGGAAACCAATTTATGGATATAAATACTGTATTCCAACTATACAGTTCTCTCCTTGAAGATGATGATTCTCTTAAATACGCAGATAAATTACTTTTTACACCGGATCTTTTTAACTATTTTCTTACCGGAACGGCAGTTAACGAATACACAATATCGTCTACATCGCAGATGCTTAACTCTTCTACCGGTACTTGGGATAGGAAGATATTTTCTGAACTCGGTCTCCCATTTAAACTGATGCAGAGAATAGTTCTGCCGGGTTTTCTGTTGGGACGTCTTACGGAAAGTGTATCGGAAGAGGTTGGTGGAAATATAGATGTTGTTGCCGTCGGTTCACACGATACGGCATCAGCGTTGGCATCTATTGCTGCCACAGATGATAAATGTGCATTTATAAGTTCAGGTACATGGTCTTTAATGGGTGTTGAGATTGAACATCCAATACAGACAAAAGCGGCGATGGATGCCGATTTTACAAACGAAGGTACTATTTCAGGGACAATACGATTTCTTAAGAATATAACAGGACTATGGCTTATACAGTCGCTTGTCAGAGAGTGGGAAGGGGGAGGAGAGACATGTAACTATGCCACATTGGTTGATGAAGCGGAAAGGTCGTCATGCAACTCTGTTATAGATGTTTCAGATAATATTTTTGTAGCGCCCAAGAGCATGAATGAAGCAATAACAAATTATTGTAAATCTCATGGAGAGCCGGAACCGATAACAAAAGGTGACTTTATGCGCGTTATATGTGTATCGTTGGCAGAAGAATATGCAAAGGTGAAGTTACAACTTGAGTCATGTACCGGAAAAGTAATAAATACTATACACGTAGTTGGTGGAGGTTCGCAAAATGCCCTTCTTAACCGTCTGACAGCTGAAAAAACAGGATGTACAGTAATCGCAGGTCCGGTTGAAGCCACGGCAATAGGTAATATAGCGGTACAGGCATTTGCTTCAGGAGAACTTAAAACAGCCGAAGACCTTAGACTGCTGCTCAGTAAAATAGATATTAAACAGTATAACCCGTAAGAATCTGTTTAAAAGTAAAAACAGATAAAATTCTTCATATACAGGATATTATAGATAAGAAAAATTTTAAATAGTTTAAAAACCAATAAACAAAAAATTATGACTGCATTAGAAAAAATTAGGGTTGTCGAAAAATCGGCAGTAGTTCCATTTATTATGCTGATCTCATGTTTTGCGCTATGGGGGCTTCTTAATAATATGACCGATAACCTTGTGCCGGCATTTGCAAAGATTTTTATGATAGATGCTGTAAATTCATCGTTAGTGCAGGTTGCGTTTTATGGTGCTTACGCTGTATTGGCAATTCCGGCAGCAATAATCATAAAAAGATATTCTTATCGCGTTGGAGTACTTGTCGGGCTGGGATTTTATATAATAGGCGCATTGGGCTATATCCCTGCAGCCATGCTGCAAAGCTACGAGATGTTTTTAGCATCAATATTCATACTTGCTTGCGGTCTTTCGGTGCTTGAAACAACATGTAATCCTTACGTGCTATCGCTTGGAGCAAAGCAAACATCAATACAACGCCTTAACTTTGCTCAGGCTTTTAACCCTCTCGGTTCTCTTACCGGAATATTTCTCGCCAAATATCTTATATTAGAACACCTTAACGAAGCAACAGTTGCTGAGCGGATGCAAATGGCACCGGATACGATAGCACACATGCGTAACGGAGAGTTATTATGGGTATGCGTACCATATGTTGGATTAGTTGTAATTGCTGTTATTATATGGCTATTCTTTTTTAACTATAAAAAATCTGAAAACAAGGATAGTGAAGGTGCGTTGAATATGGCAGAATCATTTAAGAAACTTGCATCGAAGCCACGTTATTACTGGGGCGTCATGACGCAATTCTTTTATGTTGGCTTGCAGATTACTGTCTGGACATGGACCGTAAAATATGCGATGACTATTTTTGGCGGAATAAATGAAGCGGAAGCCGCCAAATATTATCTTTATTCTATAATTCTGTTTATAATATGCCGATGGATATGTACAGGGCTTATTCATCGTTTCAATCCGGCTATGTTACTTACCGGGTTTGCCGTTGCCGGTATATTATCCTGTATTGGAACCATATATATGCCCCCACACATTTCAATTTGGATGCTTGTAGCAATATCAGGTTGTATGTCGTTGATGTTTCCTACAATATACGGAATAGCACTTTACGATATGGGCGATGAGGTTAAGTTAGGGGCTGCCGGTCTTATAATGGCTATTCTCGGAGGGGCAGTAGTAACTCCGTTTATGGGGTTATTTATAGATAAAGGATGGTTGTCGGGACTTGCACCAGCCTTTTCTACCGGAGTTGATTCGGCTGTAAGATCATCGTTTTATATCCCGTTATTTTGTTTTGTTGTTGTAATGACATACGGTTTGTATATTTACAGGTTGCGTAATTCGGAAAAATAATACAGTCAGTAAAAAAAACGATTCTAAATATTTAGAATCGTTTTTTTTTTGCCGGAATCATTATTGATTACCATCATTTTTCGCCTCATCTTTAAGTTATATAAGGTTATCTTTTGTATTGTTTAAGAGCTCTTTCGAGTGATGCTGCTATCTCGCAGCGCAGAGATTCAGGTTCAAGAATTTCTAAATTATCACCATGTGAGATTAACTCTTGTATAAGGTCAAAAGTTATCTTCATGTAGTATCCGAATGTTGTATAATTTGTACCGTTAGAAATTATGTATTGCGATTTATGTAATGGGAGAGTCTTAAAGTATGCAGCTTGATTAACGTTCACTTTAATTATTATTTTACACCCTGTTTCGTGACTGTGCGTTATCCCAAAGCAGTCTTTAAAATACTCTTCAGGTCTGAAATCTTCAGGATAATCAAAATGCTCTTTAAGAATATGTATACTATTCACTCTGTCTATGGCATAAGTGCGCAGATCTGCGTATGATGTGTTGCGTCCTATTATATACCAGCGTTGTTTAAAAACCCGTATAAAATACGGTTCAAGAATAACTTTATGAGAAAATGCGTTTTTAAATGGCATATAATCAAACTCTAATATCATATCCTCTCGCATGGCCTCAATTATTGGAGTAAGAAATTTCTCTCCTGACGGTATGTTTTCGAGCATTATTCTATCGTGTAGTCGATGCTGCTCGTTCATCATATTACCTAACGAAAAAGAACTCAACAGCCACGATCTTATTTTATCATCAGAGATTGAATCGCTGTCCTCAATATAATATTCCGATCTACTTCTGTCGCACTCTATATTTATATCAAAAAACTCCTGTATCTTTTCGCGGTGATTATGAAAAGTCCTTCGCGGTATCGGTATCCCATCAGAATAGTCAGTATGTATCCAGCGTTCATTTATCTCTTTTAACGACATTCGCCTGTTCTTGTAAAGCATGCTTACAAGCCACACATATCTATTAAACAGATTCTGCGCCATTATTATATTGCATCTGATTGGCACGCCTCCATTGCTTTCCACAGCTTGTCGTCATCAGGAAGCGGGGCTGTTACAGATATCTCCTTTTGGGATATTGGGTGTATAAAAGAGATATATCTGGCGTGCAGGGATATTCCGCCGTTTGGGTTAGAACGCTCAGCACCATATTTAAGATCACCTTTTATTGTGCAACCTATTTTTGCTAATTGACAGCGTATCTGATGGTGTCTGCCTGTTTTCAACTCAATTTCCAAAAGATGATACTTGTCGCTGTGTCCAATTACGCGGTAAAATAATTCAGCCTCTTTTGCATCTGGTTGAGGGGCATCATAAGCTACACTTTTATTCTGTTTCTCATTACGAACAAGGTAATGCCGTAATGTCTGGCTTTCACACGGAGGCATATTTTTTACAATAGCCCAGTATCTCTTTTTAACAGAGCCTTCACGGAACATTTCATTCATCCGTGTAAGAGCCTTGCTTGTTTTGGCAAAGACTACTGCACCGCTAACCGGACGGTCGAGACGATGTGTTACTCCAATGAATACATTTCCGGGTTTATTGTATTTTTCCTTAAGCCATTCTTTTAGTGTCTCACTTAGTGGTTTATCGCCAGTCTTGTCACCTTGTACTATCTCTGAACAGGTCTTATTCACTATTATTATATGATTGTCTTCGTAGAGAGGTGTCATAATAAAAATGTATTAGGAGTAGGTGTTATTTTAAATAGATTAACTGCCACCTCTCTGTTTTAGATGAGAGATGGCAGTTTTTGTATAATTACTTATGAAAACTAATTACATATTCATACCGCCACAGCAATGAATCACTTGCCCTGAGACATAGGAGGAGAGATCGGATGCAAGGAATGTACATACGTTTGATACATCCTCAGGTGTCCCTCCGCGGCGCAAAGGAATTTGTTTTGCCCATGCTTCTTTAACATCGTCCGGAAGAACGGCAGTCATTTCGGTTATTATAAATCCGGGTGCAACACAATTTGCTCTTATTCCGCGTGGACCCATCTCTTTGGCAATAGATTTGGCAAGACCTATCATTCCTGCTTTAGATGCAGAGTAGTTGCACTGTCCGCCATTTCCGCTAACACCTACAACAGACGACATATTTATTATGCTGCCTGAACGCTGTTTCATCATTATAGGTGCTATGGCATGAATAAAATTGAACGCAGATTTAAGGTTGATATTAATCACCATATCCCATTGTTCTTCAGACATTCGTAGCATAAGCGTATCGCGAGTTATCCCGGCATTATTCACCAGAATATCTATCTTTCCAAAATCTGCTACGATAGCCTCTACTACATTGTGAGTATCTGCAAAATTAGCTGCATTGGATGCATAACCTTTAGCTTTTACACCGAATGCAATTAATTCCTCTTCGGTATGTTTCATGTTATCATCGTATTTGAGGTCGGTAAAAGCTATGTTTGCCCCCTCACTTGCAAATTTTAAAGCCACGGCTTTTCCTATTCCGCGTGCTGCGCCTGTAATAACGGCGACTTTACCTTCTAACAGTTTCATCTTTTAATTATATTAATTGGTATCAATGTTATTCTATCTTTTTCCCTTTCTTTCGTTTGCCTGTTGCATTTATCATCGTTTCTTTAGCTTTTACTCCGTTGAGTATAAGGTTGCTTGCCATACTTCTTACCTGCTCCTTGTCAACGCACATACGCTGAAAATGGTTGCGGATATATGGAGCATCAAAACCGCGTAGAGCATAATGTATAAGCACGGCGGATATTCTTATATTGGGGACATTAAAATCACCTTTGTCAACTCCTTCCTGCAGAATAGCTCTGAGTAAAGATATCTCTTGTTGGTCTATGTTTTTCCAAGCGTGCTCTACTTTCCATATATCTCTGAAGAATTCTGAACGCAAAGTGCCGTTACGAGCAACTATCTCTTTTATTAGTTCCAAACGACAGAAAATATAGTTTGACAATTTCTCTTCCGGAGGAAGATCTTCGTTTACAATATTATTTAGTTTATCTAAGAGAAGAGTTATTTCCGATTCAACCACAGCCCAATAGATATCCTCTTTGCTTTTAAAATATGTATATAATGTCCTACGAACTTTTCCTGCAGCTAAAGCTATATCGTTCATCGTAGTATTTTCAACTCCGGATTTAACGAATAACTGGCGGGCTACTTCTATTAGTTTTTCACGAGTCTCCTCTCCGTGCATGGATATATTTTCTAAAATATTTTTGTTTGTCTTCGCAAAAGTATTTGTAATCTGGCTCAAAGATAAGATAAAAAAACGGGAATGAGTGCAGAATGAGGTAATAAGGTTGTAGGTAAGGGCTTTAAGTGGTTTATGTCAGTCAAATAGAAAGCCAAGAAAAGCCACAAAAAAGCCACCTATCACCGACACGTTACATGTGACTAAGCGTATTCACTTGAAACAAATTTCTGAGGTGCTAGATATGCCTATCGAGGAGATTCTGCTTGCCGTGATATGGTAGAACATGCTTCTTACTCGCAAGCATCATTGGGTGGTGATTCCGATACCAAACTTGTGATTAAATGTCACAAAGTGCGTAAAGGTGAGAATTTTTCGACTATCGCAAAAAAATATGGCGTATCAGTGACTGAGCTAAAGAAAGCGAACAAAATATCGGGAACAAAAATCACCGTCGGTGAAAAAATAAACATCCCCAAGAAACACCCCTCACAAAATATCCATAAAATATATAGATTCCTCAAAAAGAATCTATATATTATTTTCATGCACTCTCAAAAAAAACATCAAATAATTTGACAATTATAAAAACAATATTTATATTTGCCAAAATATGCGAAAAGAAGCGATAAAAATAGTATGTAAATCCCAATGTTTATAAGAAATATTTTAAATATTAAGATGTTCATATCTTTGATTATTCTTCATTAGTTAGATAACATTTAATGTTTAATATTTTATAGCTAAAAAATAAAACTCAATTTATACTCATTAATAAGCAACAAAAAGCACTACTTATGAAACCTGTTAATTTTTTAATCTTCTCACTATTTTTTTTGGGGCTTCTATCATGCTCGTCAAAAACAGAGGATCCAGAAGAACCATACTTCGCTGGATATGGAAAAACAACATTTCTTGAAGGTCAGGAAATTCCCAAATACGTATCTAAAAATCCTATGGAATATGGATTTTTATTGACTGAGTGTTGGGAAATTAAAGAAAAACAATGTACTAAATTATTGGATTGCAGATATAATAAAGATCAAAATCTTTTAATTATAGCGTTCAATAAAAAGTTTATTGGATGCAAAGGAATTTACAAGGACGATGAGGTAATGTTAGGATCAAATACATGGCAACTCAGAAATTCAAGTTATGCAACACTCAATGATTCATATTTAGTATGTGGTGAAGCGCCTATATATTGCTATAAAGATAAAGACCAAATATTCCAAGAGACATTATCGGATCCTGAGAATTATGGATTTAAGAAAACTAAATGCTGGCAGCACATTAAATATTTTACTCCTGAAAGGTACTCAACCGGAGAATTGGAAGTATGGTCAAATGGGAAGGGTATGTATGTTTCCGGTTTTGAATCTTGGCATAATATCTACCATAGTTGGGAGAAAAATGAAAGATCCATTGATACAGAAGCTGGAGTTTACAATGTACCCAAAGATCGAAGGGCTTTTGTCTGGGGATCATCATCTACCGATCCTTATCAAATAAGTATAGTAGAAGGAGACGCTCTAACACTTGAACAAGTCAAGTTCATAGATCGTTCGGAAATTCGTGGTACAAACAATACGGCTTCTGGTTATTCTCAATATTTAGGATGTTATACTAGTGGTAGTGTAGCTGTTGATATATATTATGATAATTTCGATATAAATCAAGTTACGTTTAGCTCAAATGTATCATGGTTATATAAATCTAAGATCCGGATTCCATATAGAAAAGGAGATAACTACTACAACTATAACTATAACTATACACGAGTTATGATAGATTGGGGTAATAATGCAAATACCGGGGCAAAACGAACCGGTATAATTACAATAACAGTAACAGACCCAAATGGCAACGCACATTCATGTGATTATACAGTAAATCAAGCAGCCGGTTCATCATCTGACGGAGGAGGCAGTGGGACAGGAGGTGAAGATGAAAATTGGGAAGAAGTAGAAGCTACAGGATATTTACCATATTGGTATTGTCCTAAGAAGGGGACTGAGCGACGATATCCAAATAATAATGTTAGTGCCTCTCGGAATAAAACCACTGGTGCATACCGGGTTCGCTGGGGTTACAAATATTACCCTGCAAGAAAAGGCTATAACAAAATCACATTAGATACTATGTCCGATCGAGTTTATATTCCCCAGTATAAATATTGGGATTTCCATATGGACTACGAATATTACGAGTTTACGATATATTAAATAATAAATTTATAATATTAACATAGTAATTATTATAAGGATAGATTTGAGTCGATGAATTTTATATAAATATTTGAGGAAACAAGTGTGACTTTTCGTGGGAAATATCTGATAGATATGTTTTCTCAATTATCAAGGATATTTTTGCCGCTCTCAAAAAAAAATAATGACTTTTGCATTAGAGTTGTTTGGCATAGCAAAGCGCAGAATATTTGAGAAGCAGAACTTTCGCTAAATCGTTACCAAAAATTTGCCGTCTCATTATTGTATTATGATACTCAGTCAATTACAAAGTTTTTAATTATCCTCGGCAAAGATAGTGTAAACCAAATACAGAAGCCAAATTTATTTTGATTATGTTGAATAGCATCAACCGTTGTAGTTAAGCGAGAGCAAAGATAAAAATTATTTTGTCTTTCATCAGCAGTAGAAACATCGGTGTGATTAGTCTTTGCAAAAGAATCTGTTGCATCAAATAAAGATAGTGCAAATTACATTAATTAAAAACTCTCTTAAGCTGATTATTTAAATATGAACCTATAAATATAGATATTGTTATTATAATATGTATATAGATAAAGCAACAATAAGAAGTCTTGATTTACTCAGATATATGGGTAAATGGTATGAAATAGCGCGCATAACACACCGATTTGAACGTGGATTGGTAGGTTGTACCGCAAATTATACTATTAATGATAACGGCACTATTAAGGTGGTAAATAGCGGATATAAGAACTGTATTGGTGGCAAATTCCGTCAAATAGAAGGGGTCGCTAAACAGCCTGATTCTACAAAACCGGGTGCTCTTAAGGTTTCGTTCTTTCTTTGGTTTTATGTAAACTATCTGATATTAGAGCTTGATGAGGAGAATTATAGTTATGCTCTTATAGGTAGCTCATCTTCTGATTATCTGTGGATATTAAGTCGTACACCACAACTCTCTGACGTGAATCTGAAATTCTTGTTACAAAGGGTAGGGGAGCGTGGCTATAAAAGCAGTAAACTGTATTTTACCCCACAGTGATGACCGCAATAGTTTGGGTTTCATTCAAAATCTAATTCTCGCTCTGGTACATAAGTTGGTCGAGCATTATAGAGAGCTCTTCGTCAGATATGCCTAGCTTTTTTAATGTGTCGCGATCTTGGTTGAATCCGTGTAGGAATGTTTCAATATCATTCTTCCCGGCAATAAGACTCTTTTGGTATAGCTCAAAAGCTGTCATAGTTTTTTTCAATGCCAATGCCGTATGTCCGGCATTCATGTAGTCGTTTGCCGTAGGGGATGCTGATAAAATTTTTTCGTAGTAGCTTTCAGCTTGAGCTGTCTTGCCAATAATAAAAGAACACCAAGCAATAGCTCTCCATGCTTTCATGCTGTTATTAGCGAGATATTCAACCTTGAAGTAATGTTTGAGGGCATTCTCGCAGTCACCAAGAGTTAGATAGCAGTGTCCGCATTGGAGTTCAAGAACAAGATTGTCAGGCTTTAACCGTAAGGCTTCACCGTAATATTTTAGAGCCTCTTTTATGTATCCATCTGCACGATAGCAGGTTGCGATGTGATGCAGCGTCCAGAAATCCGGTGAGATACTCTCTGCCTTAAGGTACTCCTCTATTGCGCTTTTATAGTCTTTTTGCATCTGCTTGCAATAACCTAATTTTTGATGTGTTACTGTGTCTTCAGGAATCCTTTCGGAAAGGATTGTGAAATATTTCTCGGCATGTGAGAAATACTCCTTTTTAAGGTAAAATTCTCCAATTAGGCGCATTGTGTCATCATCGCTGAAGATTATCTGCAACGGAGCTACTTCATACAGATCAATATGTTTAGAAAAGATATCTTGTTCTTTAATCTTTTGTGGAGCGAGTTTAAAAAAACGGTATAAGTCTTGTATATATTGGTTAGATATACTTTTTGCTATCGAGGCAGTACCATCAAGTTCATTCTTAAAAGCATCTTCAACCTCATTTTTGTCTCCCGGAAGTTGATTCATAATTGCATTGCGCTGTAATTCTGAAATATTTCCCATAGCCAAAGAGAGAGAGTATTTGTCGGAGTTACATATAAATCTTGCTGCTTCAATGATTTCTGTGAAGTTACCACTGTTAGCAAATGTGTTGCTAATATCGCTGCTTTTTGTAGAGAAAGGTTTGAACCAGTTTGAAATTTTATTAAAGAACGGGAAATTCTTAAGAGAAGAAAATGTACTCATCAGTACATCTGATCCCTCTATCTGTAGTTCGTTCAGTTCTTGTAGCTTTTTTGTTACTCCGCTTGAATTAAGCATCTTCTCCCATTCTGGATTCTTTTCCAATAATGGATCATCCGCCATATTTTCTTCTCCTGACATCTTTTTATATAATTCAGGACTCATCTTCATCATCTCCGGAAGGATCTCGCGGGTAAATATATCCGTTATGCGCTCCGTTTCCATGGTGCGTATAAGTTGAATGAATTGGTTTCTTACATCACGGCTAAAATTTACATCTTCTGTCAAAAGTCCAATTCGTTCTGATATGGTGTCTGAAAAAGTAATTCTGTCGCGGTGAAAATAGCAAACAATAAGTGCTCCGCAGAGTGCCCGTTGTTTAATCTCCTCGTCATCGCATAGTGAATAAGTGTCTAATAATATCAGTATTTTTCTTTCGTCATAGTTATGCAGTATGCTCAGCATAATGGCAGAAACAGCCAGACAAACGGTTGCGGTGCTGTACAGAGTAGGGTTCAGAAGTTTTTCACTTATTTCGTAATCAAAGTCTGTGGTATTATAGTTTACCAGAAGTTGTAAAAATATCTCTTCTTGGCAATCTTCTGTCGCTTTTCTTAATGTTGTAATATTATTGTCATTCTCTTTTACTGAAGTTGAAAGAGACAATTTATCTTCGGTAGCTTTCAGTATTTCAGTTTGTTTTGACAGAGAATAGTTTCCGTTTAAATTGCAATACCTTCTTTTATCATAATAGAAACTTGAGGCCGATTGCATCATTAATTCGTCCGTAATTTTGTCTGTAATTGCGTAGAGTGAAATCAAAAGTGATTTGTATAACTTTTCTCGCTCAGGATCTTCAACCCCTTCAAGCATATATTTTATCATATACTTGTAAGTTGTCTCAAGTTCTTCTACCTTCTCTTTGAATCCTATATTCTTGCATACCGCAAGCAATTCTCCCAGATATTTAAATACGTTTCTGAGTCGCCTCTCTTTAAGGCAAATAAAGATTTTTTTTCGAGCAGCTGTGATTTTATCTGTATCCATAATATCTATTTAGTATTATGAACTCTCAAATATTGTGCCAAGTTATTATGAGAAATTTTTAATTTATAATTTCTGCGTCCTCTATATTTTTATTTTTAAGATTGCCATTATTCATGGCGCGGAAACGGAACATATTGAATATTTCATTAATTCCATATATAATAGATATTATACCTACTATTATCCATAGAGTGGATATCATGCTCCTGAAGTTTGCAATTGTGATAATACCTATTATAATAAGTACTGCTGGAACTATATAAAACAGATAACTTGCTCCCTGCTTTTTATAAGGAGTTATTGCGATAACCTGTCTTGCTCCGGCAAAAATCATAATACAACCGAAAAGTAGTGCGAGTAGATTGGTAAATGCTTGGGGTATAAGAATCATTATAAGTCCAAGTATTGCCGATCCTCCGCATCCAATAAGTGAATATACGGGAATCTTCCTGTTTTTTGCGTTTTGTATAATCATTGCCATCAATGTGGCAAGGAGCGGTATTATGAATAATATTCCTAAAGCAGTAACAATTGTGTTATTTACCGTATCCGGCCATTTTACAAGAACTATACCTATTATTATTGCAATGATACTCCTTACTAATGTCCCGGTTGAATTATACATATGCTTGTAATTATATTTATATCTTAAGGCAAAGGTATTAAAAATTTCGTGTTATGTTATGGCGGATGTGAGAAATTATTTATAAATTTGCATTAATGTAAATTAGGTTATGAGGCAAGCAAGGTTATTGGCAGTAATAAATCCCATTTCAGGTGGTGCGCGTAAAGCGAATATTCCAGATAAGATAAAACGCATTCTTGGCTCAGAAGATGTTTCCGTAGAGGTAGCTTTTACAGAGTACGCAGGACATGCCACAGAATTAGCTTCTGCTGCCGCTGCTGATGGATTTGATATTGTTCTTTCGGTAGGCGGTGACGGCACGTGTAATGAAATTGCCAAAGCTCTTGTTCATACCAATACGGTACTTGGAATAATTCCTATGGGATCGGGAAATGGTCTTGCCCGACATCTCGGCATACCGGTAGGGGTTAGTGCTGCACTAAAATCACTTCAGAAAGCACATATGGTTGCCGTGGATTATTGTCAGGCAAACGGATTACCGTTCTTTTGTACATGTGGTGTAGGTTTTGATGCTCAGGTAAGCGAAAAATTTGCGGTCTCCAAAACGCGTGGTGGGCTTACATATTTCATAAAAACAATAGAGGAGTATTTGCAGTATAAAAACGAATATTATACAATAGAGACAGCAGACGGAACCATAAAGGAGAAGGCATTTATAATTGCCTGTGGAAACGCATCGCAGTATGGGAACAACGCATTTATAGCCCCTTATGCCTCAATGTGTGATGGCAAGATAGATGTAACTGTTATGCGTCCATTCTCCCTATTGGGAATTCTCCCTATGACGGTGCAGCTGTTTACGAAAACCATACGTATTAATCCTCATATAAGAACATTTACGTCATCAGAGTTTAAGATTATTCGCGAAAAAGAGGGCGTAATGCATATTGATGGTGATCCGGTGAATATGCCCGCCGAAATAAATATCAAGTGTATACGTCAAGGACTTAAGGTGATGATTCCTGATATTCAAGCAGCAAATGAGTTTGAAGCCACAATGTTGACATTGTTATCAAACGTTTTTGGGATCAAAATACCTAAAAGCATCTGATCATTCTGACGGTATAGTAATCTTAATCTTTTGTTTAAATAAATTCCTATTCTGCAAATTTATAAAATACAGGTTGTTTTTGCGGTCTAATGTTTGACCTATATTTTGTGTAATCGAAAATGTTTATAGAGTTCAAACCATAGTATGGTGCTAATTCCAACTGTAATAGAAATAAGTACCTCCCAAACACTGATAGGTGAGAACTGAAATAGTTGCAATAAAAACGGTATTGTCAATACTAAACTTATAAACAATAATGCTCCGCCTGCAACCCATTTTACGGTTGGATTAGGTGTTCGCAAAATTGTGAATATTGATTCACTCCAAGAGCGGTTTGTGAGAATGTTCATAATGTTTGCTATAATAAGCGTAGTGAAAGTCATAGCCCTTACCTCTCCTGTTTGGTAACCCAGTTTGAGCGTTATAAAATAGATTGCGAGAGTGGATGCGAGTACCCATACCCCTTGAAAACAACTTATTAATATTTTTTTAGCTCCAAAAAAAGGTTCGTTCGTTTTGCGCGGAGGTCTTGACATTACATTTTTTTCAGCCTTTTCGGCTTCAAAAATGACAGAACATGCGGGGTCTATAATCAACTCCATAAAAACAACGTGGACAGGCCATAGTATAAGTGGCCAATCAGCAAACAGTACAGGGATAAGAGATAGTCCGGCTATTGGAACATGAATTGCAAAGATATAACCCAGAGCCTTTTGAAGATTGTCAAATATTCGTCGTCCCATTTTTACAGCTCCGACAATTGAACTGAAATTATCATCCATCAGCACCAAATCTGATGATTCACGAGCCACATCGGTCCCTTTTTCGCCCATAGCTATACCTATGTTGGCTGCTTTGAGAGCAGGGGCATCGTTTACGCCATCACCGGTCATAGCAACTATTTCGTTGTTGTATTTGAGCGCATTTACTATTTTTAGTTTCTGTTCGGGAATAACGCGAGCAAATACATTAACGGTACGTATCCGCTGACCTAATTCTGCCTCATCCATAGTGGCAAGATCTTTCCCTGTTATACATTGGCTGTAATTCTGCAACCCTATTTCACGAGCGATATTTTGTGCTGTAATAGGGTAATCTCCTGTTATCATTATAACGCGTATACCTGCTCTCTGGCATTCGGCTACAGCCGCAGGTACCTGCGGACGGATTGGATCGGAAAGTCCTATAAGTCCAATAAATTCAAAATTGAAATCATGTTGTATTTCGGGTAAAGTGGTTTCGGGGATAATTGATTTAGCAACACCAATAACCCTCGCTCCTTCTGATGCCATTGTTTGCACTGCATCGGCATATTTTGCTTGAATATCGGGCGTGAGGTGGCAAAGGTCGAGAATTGCCTCTGGTGCTCCTTTGGCTGCAATTACCAATTCTCCGGTGGATGTCTTTCTGAAAACTCTTGACATGGCAAGTAGCTCTTTGGATAGAGAATACTCTTTGACCATCTCCCAATTGCTGTGTATATGCTCTGTTCCCTGAAGATAGGACTCTCCAATTTTGCATATCGCTTTTTCCATAGGATCGAACGGATTTGCTTGGCTTGATAGAATGCCGTATTCTATTATATCGTGGTACTGTTCGGCAAAGTTGTTTGACTCTTTAGCTACCCAGAAATTTTTCTTGTTATATATTTTGGTAACTTTCATTTTATTCTCTGTCAATGTTCCGGTCTTGTCGGTACACAAAACGGTTGCTGAACCTAGCGTCTCAATTGCCGATGGTTTTCTGGTCAGTACATTCTTTCTGGATATACGCCAAGCTCCGATTGCCATGAAAATGGTAAGCACAACGGGAAACTCTTCTGGTAACATTGCCATTGCGAGTGTAATGCCGGCTAAAAAACCTTGCAATAAATTTCCGCGAGTGAGTGTATAGATGGTAATAACCAACAGACATAGGACGGCACCTGTAATAGTTAGTCGTTTTACTAATACACCAATCTCAGTTTTGAGTTTGGTAGGGCTCTCTTCAACTTCACTGATGGATTTGCCTATTTTGCCAATCTGCGTATTAATTCCTGTACTTGTAACTCTGGCTATCCCGTTGCCCTGCACTACCATTGAACCTGAATAGACAAATGGAAGGTCATCACCTCCCGGCTGCATATCTTGTACCTCACCCAGCCAGTCGTGTTTACGTACTGGAACTGATTCACCTGTCAGCAGTGACTCGTCTATGAGTAGGTTTATGCTCTTAAGTACTGTCGCATCTGCCGGTATTCTATCTCCCTCCTGAAGCACTATTATGTCGTGGTAAACCACCTCACGTCCGGCGATTCGGGTTTCTACCCCTTCCCTAATTACTATTGCACGAGGGCTTGCAAGGTCTTTGAGTGCATCGAGTGCTTTCTCACTTTTTCGCTCTTGGTAAAACTCAATTCCCATTACAACAAATACAAAGAAAAGCAGCATGAAGCCCTCCTGAATATCGCCCAGAAACATATAAAGGGTTCCGCAAGCAACAAGCAAAAGAAACATTGGCTCTTTTACTACTCCAAAGATTATTGTAAAGAAACTTCGTGGTTTGTTCCCTTCTAATTCATTGTATCCGTCCCTTTCAAGGTGTAATTTTGCTTCACTATATGTAAGCCCGGAATATGTAGTATCTTGTGATGTCGTTTTCATGTCTCTTATTTTTTAGGAGATATAATTTTGTCTAATATTTCAGAGAAGGTTTTAAGTTCTTCTGTATTGAGCTTTTTTTCTACGACTCCGGTCAGATATTCATGAGCAAAATCGTGCCTCATATTTATCTGTTTGCCTACCTCTGTTAAATGTAAGTGTGAACTTCGGCGGTCATCATCCGAGTGTATTTTATAAACGCACCCTTTCATTACTAATCTGTCGACGACAATTGTTACTGACGGCTTTTTCAATCCGAGTGTTGTTGATAATTCTGTTATATTAGGATTGCCGAGTTCCTGTATTGTCTCTAAGTAATTAATCTGTGTAGAGGTTAGGTCTTTTGCATCACTATTATCTTTTGCCTTTTCTTCAGCGTCAGTTATCAGTCTGGAGAATTGTGCTATATTCTCCTTTATTTTATTATTCATCACACTTTGGATTTAATTTTATGCAAATATAATTAGTTAGTCCTAACTAATCAAATAAAAAGACAACTATTTTATAAACCCTAACATTGTTGCTGACTTTTCTGACAGTGAGCACAATAAAATAAATTTTTGTGGGGTATTTGTTTGTGATTCTGTTGGAATATCTGTTTATGTTATCTTATAACAAAGGGGCTGCCTATTATTTTAGGCAGCCCCTCTTAGTTATTTAGATAACTTTATTTTAGTAATGGTTTATTTGTACTGATCCCATGACTCAATTTCTAAATCGTCCATTTTCTTGTTGCAGAATGCTGAGATAAAGGCTGATGCAAGGCGTGAGTTTGTAACTAATGGTATGTTAAGATCAATTGCAGCACGTCGTATTTTGTAGCCGTTGTCTAACTCTCCTGCTGTCAAATTCTTTGGTATATTAACAACCATATCAATCTCTTTATTGTGCAGCATTTCAAGTGCACTTGGGAAACCTGTTTCGTCTGGCCATGCCACGCGTGTTGTATCTACACCGTTCTCTTTAAGCATTAAGTGAGTCCCTCCGGTAGCATATAGTTTGTAACCCTTTTTTTGCAACATTTTTACAGCATCCAATATGTCTACTTTTTGTTTTGTTGATCCTGTTGAGAGCAGTATGCTGTTCTGTGGAATACGATACCCTACCGATAGCATCGATTTTAGTATTGCATCGTCGGTGTCGCTTCCCAAGCAACCTACCTCTCCGGTGCTTACCATGTCGACACCAAGTACGGGGTCTGCCTTTTGCAAACGTGAAAATGAGAATTGGGATGCTTTTATACCTACGCAATCTATATCGAATAGTGTTTTGTGTGGTTTTTCAACCGGCACTCCCATCATAATCTTTGTAGCAATCTCTATAAAGTTTACCTTAAGTACTTTGCAGATAAATGGGAAGCTTCTTGAAGCACGCAGATTACACTCTATAACTTTTATTGCGTTCCCTTTTGCAAGGAACTGTATATTGAACGGTCCTGATATTTGCAACTCTTTTGCTATAAGCCGTGAGATGCGTTTTACCTGTCTCAGGGTTTCAACGTAAAGCTTTTGTGGTGGAAATTGTATTGTGGCATCTCCAGAGTGAACGCCGGCAAATTCTATATGTTCGCTTATTGCATATACTATTATCTCGCCTTTATTGGCAACGGCATCCATCTCAACCTCTTTAGCCTCTTCAATAAATTGGCTTACGACAACGGGATGTTTTTTAGATACTTCAGCGGCAAGTTGTAGGAAGCGTTCCAATTCGTTTTGGTTTGAGCAGACATTCATTGCTGCTCCTGAGAGTACGTACGATGGACGTACAAGTACAGGAAATCCTACTTCGTTAACGAATTTGTTAATGTCTTCGAGAGAGGTGAGTTCTCTCCATCTTGGCTGATCTATGCCGAGCCTATCGCACATGGCAGAAAATTTGTTGCGGTCTTCTGCGTTGTCGATACTCTTTGCCGATGTTCCGAGAAGTTTAATGCCTTGTGCATCTAATTTTAGTGCAAGGTTGTTTGGTATCTGACCACCGGTGGAGACAATTACACCGTGCGGAGCTTCAAACTCAAGGATATCCATTACACGCTCAAATGTGAGTTCATCGAAATAGAGCCTGTCGCACATATCGTAGTCGGTAGAAACTGTTTCAGGATTATAGTTTATCATAACGCTTCTCCATCCCTCTTTGCGGATGGTTTGCAGCGCGTTTACACCGCACCAGTCGAATTCTACCGAACTTCCTATGCGGTATGCACCAGAGCCGAGTACTACGATGGAGCGGTGGTCGCCTAGATATTTTACATCGTTCTCAGTACCACTGTATGTCAGATATAAATAGTTTGTCTGTGCCGGATATTCTGCGGCAAGAGTGTCTATCTGTTTTACAACAGGAATTATTCCAATTGATTTGCGGTAGTTGCGTACAAGAAGAACTCCTTCGTCTGGATCGGTTTTTTTAAGTACAGCACGGCATATCTGAAAGTCTGAGAATCCTTGACGTTTTGCCAACCTCATAAGATCGTAAGGTACTTCCTCTATATTATTATGTTTTTCTAATTCATTTGCTGTGTCTATTATGTTTTGCAGCTTGTCTAAAAACCATTTGTCTATTTTAGTCAACTGGTATATCTGTTCTGTCGTGTATCCTTTTCTTAAGGCTTGACTTATTACGAATATACGTTTGTCGGTAGGTTCTTTAAGGGATTTGTCAATGTCGGCAACGACCATCTCTTTGTTTTCTACAAAGCCGTGCATACCCTGACCAATCATACGAAGTCCTTTTTGTATTGATTCTTCGAAAGTGCGCCCTATGGCCATCACTTCGCCTACGGATTTCATGCTACTTCCTATTTCGCGATCTACTCCGTGAAATTTGCTTAGGTCCCAACGAGGTATTTTACATACTACGTAGTCGATTGATGGTTCAAAGAATGCCGGAGTGGTTTGTGTAACTGAGTTCTTAAGTTCAAACAGCCCATAACCAAGTCCGAGTTTTGCAGCTACAAATGCTAATGGGTAACCGGTTGCTTTTGACGCGAGTGCCGATGAACGGCTTAGGCGGGCGTTAACCTCAATAACGCGATAGTCTTCAGAAAATGGGTCGAGGGCATATTGTACGTTGCACTCACCGACAATTCCTATATGGCGTATTATCTTTAATGAAAGTGCGCGGAGTTTCTGCCATTCGCTGTTGGTGAGGGTTTGAGATGGTGCTATTACGATACTCTCCCCGGTATGTATTCCAAGCGGGTCGAAGTTTTCCATATTGCAGACCGTTATACAGTTGTTGTATTTATCGCGTACGACCTCGTATTCTATCTCTTTCCACCCTTTTAGCGATTTTTCTACGAGTATTTGTGCTGAGAATGCAAAAGATTTTTCGGCAAGTGTATTTAACTCTTTTTCATTGTCGCAAAAACCGCTTCCAAGACCTCCAAGTGCATACGCAGAACGAATGATTACAGGGTATCCCAAATCTTTTGCTGCACATCGTGCGTCTTCAATAGTCTCAACGGCTTTGCTCTGTATGGTTTTTACATTTATTTCATCGAGTTTCTTTACGAAAAGTTCTCGGTCTTCAGTATCCATTATTGCTTGTACCGGAGTTCCGAGAACCTGTACATTGTATTTTTCGAGGATCCCGGATTTGAAAAGTGCTACACCGCAATTAAGTGCTGTCTGTCCGCCGAATGAGAGAAGGATTCCTTCAGGACGTTCTTTTTTTATTACTTTCTCTACGAAAAATGGAGTAACCGGTAAGAAATATACTTTATCTGCGACCCCTTCGGATGTCTGTACTGTGGCAATGTTTGGGTTTATAAGGATGGTCTCTAAACCTTCTTGCCTAAGCGCTTTTAAGGCTTGAGATCCTGAATAGTCGAACTCACCGGCTTCTCCGATCTTCAAGGCGCCTGATCCTAACAACAAAACTTTCTTTAATTTTATCTTCATAGCTCTGTGTGGGGTATTATAATAGTTCTATAAATTTATCGAATAAATAACCTGTCTCTGTTGGACCTCCTGAAGCCTCCGGATGAAACTGCACTGAGAAGAATGGCTTACTTTTGTGGCGGATCCCCTCGTTAGAACCATCGTTCATATTTATAAAGAATGGTTCCCAGTCTGGTCCAAGAGAGTCATTGTCTACGGCAAAACCGTGATTCTGTGGCGTTATATAGCATTTGTCGCTTCCTATCATACGTACAGGTTGGTTTGCACTTCGGTGACCATATTTCAGTTTGTAGATTTTAGCACCTCCGGCTTTTGCAAGCAGTTGATTACCCATGCATATTCCGAATATCGGTTTGCTTTTATTCATTGCTTTGCGGAGGTTCTCGACTGTTTCATTGCATGTGTCAGGATTGCCTGGTCCGTTTGATATACATATACCATCATATTCCATGTTATTGAAGTCGTAATCCCATGGAACGCATGTAACTTTGACGCCACGTTTGAGCAGACATCTTATAATATTGTTTTTTGCTCCGCAGTCTATCAGAATGATATTTTTATCTCCTTTTCCGTAAGTTATTATGTCTTTACAACTTACTTTTTTTACCTGATTTTCAGTGTTTGGGTCTGTAAACTCTATTTCATTGTCGTTTTCAAATACGATTTTGCCTTTCATGCAACCTTTTTCCCGCAAAAGTTTTGTAAGTGCCCGGGTATCAACATCTGTGATTCCGGCTATTTTATTACGCATCATCCACTCCTTGAGGCTTTCAGCGGCATTCCAATGCGAGTAATTGTCTGAATAGTCACCTACGATAATCGCTTCGACATGTATCTTATCCGATTCGAAATAGAGTGAAATACCGTATTCGTCTACACTTTCACCCGGTACGCCGTAATTTCCCACAAGCGGGTAGGTGAAAACGACTATCTGTCCTACATAGGAGGGGTCGGTCATATTTTCTGTATAACCTGTCATGGCGGTATTAAAAACCACCTCTCCGCTTGCAGGCTTATCGTACCCGAATGAAGTCCCGTTAAACCGGCTCCCGTCATCGAGTATCAAAGTTGCTTTCTTCTTTTGCATGATGTTATGTTTAAATGATAAGTTTTGATAAACTCTAAACAAATTCTTAATTCCGGGCAAAAAAAACACCGATGCCCGGGGGTGATAGGACAGTCGGCTTGCAATCGTTCAGCAGACGATTATGCGATACTTTAAGGATGGATGCGGAGATCCCATCAGGGTATCGCAACGGATTTCGATCTTCTCGGTTTGCTCTTCTCTTATGCCTTATATGGCTTGGTTAACCGGCAGTCTTTTTTTACCGCCTGCAAAGATAGTAACAATCAGCTAAATAACAGTTATCAATTCATGTATTTTTTGTAAAGTTATCAACAGCTTTGCAATTCGTTTATTATAAGCTGTTTAGTTGTTTATGATATGCTGATCTAAAAAGCATTGATAAAAACATTATATTAGATAGTTGCGATTCATGCATATTTTTTTAACTTTGACCCTTGAATAAATAAGAAAACATAGATGGCAGCTACGCTAAGATTCAGAGTAATAGAGAGTGCATTCACAAAAAAACCGGTTGAAGTGCCGGAACCAGAAGGAAGACCGTCGGAATATTTCTGTAAATATGTATTTAACAGGGCTAAAATGCAACGGTATCTTCCTGAGGATATATATAAGAACCTTACTGATGCGATAGATAATGGTGAGCCGATAGCCCGAAAAATTGCAGATGCCGTTGCCGAAGGGATGAAAGAGTGGGCGGTAAGTATGGGCGTTACTCATTATACGCACTGGTTTCATCCTCTGACTGAGGGTACTGCCGAGAAGCATGATGCCTTTGTTGAATTAGACGGAAAAGGGGGCATGGTTGAACGTCTCAGCGGAAAGTTGTTGATACAGCAGGAGCCTGATGCATCCAGTTTCCCAAACGGGGGAATACGAAATACTTTTGAGGCCAGAGGATATTCTGCATGGGATCCTTCATCACCGGCGTTTATAGTTGACGATACTTTGTGTATTCCTACGGTATTTATAGCTTATACAGGAGAGTCTCTCGATTATAAAGCACCTCTCCTTAAGGCACTCAGATCAGTGGATAAGGCTGCTGTTGAAGTTTGTCGCTACTTTAATCCTGAAGTAAAGAAGGTTATTGCATATCTGGGTTGGGAGCAAGAGTATTTTCTTGTGGATGAAGGGCTTTATGCCGCGCGCCCTGATCTTCTACTTACCGGTCGCACGCTTATGGGACATGAAAGTTCTAAAAATCAGCAGCTTGAAGATCACTATTTTGGCGCTATTCCAACACGTGTTGCAGCTTTTATGCGCGATGTGGAGATTGAGAGTCTGAAACTTGGAATACCTTTAAAAACGCGCCATAACGAGGTTGCGCCAAACCAGTTTGAGTTTGCCCCAATATTTGAGGAGTGCAACCTTGCCAACGACCACAATCTACTTGTAATGGCTACAATGCGGAGGGTGGCACGCATTCATGGCTTCCGCCTTTTGTTGCACGAAAAGCCTTTCAAAGGGGTGAACGGTTCAGGAAAACACAACAACTGGTCGTTGGGTACAGATACCGGAGTACTACTTATGGCTCCCGGCAAAACAAATATTGAGAACTTGCGTTTTATAACATTTATTGTAAATGTTATAAAGGCAGTGTATCGCCATAACGGGCTGCTTAAGGCTAGTATATCATCAGCAACAAATGCTCATAGACTTGGAGCCAATGAGGCTCCTCCGGCTATTATTTCCATATTTTTAGGATCCCAACTTTCTGCTGTATTGCAACATTTGGGAGAGATAACATGTGATGACTTGACTATGCTTTCAAGTGGAGTTAAGCAGGGAATGAGACTCAATATTCCGCAGATTCCTGAAATACTTATAGATAATACCGATCGTAATAGGACTTCGCCATTCGCCTTTACCGGGAATCGTTTTGAGTTTCGCGCTGTGGGGGCTGAGGCAAATTGTGCTTCGGCGATGATAGTACTAAATTCTGCCGTAGCCGAACAACTTGCTGAGTTTAAGTGCGATGTGGATGGAAAGATGGCTTCAGGCATGGAGAAACATGCGGCCATTCTCTCTGTTCTTAGTACTTATATAAAAGAGAGTATGGATATTTGTTTTGACGGGAATGGTTACAGCGATGAATGGAAAGAAGAGGCCATGAGTAGAGGGCTTGATTGCGAGACGAGTGTACCGGTTATATTCGACAACTATCTTAAACCCGAGACTATAAAGATGTTTGAAACTACCGGGGTTATGACACCAAAAGAACTTGAGGCTCGCAACGAGGTTAAATGGGAGACTTACACTAAAAAAATACAAATAGAGGCTCGCGTGTTGGGTGATCTTGCAAAGAACCATATAATTCCGATTTCTACAAAATATCAGAGTGAGCTTATTGATAATGTTTATAAGATACGCTCTTTGTTTCCTGATAAGATTGCCTCAGAACTTTGCAGCAAAGACCTTGAATTAATAGAAGACATAGGTCGTCGCGAACTTGCTATAAAAACGTTGGTGGATGATATGGTTGATGCGCGTAAAGAGGCTAATAAAATAGAAGGGATGCGTCAGCGGGCAATTGCTTATCATGATACCGTTGCACCATATCTATCAAAGATACGTGCCCATATTGACCGTCTTGAACTTGTTGTTGATGATCAGTTATGGACTTTGCCTAAATATAGAGAGCTATTATTTATAAGGTAAAGAAAGAGGATATAATATTACGAACCTTATTTTTTTTGTATCAATAAATAAGAATGGGCTGTCGAACAAAGTTCGACAGCCCATTCTTATTTTAATTAATTTGGAATATTTTCTGAATAGACCTATCATATTTAGAGCAAACCTAATTATTTTTTTATGTTTGTTTCGGTAGTTTTGTTTTCATATCTATAACTTTCTGTATGTTGCCGATACGGTAGCGTTTTTTGTGGGCTTAAATGAATAGCTTTTATCTTTAAGATATTTTTTGGTTATATCTCTTCCGTTTATTAAAATATTATTCACCTCATATCCTGTAATAGGTTCTACTTTTATTGTTATTTTATCTCCTTTTTGTGCGCAATCTCCCGATTTTATAGGTGCTTCGCCATTGTAAACAGTTATATGACCTCCGCTCTCTTCTTTTTTATAGAATTTAACCCAATCTATAAGCATTTCAACTGGAAGGTCTTTGCCGGTTACCTCGCCTACCCATGAGCCCCCAAGTTGCATGTCTATTATCAAGAAGAATTCTTGATTGAAAGGGAACTGATCTTTTGCTCCGTTTCTAGGGTAAACCATTGTAACCTTTCCATTAACAGTCAACTTGACGGTATCTTCACCCATCTCTGCACCATATATATTATAAACGTTTTTGTCAATGTCAGGTGTCACATGTGATAATGGATTTTCTTTGCTGACATTGAATGTATAGTTTGTATGTAGTGTTTGATATGCTATGTTTTCGTAATTAAGGTGTTCCATCATATCAATCTCTGCATAAATTGGGCAGCCATCAGGACAACTTTTGGGCATCATCCATATTGCCGGCCATGCTCCTTGTGCGGAACTGAATTTAGCTTTTACTTCAATTCTGCCATTTGTAAAATTCTTTTTGTCGCGAGATTGTATCCCTCCGCAAATATATTTGCGCGTCTCTCCTGTAATAGTGCTATCGCTGCTATTTTCAATTCCTTTCAGCACAATATTGCTATCGCTGAATCCAAAGCATCCTTCGTACGAAGAGAGGTTTTTTCTCCAGTCTGAATTTTCTCCGGGAAGAGGTTCTATTACTGACCATACGTTTCTGTCGAGAGTATCGGTATTGAAATCATCTTCCCATATCACTTTCCAACCTGTCGAATATTCATTGTTTATCGTTATTGTGTATGACTTTGTATTATCGGCTGCTACTATTAGAATATTTGTAATCATCACAGTTGATAATATTACTTTTAAAATATTTTTATTCATTATATTTTTATCTTATATGTTTTACTGCCTATTCTAACTAAATATATCCCTGATGAGCAAGGGATTGTTGTTGTTCCTTGCAGTATTATCTTGTTTATTAGAATTCCATCTATATTGAAAATTTCCGCTGTTATTTTATTTTGCGATGTTATAACTATGGCATTTTCATTGGCATAAACTTTTATGTTACTGACTGTATTAACCTCTTCTATTCCGCTCTTTCCGCTGAATTGTATATCTATTGTTGCATTGTCGTACAGATTGAAAGTAGCCTTGTTGTTTTTTACTGAACTAATCCGATTAATGCCATTAATATTATATTTTTGAATTGTTTCTCCGTTTATTGGATTAAAGTTTATTGTTATGTTTTGTCCGTAATTTAACAATGCTCTGTTGTTGATAGGATTCTCTTTATCGTCTGTTAAGGTCATGGTGCCTCCACCGTTAACTGTATATTCTACTGCATATTGTTGGGCTTTGTATGTTGCGGATATTATTGCATTTTGTGTAACGGGAAAAGTGTAACTGTCATTTTTAAGATATTCATTAGTTATATCTGAACCGTTTACAAAAACTTTGTCTATTTGGCAGCTTAGTGAGGGATTAACTTTTACAGTGATGTTATCTCCTTCTCGTACGTTGCCTCCTGAATTTATAGTTGTTGAACCATTTTTTACCGTTATAGTACCTCCTTTTTCGTCCTTTTTATAAAACTTAACCCAATCTATCAGCATCTCAACGGGTAGATCTACTCCTGTAACGGGTCCAACCCATCCTCCTCCGAGTTGCATATCAAGCATAAGGAAATACTCCTGATTGAAAGGGAACTGATCTTTTGCTCCTGTTCTTGGATAGGCCATTGTTACTATTCCGTTAAACATGAGTTTAACAGTGTCTTTTCCCATATCTGCACCGTATGTATTGTAATCGTTTTTGTTTGTATATGCAGGTGTTACATGTGCCAAAGGGTTTTCTTTGTTAACGTTCATCGTGTAATTGGTGTGTAGGGTCTGATATATTATATTCTCATAGTTGAGGTGTTCTGAGATGTCTATCTCGCTGTAAACAGAGGGGCCATAAGTGGAATATTGTGGCATCATCCACAGAGCCGGCCATGCTCCTTGAGCAGAAGTGTGCTTGGCTCTTATCTCTATTTTCCCCCTCATAAAATCTTTTTTGTTAAATGTTTCAATTCCGCCACAGAGATATGTGCGTTTATCTCCGGTGATAGCTTCTCCTGGGTTTCTTATCCCTTTCAGCACGATACTTCCATCGCGGAAGTCGAAGCAGCCATCGTATGTAGACATGTTTTTAAGCCAATCAGGATTATTACCGGGGGTAGGACCGCCTATTTTCGACCATGTTTTTAAATCAAGTGTACCTGAATTAAAATTTTCTTCCCAATCGAGTTTCCACTCTGATGAGTAATTGTTGGTGAATTCAACTTTGTAATAAGGGGCTCCTTTTTTTACTGTTATTATAAAATCAACTACACATGGACCATGGGTATAGCTTGTGATTAAACACGGATTTATATTGTCCCAGTTAACAATAAAACGGGCTCTGTAATTGCCTGGAGCTAATGTTGAAGGAATTGTGAATGGTAGGTGATTAAGTTCTGCTGGGGTGTTATCACCCGAAACAGATTCTCCTTTGCTGTTTCGTTCTCCGGCGCATGTGTATGAGACTAATTCGCTGTCAACTTCCGGTACTCCGGTTGCCCCTAACTTAGGTGTGAAGACTTCGTCTTTATTATAGTCTATCCAGATATATCCGTGCATCCATTCGCCGGTCCAATTTGCTGATGGGGTTATCTGTGCTCCTGAAGATGTTGTGAAAACTGTGGCTGTTTTATCAAAGTAAACTGTTGCTCCATTCGCTGCAGATTGGTTTACTGTTACTGTTGTTGTATTAATGCCATCACTTAAACTGAATGAATTCAATTTACGGTCGTTAGTTGTTCTTGTAGATGTACCGAATCCAGTACAATATGCAGCAAATGTGTCGTGGCAATTAAATAATGCGACACAGATTAAAAATGTGGTAAATAGGGTCTTCTTATTCATAAGTAGTTTATTTGTATTTTTTATAAATTACAAAAAAAATGATATTTAAATTGTTAATGACAAATATAATGAATATTTATTAAGTAAGATAATAATGGTGTTAGAATATTAAATAATATAATATTGTGAGTGGTATTTACTCTTATTGGTTGTTTGTATGTAAGGGTTTTATGCTGGACTGAAATAAAAAAACGGCCGTGTTTGTAGTTCTACAAACACGGCCGTTGATATGATGTGGTAACTGGTCTTATCTTTTTCTCTGTTGTTTTTGGCGTTCGCGAATAACAGCCTCTTTGCGTTTTTGTGCTTCTTCAAGGCGTGCCATCCATCCATTCTTTTTACGTGGTTTTTTCTGATTCTCTTTTAACTTTGCCAGCACTTTTCCTTCGTTTATGAATTTACGGAAAGCATAGGTTTGCAAAATTGTTATCAGCAACGATACGAAGTAGTAGTAACTAAGACCGGCTGCATAATTATTGAAGAATACGAGAAACATAAGTGGCATCATATACATCATTGCCTTCATCCCCGGCATTTGCGGACTTCCGGCGGTATTTTCCATATTTATCTTTGTGTAGAGAATGTTTGTTATTGTCATTAAAAGACAGAACAGACTTATATGATTTCCGAAGTATGGCGTTATTATTGGGATATATGTGCTCCAAGAATATATTGAGTCGTAAGAAGAGAGGTCTTGCGCCCAAAGGAATGGTTCTCCTCGCAACTCTATTGATGATGGGAAAAATGCAAACATTGCAAGCAAAATAGGCATCTGTAACAACATCGGAAGACATCCGCTCATTGGGTTTGCGCCTGCGCGATTGTAGAGATCCATTGTTGCGCGTTGGCGATCCATAGCTTTATCTGTCCCGGGGAATTTTTGGTTTATCTCCTCTATCTGCGGACGTAGAACGCGTATCTTGGCTGTCGACATATATGATTTATAAGTGAGCGGAGCTAAAATTATCTTTATTATTAATGTAAGCAACAGTATTATAACTCCGTAGTTACTTATGAATTTGCCGAGGAATGTGAATATTGGTATTATAAATGCCGTATTTATCCATCGGAAGAATTTGTACCCGAGGGGTATTAGTTTATCCAGATTGAGTTTGTTGGCATCGTCAAAATTTTTATCATATCCGTGCAGTAGTGGATAGAGGTTAGGTCCGAGAAAAAACTTAAATCCAGGACCGCTTTTTGATGCCGGATTATAGTCTATGGTGCTTTTAAGGCTGAAATCTTTTAGATATGTGTCATTGTCAGTGATTGGCGTAGAGCTAATGTCGACACCGTTAAACTTGTAATCTGCAATGAGAGCTGAAGAGAAGAACTGGTTCTTGAACCCGATCCATTTTATTCCAAGGTTTATTGTTTGTTTGTCTTCTTTTGTCTCTGATAGATAGTCTACTTCGGAGCCTACAAATTTGTAGTATATACTGCTGTTCCGTTCTTCAAACATCCGCCCTTTCTCTTGGCTTCGTAGACGTTGGTTCCAGTAAAAATCAATGTTGGCAGTATTTCTGGGGAGAACTTTGTCCATCCCCTCCTGCGTAATCTTCATATCTAACATGTAGCTGTTTGCCGGAAGGATGTAAACGATATTGAAACGCTCTCCGCCGTTTGATATAAGAGACATTGTTAGTGTGCTGTCATTTACTTTTATTGGGGTAAAGTATAACTCTTCGGTCCCTATTACACGCCCACGTGTCTTAAATATGAAACCGTAATTGTTCTCTTCTTTGTTAAAGAGTATCAGTGGGAGTGAATCGTGTGTCTGATACTCTTTGAGTCGTGCTTCTGACAATTGTCCGCCTTTTGTGCTGAACTGCAATGCTACAACGCTGTTCTGCATAACTAATATACTGTCTTTTCCTGCGGCGGCGTTTGAAAATTCCCCGAACTCTGTTTGCAACTTATTTGTAATAAAAGAAGAGTCGTTAAGTAGTGAGTCTTCTTTTATTGCAATAGATGCAGTGGTATCGTCTATCGCGGACAATCCCTTTTGTTCTACCTTTGCGATGGAATCGTTGTAACGTATTGTTGATTCAATCTCTTCCTGAGACGGGCGAGAGAACCATGAGTATCCGAAGAGGAGTGCGGCGATTATAAGAAATCCTATAATGGTGTTTTTGTCCATACTAAAAATTAAGAGGGGTAATTTTATGCTTATTTTTGATTTTCCACAGCGGCTTTTATGAAGTCGAGGAATAGTGGGTTAGGGTTGAGGACTGTGCTGTTGTACTCTGGGTGGTATTGTGTCCCAATATACCATCTCTTTGAAGGGATCTCTACGACCTCTACTAAGCCTGTTTCAGGGTTTTCTCCTACGCACATCATACCGGCTTTTTCGTAATCATCGCGGTAGTCTCCGTTAAATTCAAAACGATGACGATGACGTTCTTTTATTGATGTTTTATTGTAAGCCTTAGCAGTTTTAGAATTTTCTTTTAGACGGCAGTCGTATTCGCCCAAGCGCATAGTACCACCCATATTGGAGATACTTTTTTGGTTTTCCATCAGGTCTATTACATTGTGTTTGGTATTGATCTCCATCTCTGTGGAGTTGGCATCTTCGTATCCGAGTACGTTTCGGGCAAACTCTATTACCATACACTGCATCCCAAGGCATATCCCAAATGTAGGGATATCGTGTTCGCGGGCGTATTTAAGTGCAGCAAATTTTCCTTCTATACCGCGTTGTCCGAAACCGGGGGCTATTATTATGCCGTCCATATCCTTCAGTTGCGATTCTACATTATTGTCGTTCAGCTTTTCTGACTGGAATAGATGTAAATCAAGTTTGCGGTCGTTGTAGGCTGCTGATTGTATAAGGGCTTCACTTATTGATTTGTATGCGTCTTGAAGTTCTACGTATTTGCCGACTAATCCTATTGATACCTTCTTTTCTGCTTTTTTGAGGCGAGTTACAAAATTTGTCCATCCACTCAAATCTGATGGGTGTTCTTCTGCTGAAACGTCGGTTTTCCTTAAAACTATTTCGTCTAATTTCTGCTGCTGCATCTTAATGGGAACTTCGTAAATAGAAGGGACATCTATTGACTGTATTACTGCTTCCTGAGAAACATTGCAGAATAGGGCTACCTTGCGTCGTACATCAGAACTTAGTTCGTGTTCGGTACGGAGTATAAGTATATCTGGCTGTATCCCTAATTCCTGCAACTGCTTTACTGAGTGTTGTGTAGGTTTAGTTTTAAGCTCTTTGGCTGCAGCGATAAATGGAACGTATGTAAGGTGTATACATAAGCAATTTTTTCCGAGTTCCCAGCGTAATTGGCGTACTGCCTCAACAAATGGTAATGACTCAATATCGCCCACAGTTCCGCCTATTTCGGTTATGACAAAATCGTAACCTTCTTTAATCCCGAGGTGTTTTACGTTGCGTTTTATCTCATCTGTTATATGCGGTATTACTTGTACTGTCTTTCCAAGATAGTCGCCACGGCGCTCCTTGTCAATAACGTTCTGATAGATGCGTCCAGTAGTTATGCTGTTTGCCCTTGTCGTCTGTATATTTGTAAAACGCTCGTAGTGCCCGAGGTCTAAATCAGTCTCTTTGCCGTCGACTGTAACATAACACTCTCCGTGTTCGTATGGATTGAGGGTCCCCGGATCAATATTTATATATGGGTCGAATTTTTGGACAGTAACCTTAAATCCTCTTGACTGTAATAATTTAGCGAGTGAGGCTGAAATTATCCCTTTGCCTAATGATGACACAACGCCACCCGTAACGAAAATGTACTTAGTTTCCACTCTGAATCTAGATTTGATATAAGTAATGTAAAAATTAACGTTGAGTTTCTTCTAATTTTTGAGTAGTGCATTTTGCCATACCATTATATTCTCTTTGTGATGTGTCTTTTATTTTTATATCATTATCTAGCGGGCTAAACATATATGATTAAAATAAAAAATACTCTCTCAAACAGTTCCAAAATAATATAGCACTAATTATTTTGCACTACTTAATAATGAAAATTCAATCTGCAAAAGTAGAAAAAAATATCCAGATAATAGAGACAAAAATCTATTATTTGTCAGGTTTTGTTTATTACGTCTTTATTAGGTAGTGTTAAATAATAAATTACGAGAACAATTACTGCTTTTATTAAATATAGCCGTATTATACTCTATTTTATAGTGTAAAAGTTTTAATGCTTATCAAAAAATAACTAAGTTTGCGTTTTAATATGAATTTTTTCTTTGTTTATCAAATAAGAGAGTTGTTCTTAATTATACTGTATAATGCGGTAGTTGTCTCAAAAAAATTCTTATAAATTTTTATCCGGCTTTAAATACATCCTAATTTATTAGCATAATGAAGAAATTTTTACCTGTTTTATTATTATTTATATGTACTATTGTTGCTGTTGGATCGGTTTCTGCTACAATGACTTCGTCTGTATCGGGGAAGAAACAGACGACAGTAGGTCATGCGAAAGTTGATAACCATCTTTTAGATTATCTTAAAAAAATGTATGAACTTAGGGGGGATACTATTCCGGCTGCCTTGGTTGTTGCTGCTGATACGCTTGGGATAAAACATGGAGGTTATCCTATAACGGATTATATAATGTCGGTATCGGATATTAATTTAAACTCTGAACGTATCGCTGATCCTATGTTTCTATCTTTGGTTTTTGGAAAATATGAAGCACCTCGCAGTGTTGTCTTGTCGCAAAAGGTTGTATCTATGGGTAATGTAGGTGGAAACAATCGGCTCAAACTTGACGATAATGCTTTAGAACGGTTCTCCGTGAGCAATGCAGATATAGTTAAACGTAATGCGTATCTTTATGTACTAACTAATCACCCTGAGAATGTAAAATATACTACTCTGACGCTACCTGCTGCACCTAAACCTGAGAAGTCAACGCGTCCTATGCGAAAAAATATGATATCTATTAATACTCCGCCTCCAGTCCCGGTTACAAATTTGCCATTAGAGACTCCGCCTCCGCCAAAGTTATGGAAGAACCATTATACAAGTTCAATACAAGTATCAGAGGCGTATATATCTGCTAATTGGTATCAAGGTGGCGAGAGCAACTTCAACCTTATAAGCGACCAGTTATACACAGTTAATTTCGATAATAAGAAGAAATTGCTTTTCTCCACCTCGGTACAGTGGAAATTGGGTATAAATACTGCTCCATCGGATTCTGTTCATAAACTTAGGATTAATGAAGATCTTTTTCAGATAAACTCTATGTTTGGTATAAAAGCGTTTAAGAGTTGGTACTATACTGTTTCTATGCAATTTAAAACGCAGTTTTTTAACAGTTTTGAAACTAATAGTAATAAGCAGATTACCTCCGCTTTTTCACCGGGAGAGTTGAATATTGGTCTCGGTCTTTCGTATAATCGCAAGATTGAACCACGGAAATTTGAAACATCTATAATGTTTGCTCCGTTGTCGTATAACCTTAAATTTGCATTGAGGGAGGATCTTGCTGCAAAAGCCGGAATCGCAGACGGAAAACTATTTGTAAATCAGGTCGGTTCCTCATTTGAGGCTAACTTCAAATGGGAATTTTATCGCAACCTTTCATGGAATGCAAGGATATTCTATTTTACAAATTACAAGTATATACTTTCAGATCTTGAGACGGGTATGAATTTTGCATTCAACAGATACTTCTCTACGCGTATATATTTGCATGCAAGATATGATGACAGTGTTGCCAAGAATAAGCGCGGAAACCATTTGCAGTTTAAGCAGCTTTTGAGTTTTGGGTTTAATTATAAATTTTAACTTTTGGTGTTTAAGATTTTAAATGCTTAGTGTGTATAAGTTATTCACAGGAGTATTAGGCACAATTTAATTTTTACGCTATTATTTTTACTTATAAATAGATGTTTAAGGTAACGATTATATATTTATTTGTTTTTATGACAAGTGTCTGTTATGCCGGAATTCGTATTACGGAGTGTCCTGAATTATGGGAGGCATATAAAGATTTCTCTAATGATAAGGCAAAAGAGATATATGATGCTGCTAATGCGGATGATATTGAGGGTATTTGGGAAGATCATAATGGCGCAACTTTCCTTATAACAAAATGTGATGTGAATGATTGCGGAATATCATACCGATTAATACTTATTAAAGATAAGAGTTTTTATGGTAATTGGCATAGGCTTTTGCCTTCGGGAACAATAATTGGTGTGTTGAAGATCAGTGCAGAAGAAGAGATATTCAGTTGTGATTACCGTTTTGGATTATGGGGAAAACCTATTAGATATTACCTTTTGCAGCGTGGAGGAAAGATTATGTTTATGAATGATTCCAACCAGATGTATAGCAAAAAAAGCGCTATAAAGATGTATCCTATTTACGAGAATTCTCCATCCCCATTAAAAAAGAGATAATCAGGTTATAGGATAATATTTAATAAATACCCCCTCAATAGTTTTTACTGACTTTTGAGGGGGTTTTTTGTAATGATAATTTTATCTTTACGGTTTACTGTTGTTTAGTAAGCGAACAATGGATAATCTTTCATTGTCTTGTTCACCTCATCACGTACTGTTCTGATAACTTTTTCATCTTCCGGTGAAGACAGTACTATATCTATCATATCTACAATCTTTATCATCAGATTCTCTTTTGCACCACGTGTTGTGATTGCCGGTGTTCCTATACGGATGCCGGATGTAAGGAATGGGGAACGGCTGTCATATGGAACCATGTTTTTGTTTACCGTAATATCTGCGGCAACAAGGGTTCGTTCAGCAACTTTTCCTGTAAGCTCCGGAAATTTAGTGCGGAGATCTATCAGCATACAGTGGTTATCTGTTCCACCCGATATGATTTTGTACCCTTTATCTGTGAATGCTTTTGCCATGCAGGCTGCATTCTTTTTGACCTGTGCCTGATACTCTTTATATGATGGGTGGAGTGCCTCTCCGAACGATACTGCCTTTGCAGCTATGACATGTTCTAATGGACCACCTTGTACCCCTGGGAATACGGCCGAGTTTAGAAGGGAGGACATATTACGTATCTCTCCTTTAGGAGTTGTTTTACCCCATGGATTTTCAAAATCTTTCCCTAATAAGATAATACCTCCGCGTGGTCCGCGCAGGGTTTTGTGTGTTGTCGATGTTACGATATGGGCATATTTTAATGGATTTTCTAAAAGTCCGGCTGCTATAAGTCCGGCGGGGTGTGCCATATCTATCATAAATATAGCTCCAATTTTATCTGCAATTTCGCGCATCCTAGCGTAATCCCATTCGCGAGAGTATGCTGAAGCTCCACCTATAAGCATCTTTGGACGTTCTCTGAGTGCAACCTCCTCCATCATATCATAGTCTACATATCCAGTTTCCTCATTAACGCCGTATTCGAGAGCGTTGTACATTAATCCCGAAAAATTCACCGGAGAACCGTGTGATAGGTGACCGCCGTGTGAAAGGTTGAGCCCGAGGAACTTGTCGCCCGGTTTCATAACAGCCATAAATACGGCCATATTTGCTTGTGCTCCAGAGTGTGGCTGAACGTTTGCCCATTCTGCCCCGAATATCTCTTTTAAACGGTCTATTGCAAGTTGCTCTGCCAGATCGACAACTTCGCAGCCACCGTAATAACGTTTTCCGGGATAACCTTCGGCATATTTGTTAGTAAGGCAAGAACCCATTGCTTGCATAACTTGTTCGCTTACGAAATTTTCAGATGCAATAAGCTCAATGCCTTTCATCTGGCGTTCTCTCTCTTTGTCAATGATGTCAAAGATTTTTGTGTCTCTTTCCATAAAGTTTACTAATATGATTTTGTTATAAAACGTCTTTCTTATGCTGAATGCAAAGTTACTACTTACAAAATTACCCCCAAAGAAAAACTCAATAAATTTGTTGCGCGTTTCATATATATACTTCCTTGTGAGAGAAGTGATTCTCCTTCATACAGATAGTATGTGCCGGGTTTGCTTTGTACGGTTATGGCAAATTCATATCTGAAATCGAGTATAAAACGAGAAATTTTTGTCGCCATTCCTATAATGAATGAGCCGGTTATTGGGTGTATTGGTTCGTTAATATCAAAAATATATGTGCCAAAATTGTCTGGAGTATCATTATACTTATATGTATATCTCATTTTGGGACCGGCAAATAAGGATAATTCGTATGGTGCTTTTTTTACAAAATTATATCCGTAAAGCAGTGGTATATCAAGAGTGAAGGCAGATGCGTTTATACTTGTCTGGATTGTTGTGGCGGCATTAAATTTATCAATATCAAAAATAGTTTTGTTGCGGTAGAAAGATGTGCCAACCTCAAATTGCAGATAATGTCTATTTATATTTGTACGTCCGAATATTGCTATCATGGCTCCTATGCCTGATTCATTACTTGGAAGTTCTGCCTCATGCCAGTTTATAAAAAAGCCCCGATTGCTTATGAAGGGGGCATTAACGCCGCCGATTAAACCGAAATTAAACCGTTGGTCTTTATTCCTCGGTTTTTTTTCTGCCCGTATTGTTGTGAAGATGAAAATGCAGCAGAGCGATATGAGTATTATTTTCCTCATTTTTTTCGTTTTTTTTCTACTGACCATCCAAATTTGCCAATCTCTTTCCCTAGTTTGTAATAATGTCCGTGAGAGTATGCCAGAAGACCTGACTTTTCAAGCTCAAATCTACCGGTTTCAGAATCTATATATCTGTCGTCTGCAAGGAGCCCTTCAACACTTGCAATAAACATATCGTGTGTCCCTATTTTTATTATATTTTGAACTTTACACTCAATACAGAGAGGTGACTCTTTTATATAGGGTGCAGCTACATTTTTTGATGCAATAGGTGTTAATCCGGTCTCAATCCATTTATTGCAATTAGCACCGGAGCGTACACCACACCAATCGGTTGCTTGGGCAATTGCTTCTGTTGTAAGGTTTATTACAAAAGCCTTGTTCTGTTCAATTATTTTATATGAGTGGCGACCTGGACGTAGTGATATGTAGCACATTGCAGGATCAGTACATATTGTCCCTAACCAACTTACGGTAATCAGATTATATTCCTCTTCGCTTTTTCCGCAGCTTATCAGGGCTGCTGGGAGCGGATATATCATCGTTCCTGGTTTCCATGCCTGATGTGCCATATCTTTTTAATAGTTTCTGAGTGTCTATGCCAATTTTATGTCTTCGCGTGTAACCACTTGTTCGCAGTATTTGCACTTTACCCTTACGGCATCTTTATCCTGAATGTAAAAAACAGTCTGCATTGGTTCATTATTTGTTATACATTTGGGATTATTGCATTTTATTATTCCACGCAATAGATCGGGCAGTTCTACCTCGTGCTTCTCCTTGACCTCATAATTGCGTATTATGTTTATTTTCGCTTTAGGGGCTATTATTGCTATCTTGTTTATCTCCTCCTCCTTGAAAAATGTATCTGCAATCTTTATAATTCCCTTTTTACCTATACGTTTGCTCGTAAAGTTGTTCCCGATTGTAATACTCTTGCTGATTTCAGACAGTTTTAGTATCTCTACAACTTTGAATAGTTTTTCGGAGGGTATATGATCTATTACGGTCCCGTTTTCCAATGCCGCAACTTTCAGCTCTTTTTTTAATTCTACCATGATGAAAAATAGTTTAAATTTTAATACCAAGAACTTTGCATATAATAGCCTGACGTGCATAAATACCATTCTTTGCTTGTTCAAAATAGTAGGCTTTAGGGTTATCGTCTACATCGTACGCAATTTCATTTACACGTGGCAGCGGGTGAAGGATGCGCAGGTTTGGTTTTGAATCTGCAAGCATATTGTTATGCAGTGTATATACATCTTTTACCTTTTCGTAAACCATGAGATCGGTAAATCTTTCGCGTTGTACGCGCGTCATATAAAGTATATCGGCATTGTTTATAACATCTTCAGTGAATTCATCGTGTTCATAATACTTTATTCCTTTCATATCGCAGAACTTTTTGTAATCGTCCGGTATTTTAAGTTCTTCAGGTGCGACGAAGTGAAAAGTTGGGTTGAAATGCGACATAGCCATAATTAGCGAGTGTACTGTACGACCGTATTTAAGGTCGCCTACCATAGTTATGTTAAGCCCATCAAGTTTCCCTTGTGTTTTGTATATGGAGTAGAGATCAAGCATTGTCTGTGACGGGTGCTGATTTGCTCCATCGCCGGCATTTATTATAGGTTTGCTCGAAACTTCTGAAGCGTATTTTGCTGCACCATCCAGATAATGGCGCATTATAATCAGGTCAACATAATTGCTAACCATCATAATAGTGTCTTTCAGTGTTTCGCCTTTTGTGGAGCTTGTGGTAGAAGCATCAGAAAATCCAATAATGCGTCCGCCCAGACGTGTTACGGCAGTTTCAAAACTAAGCCTTGTACGAGTTGACGGTTCAAAAAATAGTGTAGCCACCACCTTTTCGTCCAATATTTTACGGTTAGGATTTTCTTCAAAATGTTTGGCGCTCTCCAGAATTTCCAGAATATCTTCTTTTGTATAATCGGTTATGGAAACTAAACTCTCTTTTCTCATATAATGACTATTTTATTGTAATATTTGGCAGTATATATCGTACTCTTTCATAAAATTGAACCGACATATCCGTTTTAAGGATGTCGGTTCATCGCATATAAATCCTTATATATAACCCGTAAAAGATATAAATAGCTGTAAGTTAACATGTTGTATTTAATCTCAAGGATGATCATATCTACTTACAAAACTATAAAAAAAAGTATAGATACGGCATCATACAGTAAAAAAAAATTATCGGCATCAGAAATAAAAATCGTATCTTTGAGCCCTCAGAGAAAAAATGGCAAAATACGTATTTATACTGATTCTGTTTTTCTCATATGGTATCAATGATTATTGAATATTACTTATAATGGGTAAGCAAGAAGAGAATATTATAAATGACGTTAAAAAGAGACGTGAAAATAGGATAATACGAATAATGTGGAAGGGATTTGCAGCAATAATTATTATTGCTGTGCTCATGTTGTTTCTTATCTCAAAAGGGTGTATTGGTTATATGCCTCCTGTTGAGGAGCTCGAAAATCCTAAAGATAAATTTGCTTCAGAGATATTTTCGTCTGATATGAAGGTGCTCGGTAATTATTACCAGAGTCAGGGCAACAGGGTTTACGTTGACTATCAAGACATATCCCCAAATCTTGTAAACGCTTTGATCTCTACCGAAGATGAACGTTTTTACCAACATTCAGGGATAGATTTTATGGCAATTGGTAGAGCTGTGTTCAAACGTATGTTGCTTATGGGAAAAAGTGCCGGAGGTGGTAGTACCATAACACAACAGTTAGCAAAACAGCTTTTTTCGCCAAGTGTCGAAAATAAACTTGAGCGTCTTTTCCAAAAACCCATAGAGTGGGTTATTGCCTTGCAGCTTGAGCGTTTCTATACAAAAGAGGAGATAATAAAGATGTATCTTAACAAGTTCGATTTCCTCTATAATGCTGTTGGAGTGCAGTCGGCTGCTGCTGTTTATTTCAGTACTACCCCTGATAAACTCACGATAGAGGAGTCTGCAATGCTTATAGGTATGTGTAAGAATCCCTCTTACTTTAACCCTATCCGTCATCCTGAACGTACACTTGGTCGCCGTAACACTGTCCTTCAGCAGATGTACAAGGCTGATTATATAACAAAGCAAGAGCGGGATTCACTTCAACAGTTGCCGCTTAATATAAAGTTTAGTAGGGCCGATCATAAAGAGGGGCTTGCACCGTATTTCAGGGAGAAACTTCGTATTATGCTTATCGCAAAAAAACCGCATCGCAGCGATTATCGCGGATGGCAGCATCAACAGTATGTTGATGACTCCATAGCGTGGGCTACAAACCCTCTTTACGGTTGGTGTGATAAGACGCGTAAACCTGATGGTTCTAAGTATAACATCTATACCGATGGGTTGAAGATATACACAACGATTGATTCGCGTATGCAGCGATATGCTGAAGATGCCGTAGAGGAGCATATGCTTGGTGTTTTGCAGCCGCAATTTTTTGCTGAGCTTAAGAATAAGAAAAATGCCCCTTTCTCATCATCAGTATCTCAAGATGAGATAAACAGAATGCTTGAAAGGGCAAAGAAACAAAGCGATCGTTATCGACGTATGAAACAGGACGGTGTCGGAGAAGAGGAGATAACGCGAGCATTCAACAAACGTTTAGACATGCAGGTTTACACGCTTCACGGTATTGTGGATACGATTATGACTCCGATGGATTCTATCCGTTACTATAAGTCGTTTCTTCATGCCGGTTTCATGGTTACAAATTCAAAGAATGGACACGTTAAGGCTTATGTTGGTGGCGTAGATTTCAATCAGTTTCAGTACGATATGGTTTCAGTAGGGCGTCGTCAGGTTGGATCTACGATAAAGCCGTTTTTATATACATTGGCGATGGAGGAGGGATTCACTCCCTGTGATCTTGCTCCAAATGTTCAACCTCATATTGTAGACCCGTCTACCGGTAACGTCTGGTCACCGCGTAACGCATCAAACAAGCGAGTAGGGGAGATGGTTACATTACGTTGGGGATTAGCAACATCAAATAACTGGATATCAGCATGGCTTATGTCGCAGTTATCCCCATCGGCACTTGCAAGGCTTATGCACTCGTTCGGAATAAGAAATTACATTGATCCGGTTATGGCACTCTGCCTTGGTCCGGCTGAAGTATCTGTGGAGGAGATGGTTACGGCTTATACTGCATTTTCCAACAAAGGAATACGTGTAGATCCTATTTATGTTACACGCATTGAAGATAATTTCGGGAATATTATATCCACCTTTACACCACGTATGACAGAGGTAGTAAGCGAGCGGGCTTATTACAGAATACTCTCGCTGTTGCAGGATGTGGTAAATTATGGAACAGGAGCGCGTATTCGTTTTCGATACAATATAACGGCTCCTATGGGTGGTAAAACAGGGACAACTAATAATAATTCTGACGGATGGTTTATGGCTTTCACTCCGCAGCTTGCAGCAGGAGTATGGGTCGGAGGAGAAGACCGTTCTATACATTTCGACCGTATGGCAATGGGTCAGGGAGCATCAATGGCGCTTCCTATATACGGATTATTTATACAGAAGGTATATAGTGATCCAACGCTTGGTTATACGCAAACCGAAAATTTCACTGTTCCTACTGAATACGCTAATCCCTGTCAAGCAGACGTAGGCGGAGTAGTTAGGCAGCAGCAGCAGGGGCGTACTTCAGTACAACCGGATGAAATTGTTGAAGGAATCTTTGATTAAGGTTCGCCTATTATAAGATGTTCAGCAGTTTTAAAGTGATAATATTGTTGACAGACGCGAAAACTCGCTTTCGAAATTAGGTGTAAATATTCCCTTACCGATAGATTCTCTTATTTGGCTTATACTCCAGAAACGCCCTTCGTCAACTTCATCCATATCAGGGGTTATTACTCCGTTATATATGGTTCGGTAGCTTGTTACGAGTTCTTTTTCTATTTTTGATTCAAACACATATCTGAAGCAGAATATATATTTAAATAGAGTTATCCCTAACTCTTCAGATGTCTCTCTTTTGAGAGCCGTCTCCGTATCTTCTCCATAATCAATATGTCCACCTACTGCCGTATCCCATTTATCGGGTTGTATGTCTTTTGTCTTAGAACGTTTTTGCAGATACAGTTCACCTTTGTCGTTAAATATATGGAGGTGAACAACAGGATGCAATGGCTTGGCACCGCTGTGGCAAAATGCGCGAGTGGATTTGCCTATTACTGTGCCCGATTCATCCACAATCGGAAATATTTCATTGTCATTTGTCATTGTTCAGTCAGAAAATTATTTAATCATTGCCGTTATAACTTTTTGCAGCCTTCTGTAATGTTTGTATAGAGGCATTGGAAGGACAATCGGCAAAAGTAATTTTGAATTTACATCCGTTTTTCCACTCCGAGCAGCCGTAAGCTGTGTTCCCTTTTATAATTGTTCCATTTTTGCATATAGGGCATTTTACTATTTTAGGCTTCTCTTTATCGGTCTTGGATGTTGTCCGTTTTTGTTTAGGTTTATCCTCTATTATTTCTTCCTGCTTTGTCTCTTCTATCGTGATTTTTTTATAGGCTTCATTCTTTACGCGCCCTACAATTTCATTTACCATTAGTTTAAGTTCATCTATAAAATCGCTTCCGGAGTATTCGTTGCGCTCTATTTTCCGAAGTTTATTTTCCCATATTCCGGTTAGTTCGGCTGATTTCAGGAGTTCATCGCCTATTGTTCCGATAAGTTCAATGCCGGTTGCTGTCGCTATAAGGTTTTTACGTTCCTTCCGTATATAATTACGCTTGTACAGAGTCTCAATTATCGCTGCTCTGGTTGAAGGACGTCCTATGCCGTTCTCTTTTAACGCATCTCTCACCTCTTCGTTGTCTACCGATTTACCGGCTGTCTCCATCGCTCTCAGGAGTGTAGCCTCGGTGTATGATTTTGGCGGCTGTGTCATCTTTTCTGACAGGAGAGGGGTGTGTTCTCCACTCTCCCCCTCAGTAAATGTCGGCAGAGTACGTTCTTCCTCCTCCTCTTTCTCTTCGTCAGAAGACTTAATTTTATCGAAAACTTCGCGCCATCCTGCCTCAAGTATCTCTTTACCGGATACTTTAAAATCAATTCCGTTGGATTCTCCGGTAACCGTTGTAGACGAAAATTTGCAGTCGGGAAAGAATGCGGCAATGAACCGCCTTGCAACTAAATCGTAAACCTTGCTTTCGTTGGCTGTAAGATTTGTCGCTGATACATTTGTTGGTATTATTGCATGGTGATCGGTAACTTTGGTGTTATCAAATACTTTTTTTGACTTGGGTAATTTCTTCCCATTCAGTTTAGATGCTGTCGCCAAATAATCTGCGCTACGGGATAATTGTGCCATTATCTCCGGAATTTTAGGATATATATCTTCGCTGAGGAAAGTGGTATCTACTCTTGGGTATGTGGTGTATTTTTTTTCATAAAGAGACTGAATTGTCTTTAGTGTTTCATCTGCTGAGAGTGCAAATTTTTTGTTGCACTCAACTTGTAGTGAAGTAAGGTCTAATAATCTTGGAGGAGATTCTTTTCCCTGCTTTTTTACCGTGCCGGTAATGGTGAATGTTTGACCGGTTATTGTTTCAAGTAGTTTATTACCATCTTCAACACAGTCAAAACGCCCTTTAGCTGCCGAAAATGTTGTATCGCGGTAGACAGTCTTAAGTTCCCAGTATGGTTTTGGAATAAAATCGGCAATCTCAAGTTGCCTCTTTACTATAAGGGCAAGCGTTGGCGTTTGTACCCGTCCGATAGAAAGTACTTGCCTGTTTTGTCCATATTTTACTGTATATAAACGGGTGGCATTTATTCCTAATAGCCAATCGCCTATGGCACGGGAAAGACCTGCTTCATATAGTTTGTCAAAACACGATTGATCTTTTAGTGTTTTGAATCCTTCGCGGATTGACTCCTCTGTAAGAGATGATATCCAGAGCCTTTCTACGGGACATTTGCATCCGGCTTTCTGCATTACCCACCTTTGTATTAGTTCTCCTTCTTGCCCGGCATCACCGCAGTTTATTATACACTCGGCAGATGATATTAGTTTCTCTATGACTGCGAACTGCTTCTCCACCCCTTTGTTCCCGATTAATTTTATTCCGAACTTTGGCGGTATCATAGGGAGTGATGCGAGATGCCAACTTTTCCAACTGTCGGTATATTCGTGCGGTTCCTTTAGTGTGCACAGATGCCCGAAGGTCCATGTAACGCAATATCCGTTTCCCTCAAAATATCCGTCATGTCTTACTTTGGCGCCTATTATTTCGGCTATCTCCTTTGCAACGCTTGGCTTTTCGGCAATGCAGACCTTCATATTATTTATTCTCTCCTTTCAAAGTAGGTAATGCCCAATGAAATTTTACGGCAGCAAAACGAGTAAGTATAACTCCTGCAGCGGCAGCCGATTGTGTGATTGTATCTGTTATGCCTAATTCTGCCGCTAACCAGTATATTGTGCCACCTATAATGCATGCCGAAGCATAAATATCTTTTCTAAATATCAGCGGCTCTTCATTTACGAGTATATCGCGCAAGATACCTCCGAAAGCACCGGTAAGTGTCCCCATTATTATTGCAACCCAGAATGGATAATCCAAGGCAATTGTTTTTTGCATCCCAACTACTACAAAAAGTGCCAGTCCTATTGTGTCAAATATAAAGAATGTATTTTCGAGGCGTGAAAGATATTTTCCCAGTATTATTACTAAAGCCAAAGATATTCCGGTAACGATAAGATATATAGGATCAAGCATCCAGAACGGTGTGATATCTAGCATTAGATCACGTATCGTTCCTCCACCTATGGCAGTTACAAGTCCTACTACGTATGCTCCAAACAAGTCAAACCGCTTATTTGCAGCTGTTCTTATACCGCTTACGGCAAAAGCAAAAGTTCCTATAATTTCTATTACAAATAGGAATGTGCTGTTTCCCATATATTATCTGTTTTTTTCAGGTTAGCAAAGATAAATAAGAAATTTGAGATATGAAGAAAGAAAACAAACAGACTCTTATCTGTTGATCAATATTTTTGAGTTAGGGGCAATTACAGTTAATAATATTTTTTCAATGTATTACAAGAAACGATAATTTAAAGTTCTTATTTAAACCTAATTATTTAATTTGTTTCACGTCAATATAAGATGATTTAAATGCTAATTATAGAGTTATTTATTGTTAACTTAACGCAATATTTGACGATTATAAGATAATAATGCTTACCTTACAAAAAAAGAGAAAACAGGGTTGTATTTTTAATATTACCCAATTAAAATAAAAGTATTATGAAAGGTAAAGAGACAAAAAAAGAGTCTAAAAAGGAAAAATCGAGTACGCCATCAATTAAAGGACAAAGTGATTACCAAAAAGATAAGGGGTGTAAGTCGGTCCCGTCTTTAGTCGTAAATAAACCAAAAAAATAGTACTCCGTAAAAACAGAGTAATATATTTTGTCGCGTGCTTATAATGTTTTTGGTATTGCTAAATTAATGGAGACGAGATTGTTTTAGCTGCTCTTCTGAAATAAGTTTATACTAATTATTCTTTATCCGCTTTTTATATGTCCTTCATATAAAAAGCGGATAGTATTTCTGTGATAATTTTAAAAAAAAGCAGTATCTTCGTGAACAAAATATTTTATATGTCAAGAGTATCCTGTCTGCTTATAATTGCTTTGATAATTTTGTTTAATGTCGGACAGTATGTTTATGCTGAAAATCCCAAATATGAGATACGTGCCGTATGGCTGACAACTAATTATGGGCTCGACTGGCCTAAAAGACCGGCAACTACGCCATTGGCTGCCGAGAGACAAAAGCAGGATCTTTGTCGGTTGCTTGATATTGCAAAAGAGATAAATCTAAATACTGTATTCTTTCAGGCAAGGCTTAGAAGCGATGTCCTGTACAATTCTAAATACGAACCGTACAATTCAGTAATGACCGGTACACGCAGCAAAACTCCGCTGTACGATCCGTTGGCATTTGTTGTTGAGGAGTGTCATAAGCGCGGTTTGCAATGCCACGCATGGCTTGTATGTATGAATGTTGGTAAAGTTGATGTTGTTAAAAAACAGGGTAATGCCAGTCTTCCTTCAAAATATCCGGATATGTGTATTCAATACAAAGGGGAGTGGTATCTTAATCCGGGAGAGCCACAAACGTGCAATTATCTTGTAGATATAGTTAAAGAGGTAATTGAAAATTATAATGTAGATGGGATACATCTAGACTATATCCGTTATCCTGACCGTGCCGCAGATTTTCCTGACCGTGCATTTTATAATAGATATTCATCCGGTGGAGAGAGTCTTGCAACGTGGAGAATAAATAATATAAATCGTATTGTATACGGAATTTACGATGCTGTAAAACAGTACGACCCGCATATACAGGTTAGTAGCGCCGTGCTTGGTAAGCGCAATCGGCTGCCTAAATTTTCATCTTTTGGGTGGAGTGGCATTGAGGCTGCTTATCAGGATGCTGCTGCGTGGCTTAAAAATGGACGGCATGACTTTGTAGCCCCGATGCTTTATTATTCCGACCGCTCATTCTACCCCTTTCTTAAAGACTGGATTGCAAATAGTAACGGATGTCCCATCGTTGCAGGTTTAGGCGCATATCGGCTGCTTGGTAGCGAAGGAAATTGGAGTTTGTCGGATTTTATGCCACAAATATATATCGGGCGCAATTTTGGAGCCTCTGGCACGGCATTTTATCGTATGCAACAATTGTCGGAGAATACTAAATGTCTCTCCATGATATTGCAATCTGAAACTTACAATACCCCTGCATTGTTCCCTCCTATGAAAAATTCATTGGGTAAAACGTTGCCTCCCCCTTATAACCTGAGGGTCTCCTGCCGTGGCAATATGCAGACTATTTTATGGGAAGAGGTGAAAGGGGCAAAATACTATACTATCTATGCCTCTGAAACGTTCCCGGTAAATACCAAATCAGCTGCTAATATAATAGAACCGCGTTTTTGCGGGAACAGTTATAAGACAGGGTTTCGACCGCTCTACTACGCCGTTACGGCAACAGATGGGTTTTATCGTGAGACATCAGCCGTGCAGCAACAATTGCCGTTACTTCACTTTAATGAGGGAGAGCATATAAAATTACCATCGGACAAACTCTCTCCATGTGACAGTGTTATTATTTACAACTCTTTTAATATTCCGGTTTATGATGGAGATTGTATCAACGATATTATCACTCCGTTAAAAAGTGGAGTTTACTCTCTTAGACTTATTTATAAAGATAAAGTTGTAATATACCCATTAGTAATAAAATAAATTTACCAATAATTATATAGCAGATGAGCCCATTAAAATTCGAGAATATCTTAAAACCCATTATATGGGGCGGTGATGAGATATGTAAATTTAAAGAGATAACGCCTCGCCTTGAAGGGATAGGTGAGAGTTGGGAGATATCCCAAGTAGAAGGCAATGTATCCGTTGTGGCAGACGGAGAATATAAAGGTAAATCGCTTACCGAGGTTATAGCGAAAGAAGGAGCTATTCTTATGGGTAAGCATGTTTATGAGAAGTTTGGCACTACCTTTCCTCTGCTTATAAAGTTTATTGATGCTCGCGATAATCTCTCAATACAAGTACACCCTGATGACGAGCTTGCCAAAGAGCGTCATAACTCTTTCGGTAAGACAGAAATGTGGTATGTAATATCGGCTTCAGAAGGGGCAGGACTTTACTCTGGATTTTCAAAACAGATAATGTCTGACGAATATGTAAAGCGCGTAGAAGAGAATACAATTACTGATGTTCTGCAGTTTCACAAAGTTAAAAGTGGAGATGTGTTTTTCCTTCCGGCAGGTAGGATTCATGCAATTGGAAAAGGAATTTTTATTGCCGAGATACAGCAGACCTCAAATATAACTTATCGTATATACGATTATAACCGTAAGGATAAAAAAGGAAACGGACGCGAATTACATACGGCTTTAGCAAAAGATGCAATAGATTACAAAATGTATAGCGATCTCAAGACGTCATATACTCCGCAATCAGATAAAGAGGTGAGATTGGCAGAATGCAAATATTTCGCAACTAACCTGCTTGATATTACATGTCGTGTGATCTGCAATGTAAAAGAACGCGACTCTTTTGTGATATATATATGTATGGGCGGTAAAGCAACTGTTACTGACAGCGAAGGGAATATTACTGAAATAAAACAGGGCGAAACAATCCTTGTGCCGGCAAGTACAGCTAATGTTATGATAGAGGGTCAAGCAAAGCTGCTTGAATGTTATATACCTTAAACGTAAGTATTCTTATATTTTATGGCGGCGTCTCTGTTATGCAGGGACGCTGTTAGTTTTTACAACTTTTGTATAATTCTCTAACACAGAGAATAAATAGTATAATGCTGATTACACTTATCCATGCTGTTCCGCTTTTTATAGTACCTATTGTTTCAACCTCTTCGCCACTGTATTTATTGTCTATCAAAAATGTAGATACTGTGGCTAGGCTGTTGTTTAGAAAATGGGCAAAAACAGGTAGCCAGATGTTATGCGACCATACTATCATATAACCGAAAAAAGCTCCTAGGAGTAATCGAGGGAAAAAGCCGAAGAATTGTATGTGTATGGCACTGAACAAAAATGCTGTTACCCAGACGGCGATATGTTGGTTGCGACTTTTTTCAGACACTAACTGCTGTATTAACCCTCTGAAAGTAAATTCTTCCCCGATGCCTGTAAGTACACCAACAATTAATATTAGACCTGCAACGCCCCATAATGACTTGGTTGATAACAACATATCGGTAGTTACTTTGGCTGCATTCTCTTGATTGCGCATCCAAGTTTCAACGCCATTTAACGCCGCAGGGAGTTGTATCCCTTCGTTCCATGTAATAATAAGATTCAATGCAGGAGTTAAGACAATCATGCAGGCTGTACACCATAGTATCTGTTGAATTTTAGGTAGTTTTCCGGCCTGCAAGAAGTCAACCGCTGAATTAGAGAATATTCGTGCGCATATAATAGGCGTGCATATAAATAAAAATAAACTCTGTACGGTAAGACCGGCAATAAGTATTCCGCGCTCTCCAAGTTGCGGGAAACTTTTGGTAATTATCAATATAAGCGTTGTCGTTAAAATAAACATTACGGCAAAGACAAATATCAGCATCAGTATTCTTGTCCCGAATGAGGCTGTGTATAAGAAATTTTTCAGTTGTCTCATAATAGAGTTTTGTAGATAAGAATAAGGGCAATAAATATCAGTGTAAATATTAGTTGGTTAGCCGCTGTCCGTCCTATGTATTGATTAAGTTTACTTCCTGAACTTTTTCTTATTCCGTTCCATGTAAATATGTGGATTATTATAAATACTGCTGCTGCTATAATACCGGCATTATATCCGAGGAACAGCAGTGATGCCAATATCCCGTTTATAAGATATGCGTAAAGAGCAAATCTCTTTCCCATAATAACAACAGCTGTCCTTTTGCCATCGGCAGTATCAGTATCCCTATCGCGGTAATTATTTACAAGCAGAATATTTACTGATAAAAGTCCTGCAGCAGTACCGCCGTATATAATATCTTCATACTGCATTATCCCGGTTTGCAGCCAGTATGTTGCACATACCGGAATTATCCCGAAAAATATAAATACTGTTATCTCTCCCAGTCCGTGATATGAAAGTGGATAAGGACCGGCTGAATACAGCAGTGCAAATGCTATTATTATTACACCGAGGATAACAAGTGCCCATCCTCCTAAAGGAATAAGAAAAGACCCCAATAAAGCGGCAATAGCAAGCATTACGATTGTTGCTTTCAACATCCTTTCAGGCGCGATCTCTCCGGAGGCTACTGCGCGGCGCGGTCCTATGCGGGATGCCTTGTCGCTGCCGTTTTTAAAATCGAAATAATCATTTGCAAAGTTGGAGGCAATCTGTGCAACGATGGCAAACAGAGCGCAAACAACGACTATCGGAATATTTAATTTTCCATCATTAAATGCGTATCCAGATGCTATTATAACAGGGGATAAGGATGTTGGCAATGTTCTTGGTCTTGCTGCCGAAATCCAGCTTTTTATCATAGTTGTATCTCTATTTATTTGTTAGCTGATAATTTTGGTGTTTCTTCAGCAATATTAAAACAAGCTTTTACGGCATTACGGATAATCTCAGCATCTTTTTTATTTTCACGCAGTATGGATATTACAAAACAGATATATTTATCAGTTGATGTGAATCCGCACATCTGCGTTATGCGGCTTTGTGTTATCATCGCCTTCTGGTTGAAGAATTTTAAAATAGCAGGGTAATTTTCGTCAGATACAAAGCGTTTGAATTTATCCATCAACTTGTTATATGTTATATATGGGTCTATCTCTTCAGTGAGGCTGGCTATATGGTCTGCAAACTCCTCAATGGTAAAGACACGTATGTCTATCCTGAACTCTATCCCGTTGCGGATGCGGTGACGTGTATGCATAAGGGCTTGCTGTTCCATATCGTTTCTGAAAAACCTTATTATACTGTGTTTTACGGTTCTGAAAACTTCATCTTCGTTGTTCCCTGTTCGTCTTGCCACTGTGCGAACTATCGGTTCGAGCATAAGAATATTTTCTACCTCGGCAACTTCGGGGACATATATATTTTTGGCTCTTAAGTACTCTGTTTCATGGGAGGTGCGGCGGTCGCGGTCTACAATACCTCGCGATTCAAGCATGTGGAAGTTTTTCATCTCCGAGAAAGCTTTCGTAACCTCTATAACCTTGCTGCAACTCCCCAAAGGCTTTACAGTATAATCAGTAAATACTAGAGGGTATAGTTTGCAGTCAATGCTTGAAACAGAATCCCCTTCGATAAAAAGTACAGGTTTGCGTGCACCAAGTAGTTCAAGGTAGATATCTTCAGGCAGATTGTCGAGATTCTCTATAAATTCATAATCAAACGAATGTGTGTCTGCATCGTAGCGTTTAACCCAAATTCTTTTTCCTGTCCTTGACACGGCAAAATTAAGGTCGTGTGTTAGATATATAAACGTACAGTCGGGGCGTTCTGTCTCAATGTCGTTCCATAGAGAACTTGTCATAGACGGGTGTAGGTGCATTTCCGGCTCATCCACAATTATTATAGAGTCGGGCTTTGCCACAAGCGATGATGCTATAAGATAAAATACCACTTTTTCTCCGTGGCTCATCTCCATTGCATTGTATGAATTTTTGCTGCTGTCAGGAATAATCTCCAGCTGTTCGCATTTGCGTACTATTTTGCTGTGAGGGAATATCCTCTCCCAGACCGTTTGTGTTTTGTCTAACTTTGATTGTTGTAATGTTGTGCCCCTGCCACGCGAAATATCCTCCTTGTATTTTATAAGGTTTTGCATCTCTTCTCTCTGAAGAAGAGCAAATAGTTGTCCAAATTCTGTATTTGCCGTAATATGAGAATTCTCTCCGAACAATCGGTCATATTCAGCACCTACTGAGTTGGGACGTGGCGGCTTTCCATGGTCTATTGCACAGACTGTGTTGAGTGCCGATATTTTAAATGTCTTGTCTGAATAGCGATGTTCTATTTCATCGCCGAACAAACTTTTTCCGGCACCGTTGGCACCGACTATAACAAGGTTATTGGTATCTTTTAGTTTTAATTCGCGACTATCTCCGAACTTTTTTGGCAATATTATCTCCATAAATAAATAGTTTAAGCGTATCACAGATACTTACTACAAATTTATACAAAAATATCAGAACGTAAAATTTAAAATGGCAAAATAATATTTCTCCTTTTGACTATTCTAAGTTATTTAGTTAGAGACTTTAGATATAAGTGGTATAAAATGGTTTTGCTTTTATACCTGTTGGATATTCTTAGTAAACTTTGATATATCAAAGTTGATATAATGATTACTTTTGCCAATTAAATATTAGACATTGTTAGTTGTTAGTGCTGTTGAAAAATAAACAGTTGATTTTTAAATAGTTTTGTGCTAATATTACTCGTAATTAAATCGTTTATTTATTGGATAAATATAATGAAAAAAATAGCTCTATTTGTTTTTTTGATATTATTTAGTTTCTCTGGGGTTGCAAGCAATAATGGTTTTCAGTATCAGGCCGTAGTAAGAGATGCCGTCGGAACATTGCATTGTAATTTAAAAGTAGATATACGTGTTACAATCTATTCAGGCGGATCGGTATCTTATGTCGAAAGTCATACTGTAACCACTTCTTCGTTAGGTTATCTGAATATAACGATAGGAAGAGGAATTCCGGTTACCGGATCATTCTCTGATGTGGATTGGAAAAAAAAGAATCAAAGAATCACTGTGGATGTTGATTGTGGACATGGTTTAGAACGTATATCAGATTCTGATTTACAATCTGTTCCTTATTCAAAAGTGTCGGATTATGCACTTAATTCAACGTCTGACGACAGATGCGACTCTTTGGCAACAGTAATGAAAAAAGTTCAGGATGATCTTGTTGCTACCGTAAATAATATTGCAGAATTAAAAGGTAAAATGTTTAATATAGGGGTATGGGGTGCCCCTTATGCAATAAAGACTAATTTTAAAGAGCGCGTGCCGAAGGTTACTATTGATAATGTTTATGGAGACGGGTTTATATTTTATGGAACCGGAAAGTATAAATATTATGGAAGTTATGAGGGGTACACGGTGGAGATGGAAAAGGACGCATCGTATGCTGAATATAGTGGCTTGTCTGCTTTATTATTCAATCTTGAGGATAACAGATTCAGGTTTTTACACTTTACTAAATTTTCTGATATAACAGAAAACTATCTTGTAATAGCCTTATTTCATAATAATAATCTTGACTTTAGTACAACATCGCTTTATGTTGATGGTAAATATACCAATCCTTTATCATTGTCCGGAGGTGCTTCAGATGCTTCAGGGTGTGTCTTGCTTACAATAGGAGACAGTATCACTACTGAGGGGTATTATGTTGGAAAACTCAGAAGTTTGTTAGGGTGTACTACATATTATAATACGGCGGTAGCAGGTGCGTGGTGGGGAGATAAATCATCTACTAAATATGATGGTCATCCATCCTTTAATGGTGCAGATGGCAATGAAAACAATGTAATGGGGAATCAGATACAGTATATTATCAATAACATATCCGATTTTACCATTACTCCTGATATTATATTATTTGCGGCAGGTACAAATGATGCTAATTTCTTGGAAACCGATAATGATTACGATAATATTGAGACGTATTTTACAAGTGGGACACAATACTTGCCATTAAGTAAACCTACATTTGACAATAGTGATACATATATGAAGAGCAGACAGAAAATAACCGGAGCTATGCGCTATTGCATAACAAAGATTCAAGAGTTGTTCCCTTCCGCTAAAATATATGTTTCTGGTCCTATTCAGGCGGCAATAACTTTTAAACAATCATACAATAAAGATATAAGGGGAAAACAGAACTTGATAAAGAATGTATCTGAAAGAATGAGTGTTACATATATTCCGGTAGGTGAGGAGTGTGGAATATATGGGCAGTTTGAAACGGCTAATGCCAATGGCAAGGATCTTGTCGACGGATTGCATCCAAATGAGAGCGGCGGTTGGAAGATGGCAAAATATATATCCAATTATATAAAACGCACTTATGTAAAATAATTATCAGATATTATATGAAACGGCTCAGTTTGATTGTTTTTATTGTAGTCTTATCTCTCTTTCCAATTAAAAGAGTTATAGCTCAATCTCTGATATCTGCAGCATCGGGTTGTGGAGGCAATACGGCATGGGCGCTTGGAGAGACTATTACCGGAGACGCTTTTATAAAGGGTTTTATAATAACACAAGGGATGCCGTTCATGGGTGATGAAGATATCTTATCGGTTGAAGATGCCGTTTATGAAGATATTCACATTAGTATATATCCAAACCCTGTTGCTGATATATTGTATATAAGTTGTTCCTGTAATATTAAAGGTAGGATATATAATGTGACAGGTAATATTTTGAAAGATATAAATATAGAACAAGGCGTAACACATTGTGATGTCTCTGAGATGGAGAGCGGGCTATATGTCCTGACGTTTATATCGGATAATATTAAAATAAAACCGCTGAAGTTTATGCATCGCAAAAATTGACAAAGGTCCGTTTAAATTATTTGTCTTATTATTTTATATTATTGTAAAGTTTCTGAAGCAACGCTTTGCCTCGCAGAATAGATGAGTTTGCGTCAGCTCCCTCTTTCATTACGGCGGTTTGAGAATCGCAATCGAATATAACTTTACTTTTGTCGTCTATATATCCGAATCCGTTTGGATATGTATAATATGCGAATTTAGTTACCTTACTGTCTGCTATATTTTTACTAAATATAAAATCAGAGTAATCTATTCCCATCTGAGAAAGTAATGTTGCCGGAAGATCAGACTGCGAAGAATAATCTTCTATTATAAGAGGCTTTTTTACTGCCCCACCAGACCATATCATGGGTATGCGGTGTCGCTTTTCACCCTGTTCATCATATCCTAATAGATAACTTACGCCATGGTCGGCGATAAAAATTATCAGAGTATTCTCCCAATGTCGGCTATTTTTAAGGTTGTGCATAAAAGATCCAATGCAACTGTCAGTATATGCTATTGAATTTAGATATTTGTCTTTAAATTTGTTGTACGGTACGTCAAAAGGTTCGTGGCTGCTAAGAGTCAGAAATATCTTAAAGAATGGCTCTTTCAGCTTGTCGTCTTTAAGCTCTTCGGACAGAAAAGAAAATGTCTCACCGTCATTTGCACCCCATTTAGACGTTAGGCGGTTTACGGATAGATCCTCATCGGATGTTATTTGCTCAACCCCTCCTGTTGCGAAGAATGAACGCATATTTGTAAAATCAGCATCTCCACCGTAAAGGAATGATGTTTTGTAACCGGCATTGTGGAGCGTGCGCGTTAGCGAAGGCATTGACTGCATCTTTGCCGGATATTTCATTACAGATAATGTGGGGAGTGCCGGAAAGCCGCCTATAATTGAGAATAGTCCGCGGTCGGTTCTGAAACTGTTTGCAAAAAAGTTTGAGAAATTTATCCCATCATCTCCGGCTGCAGTTAGGTTAGGCATCACGTCACGTCCGTCTGGTGTGGTTTTTGCTCCCGAAGAGAAACTTTCGAGAATTACCATAATTATATTCGGACGCTTGTTTTTAATCCAACGCGAAGTATCGTTTGGAAAATATATATTGCTGTTCCCTATTTTTTCAATAATGGATTCAGCGTCAGCATCATCCATATATCTCGCATAATCAGAGAAGTCATTTTCATGCATAAGAGAAGAAAGCAGGCTAAATACAGGATTGACGGCAGCGTTATTCAGCCGTGTTTCAGTACTGTAATATGCCCGTCCAATGCTCATAGTTGATGTCCCTATTCCACCTCGGATTGGAATTATCATTACACCTACAATCAGTAACATAATAAATGTAGATAATAACTTTCTGTGTGGTTTCTCCCATCTGTCGCACTTTTCAGCAATTTTGTAAAATGGATAACTTAATAAGTAAAAACAGAGTATCATCGCAATCGGGAATGCAATAAGTTTCCATACAGGTATTGACGCAAATGCTTCGGCTGGTTTTGTAAGGTAAAATAATGGAGTTGAATCAATGCGGAACCCCCAGTATGAGTAGAGTTCAAGGTCAGATATTGCAATAACAGTTATAATGGCAGTTATTATGCCGAGATATATTTTTGAGATTATTTTCACCCAGTTGCCTGTTATCCATATAGATATAGCGGTTGTAATTATGAGTGGTACAATAAAATACGAGGCAACGGAGATATCCATCTCAAAACCGTGCCTTATTACATTAAAGAACTCTTTTATCGGTAAGTTTGAGAATATCTGGTTGTGATAAAGCATGAAAAGCGGTTTCAGCAATACAAATATAAAAACAAACCAAATATAAACCTTTATTAAAAATGCAAATCGTTGTTTCATTCTTCGTCTTATTTTTGTACTTTTGTTAGAGATTAAGAATATCTTTACTCCCGATAAAGATTATTTAGCAAAGATAGTGCAAACTGAACACAGAAGCCACCATACTCGATTATTAGAGTGCAATGATAAATTTACTTTATCTTTGCCGAGTGTCAACAACTTGGGCGAAGCCAAATTTATTTGGATTACGCAGAGGCGCAGCCTATTTTCTCCTTTGTTTATGTATGGCAAATATACAAAATAATAAACAATGAAACGATCTTCAATTTTAATTGCATTAATAATAATTGTTACAATGATACAGGCAAGAAACAATTTACTTTTGGAGTTTAAAACACCTCATTCCACTCCGCCGTTTGAAAAAATAGAATTTAAAGATTATAAACCCACAGTGATAGAAGCTATAAAAAAGCATCAGGCAGAAATTGATGCAATTACATCACAGAAAGCCACCCCTGATTTTGAGAATACGATAGTTGCCTTAGACCGCTCAGGTCGTTTGCTTGAGAGTGTTACCAGCATATTCTTTAATCTGCTCAATGCAGAAAGTAACGACCAGATGATTGCGTTGTCGCAGGAGCTATCCCCTATACTCTCTGAACACTCAAACAATATATCCCTTAACGAGGACCTTTTTGACAGGATAAAAAGTGTTTACGACAAAAAGGCTTCGTTGAGTCTTACGCGCGAGCAGCGGACAATGCTCGAAGATGCTTACAAATCTATGCAGCGTAAAGGTGCCAATCTAAAAGGCGAAGAGCGAGAACGTTACCGGGAACTTACAGCTAAGCTAGATAAGCTTACACTTACTTATGGACAAAATCTCCTGAAAGCGACAAATAACTTTGAGATGGTGCTTACTGACGAGGCTGACCTTGCCGGTCTGCCTGAGAGTGTGCGCGAAGGTGCAATGATGCGTGCTGCACAAAAAGAGAAAGAGGGGTATCTTTTTAATCTGTCTTATCCAAGCTATGTCCCATTTATGAAATATTCATCGCGTCGTGACCTTCGTGAGAAATTATATCGAGCATACAATTCTCGCAGTATTGGGGGTGAGTTTGATAACAGTGCTAACGTGCGAGGAATAGTTGAGACACGCAAAGATATTGCTGAACTATTGGGATTTAAAGATTGGGCATCATATGTACTTGATAATCGCATGGCAAAAAATAGTGAAAGAGTATATGATCTATTAGATAAACTTTTGGCTGCGTACAAACCCATGGCTGAAAAAGAAATTGCCGAAATACGTGAATTTGCATTAAAGTCCGATGGGGCAAATATCGAGATAATGCCATGGGATTGGAGTTATTACTCCGAAAAACTTAAAGATGCTAAATATGATCTTAACGACGAGATGCTCAAACCGTATTTTGAACTTGAAAAAGTTAAGAATGGTGTTTTTGGACTTGCTACTCGTCTTTACGGACTAAAATTTAAGAAAAATACTAAGATTCCTATTTATCATAAAGATGTTGAAGCTTTCGAGGTTTTTGATGCCACAGATAATTATGTTGGAGTCCTTTACACCGATTACTATCCTCGTGACGGAAAACAGGGAGGGGCATGGATGACCTCGTTCAAAGGTCAGTGGCACGAACCAAATGGAACTGACAGCCGACCGCAGATTTCGCTTGTAATGAATTTTTCTCGTCCAACAAAGGATAAACCAGCTCTGCTTACATATGATGAAGCGAACACGTTCCTTCATGAATTTGGGCACTCGCTTCACGGACTTTTAAGCAAATGCACCTATTCTTCACTATCGGGTACATCGGTTTATCGCGACTTTGTTGAGTTGCCATCACAGATAATGGAGAATTGGCTTGATGAAAAAGAGTTTCTCGATACATTTGCCGTACATTACGAAACAGGAGAGAGGATGCCACAAGAACTTATCGAAAAAATTGTTGCAACATCGCAGTATCATGCCGGATATTTTTGCTTAAGGCAGCTTACATTCTGTTATCTTGATATGGCATGGCATACATTGCAAGATACAATACCATCAGATATAAGCACCTTTGAACGTAATGCAATGAGTCATGCCAATGTCTTTCCGGCAGTAGACGGAACTGGAATGAGTTGCCAGTTTGGTCACATATTCGATGGCGGATATTCCGCTGGCTATTACAGCTATAAATGGGCAGAGGTTCTTGATGCAGATGCCTTTTCACTATTTAAGAAGAACGGTATATTCGATCGTAAGACAGCCGATTCATTCAGGATAAATATCCTTGAACGTGGCGGTAGTGACGACCCTATGACGCTTTATAAGAACTTCCGTGGGCAAGAACCCACAATAGATGCCCTTATGCAGCGGGATGGTGTAAAGTAATGCATACGAAGATTTTTATAGGAGATAATAACGAAGCTATCTATATAGAGATAAATCAGAGAAAGTACTATCAAATAATTTGCGAATGGTCGGGAACCGTTATCTCTATTATTAAAAACAGATTAGTGTAAACGTGTTTCTCGATGTCGCAAATGATATAATTTGATTCATTATGCAAGAAATCAAAATATCCGTTGTCATTGTAAATTACAATGTTAAATATTTTCTCGAACAATGCCTGTATTCCGTGCGTGCTGCACTGTCTGGCATTGATGCGGAAGTTTTTGTGGTAGATAATAACTCTACTGACGGTTCTGTTGAATATCTTCGTCCTAAATTTCCCGAAGTAGTATTTCTTGAAAATAATGATAACCCCGGTTTTGCAAAAGCTAACAATCAGGCAATAACCCTTTGTAACGGAGAGTATGTGTTGTTGTTAAATCCTGATACAGTGATAGGCGAGGAGGGGCTTAAGACTTTATCACTATTTCTTGATGAGCATCCTGAAGCCGGTGCGATAGGAGTGAAGATGATTGACGGGCACGGTATGTTTTTATCAGAAAGCAAACGCGCCTTCCCCTCTCCGTGGGTCTCATTTTGTAAAATATTCGGCTTATCAAAACTTTTCCCGCAATCCCCAACATTTGCGCGTTATAATTTGCCGTATTTAGATGAAAATAAGCCTCATAGCGTAGAGGTACTGGCAGGTGCTTTTATGATGCTGCGAAGTGAGGCTTTGAGTAAAGCGGGCTTATTAGACGAATCATTCTTTATGTACGGTGAGGATATAGATCTTTCATATCAAATGGTGTTAAGTGGATATAAAAATTACTATCTCCCCGAACGTATACTGCATTATAAAGGGGAGAGTACAAAACAGGGCGATATTAAATATATCAAAGCCTTTTACGGAGCAATGATTATATTCTTTCGCAAATATTATCCGCAATCAAGTTTGATTATGTCGTTTTTTATTCGGGCGGCAATATTAATAAAAGCCATATTGGTGGCAACTATCCGTCCGTTAAGAATAAATAAGAGAGGACGTGTAAAACGCCATAGTTTATTGATATTTTGCCGAGAGGTAGATTTTGCTGAAGTCAGGACGGCTTGTTTAAAGCAGATTCCAGAGTTTGAATTAATTAATCTTTGGAATTTGGATAATAAATCTGTAATGGATTCTGTCAGTCAATATAACCTAACAACAAATTTTACAGATGTTGTATTTTGTTACCCTTCGGTAAGTTTTGATCAATTGCTTTTCTTTATAGATATAGAGAGAAATAAAACAATAACATACCATATTTACAATAAGCGAAGCGGACAGTTAGTATCTCCGAGCAAATGAATAACATGATAATAGTTTTTATGCTACTCTATTTTATTCAATAATACACCGTTTTCAGCCTTTCCGTTTATTGATATTATCTCACTTACTATAAATTTAGTATACCCGCGCCACGGCAGCGATCCGAAGTACTCTTTGTAGTGTAGCTCCACATTTTGCCCACTAAGTAGCATGAGTTTTTCTGCTAATTGTTTATTCTCCACTGAAAAATCGAATTCGTACGATTGTATACCTCCTGTTTTTATACCGCCCTTAAGTCCTGATTGGATAATTTTTCCCTCATAAGTTTTAAAAAGTACCCCTTTGTAAACAACAAAATTTAGTGTCCCCGATTTTACACCCTCTCCGAATACAAAATAAAATCTGAAATAGCAGAATATACCTAATCCTATTATTATTGCAAGAACAGAGATGAGTGCAAATTTTTTCATACATTATTTGGTTTTAGTATACAGCTGTTTATCCTTAGGCAAAGATAATTATCTTTTGGATTTAGGCAAAAGAATTTCATGGAAATAGATGTATATTATGAAACTCATTATAAAATTTAAACGGCAACTTATAATTTATCCTCTTTTTTTGCAGTGAAGATATATATTGCAACAACGAGCAAGACAGTTACTAATTCGGCGATCGGGACAGCTAACCAGATACCCTGAGTACCCATCAATTTGGGGGTAATGATAAATGCCAACGTTATAAATACGAATCCGCGCATAGCTGTTACTATATTGGCGCTCTTTATGCGCTCTACACTCTGAAAATAACCTATGGATATTATGTTTACGGCAAACGGAATGAACCCTATGGCAAATAGTGGAAGTCCGAGTGCGGCAACTTCGTGAGCCGGTGCATCGCTGTCTATAAACATCGACGATATTTCACTACTGAACAGGAATGTTAGGATGCAGAATATCGTTCCGCAAATAACCGCAGTCTTAAGAGCAAGCGAAAAGGCATCTTTTGCGCGTTGTTTTTTATTTGCCCCGTGATTGTAGCTTATAATAGGTTGAGCAGATTCTATTATTGCATTGTATAACATAAATATAACAGGAAAGAAATAACAAGCTATACTAAAAGCTGCCACGCCTGTCTCTCCGAGGTGATCTATAAACACATAGTTACCGCAAAGCATCATTGTAGAGATGGTAACTTCGCATAAAAACGATGAAAAACCGAGGTGACACATATAGCCTATGTTTCGTACTGTAAGTAAGAAACTGTTTTTACTTAGCTTTATACGTATAAAATGTAGTTCGTTTTTTGTGTCGAAAAGATAATACAGCATTATACCTATCCCTATGATTGAACCGAGACTCGTTGCTATTGCCGCACCAAATATTCCCCAGCCGAATACAAATATAAAGAGGTAATCGAGTATTATATTAATAACCATTGCAACCATTCCCGCAATCATTGCAAAATTAGGCGATCCATCAAGCCTTATAAAAAATGGGACGATATAGAATAGCCCGTTAACAGCCATAAACGGAACGAATCCCCATAGATAATCCTTTGCAAGTGGCATAAGTTTTTCAGAACTTCCAAGCAAAAGAAGAACTTGTTCTGAAAATCCCAATATAAGAGCCGAGCATAAAAGTAAGAATATGGCAGGAGTAAAAACAGCTTGAGTTATGTTTATACGGGCAGTTTTAAGTTTTCCCTGCGAGAGGTTTATTGATGCCACCACAGATCCTCCCATACCAAACATAAGTCCGATACCGGTAGTGAATAACCAGATAGGAGATACTATATTTATGGCTGCAAGTGCATCACTTCCTATCCCGTGTCCTACAAATATGCCATCCGTTATTATAAAAACGGCAGAAAATACCATGCTGAATACCGTTGGGTACAACATTTTTCGGAATAACGTTGCGATATCGGTATTGGCAAAATCTATACTATCTTTCATTCTGTCGTTTTTGTGTGTATGTAATAGCTTTATTACAAGCTTTTTGTCGTATTAAAAGAGCTTGGTATTGTTCTTTATTTTCTTACTCTCTTCTTGGATTTTTAGGAAACCACCCTTTTTTTACCCTTTCACGTTGTTCAAAAAGTTCTTTTATTGTCCAGAACGAAGAGAACGAAAATACTCCCAGAAGAGCAGAAATTGTAATATCTTTAATCAATATTGAAAATATTATCCCCACAATTCCAAGCAAAAGGAAAATCCACCAACATTTAACTCCCCAGTAATACTCCGATTTAACAACTACGGGGTGAAAAAGACCTATAATAAGGAATGTGCATATCCCTATAATTAATCCGTTAAAATTAAATAGTTCCATATTCTGATATTATAAATTATTTAAACCTTATAATTATGTATCTCATAAAATTGTAAAATATTGTAGTAGAATATATGAAAAACAACTCACAGGTAAGTTTAAGTAGTTTTTATGTTATTATAAAACATATATGGTTTGCGTGGTTCAGAATACATTCTGCCGAATTTATAAGATACAATACGGTATAATATTCCGCCGAATTTTCTTGATTTTTGGGGACAAACGGCAATGCAGTGTGCGCAGGCAATGCACAACTCTTTGTCGCATTTTTTGATGTTATTTTTATCTATTGCTCCAACAGGACATACGGCTGCGCACACTCCGCATTTGTTACATTTTCTGCCGGCTTTTGGATAGAAAGGGACTGATTTTGTGGGCTTATAAGGTCTGTTCCCGCTGATTATAGGGGTATTATCAGGTATTATGCCATTATTTTTATATAGTATTTTCATACTTTCTGTTCCAAATTGCGAAGCTTCTTCAAGATCGCTTTTGTCAGGACGTCCTGCACCTACTTTCGGAAATATTGAGTGCTTGGCAATAAATGCTCCACCTGAAATTACTCTAAATCCGTTGGCAGTTACAATATCGTATAACTCCACGAGAGCATCGTCAAAATCGCGGTTTCCATAAACTGCAACTATAATAGCGGCACTCCCTTCCCCTTTGAACATTTTTATACGTTCTGCAGCTATTTTAGGTACGCGACCGGCATAGACAGGAATACCGAATATTGCTATTTCATCATGTCCTACAATGTATTCAGGAAGAACTGAAGAGGTTATGTCGAAAATCTTTTTATCCTCTATGCCTGTACCTGCAGCAATAGAATCTACAACTCTTTTGGTTGTCATTGTTGCACTGAAGTATATGGTATTTACTTTTGAGATTTCTATTATATTAATTGGTTCTGTCATAACTAATGTTAGCGTTTATTTATAGATACAAAGATACTCCAAGATGTCAGCTATCCCAAATTTATTCAGAGACTGTTTGGAATTTTAACTGTTTCAAACATATTGTTTACTTAATCATTTTAATGGTAAAACAATAATTATTGAACATTTTTAAATTATAAAAGTAAAGAGGCAAAGATCAGATCGGACAGATTGGATGTAGTAGAGAGAAGTTATATGATAAACTCTGAATCAGAATTGACAAACAAGCACGAATCTACGATGCCAGTCGCATATTCATGCTACTGGTCTCTATTTCAGGTATTGCTGTAATATAAGATGTAATTAAGATGTACGACAATATATATAACTGCCATACATCTTAATTACTATATCTTTATTTGTTTTTGGATAATGTATATTTTATTCCACCCGATACCCATACTCCGGGCATTTGAAGCCCTCCGTAACAGAAGTATTGTGTATTGGTTATATTTTCAGCATCAACATGTATCGTTATACATTTTCTTACCCACGATAGGCGCATGTCTAACAGACCGTAAATATTATAAGGAACTACCTCCCCATTGGCATTGGCATAATTGCTGTTACGTTTGTTTACTGAAGCTATTGCTGATAGAGCAAATCCGCCACCGGGAGCAATTGTTATACGGGCAACCACTTTATGCTTAAGGTAGTCAAGTGCATACTTCGATATGTAATTGCTCTCTTCTTTATCGGTTGTTATGTATCCGTATGCGAGAGAGGCTTCTCTTAAAATTCCTTTTTCGCTGGTGTAGCCGGCATTTGCCTCTATGCCGAATGTATTAAGTGTGGTAATTTGCATCGACTGCCAATCCGCATCAGCCGTAGCTTTTACCCAATCTATCGTATTATTACCGTGTCTGTAATACGGAGTAGCTGAAATATAGAACCGTTCATCTGCGTACGTTGCCGTAAAACGATAATTTGTTGCATTTTCAGGTTTAAGATTGGGGTCGCTTATATAACCTTTAGAGGTATAATACAGATCATTAAATGTGGGTAACCTATTGGCTCGATTTGCACCGATAGTTAAAGAGATTGTTTTTATAGGGTTGTAAGTTCCCTCTATGCTGAAGAGAGCATCTGCACCATAGGGAGAGAGTGAAATTCCGGCTGATCCTCCTATTCTAAATTTCCCAAGAATTTTTGTGTGTCTTAACCAGATATCGGCACTATTTCTGGCTTTACCTTTGGTGTAATCAACGAAGTTTCCGCATAGCCCATTGTGAGGTTTAGCAAGAGTCTCACCGAGGACAGTTGAGTAGATGTGATTATAAGTGTAATTTCCACCAAGCGAGCTCTTTCCGGCAGCGGAGATGTATGAGAACCATAATTCAGCCGTAATATTGTCGGTATTGTGATAGTTATAGGGGACTTTTTCAGGTTCTCCCTTTATTAACTCAAAACGGTCGTAATTTTTCCGGTAACTCAATGATGAATTTACAGACAGGTTCTTATATACCTCCATCGCCCACCTTGCCGATGATATTATCGTTGATGTATGTTCATACTGGTTTGTATATTTTAGTGAATAAAACCCGTTTGCAGCAAAAGAGCGATTCTGATAACCAAGTTGGAAATCAAATATACCTGCTTTTTTAGAGTAATATGTTGTTCTTAAGAAAGAGTTGTAGTTAACAAAACCTGTATTCTCTTTATATCCGTTTGATGTACGGAAAGAAGCAGCTCCGAAGAGCGAAAGTCGTTTTTTAATTACAGCTCCTGAAACGTTAGAATAGATATATCCATAGGCTCCTGCATCTATTGCTGCGCTGATGTAATTAGGCTCTTGTGGGGTTGTTACGATATTTATTGCGCCAGCGTATGCTCCGGTTGATGTTATGCCGTCGAGTACGGCAATTGATGCGATCCCATCCATATCAATTGGTAGCGAATGTGTCTGATGCCCCGTCCGTGCATCTGTGAAGTTTATGCCGTTAAGCATAACCATTGTCTGGTCTGAAGACCCTCCGCGGATAGAAATGTCTGCTTGTACACCTTTGCCTCCACGTTGACGGACATCTATCGACGGAGATATTGCCAATGCAGACTCTATTGTCTGTAATGGCGCTGCCGCTTCTTTGTCGCGTTTAAAGAACGTGGTTTGAGACATTATGCTTGGCATCGGGGCAATAGCATCCCCAATAATATCCACCTGATCAATCTCCACTGTTTTGTTAGTGTTTCCTGATGAGGCTTCCTGCCCTTTAGCTTCAGTCTCAGGCAAGGCGAAGAACATTGTCACCGCAAGTACACCTATCTTTACCTCTTTGCCGAGCGACGCGAAAATTGCATAATTTAAACGCGACCAACGGTAGAAGCATGAAGAGAGGTTCTCTTTGCTTGTCTTTGTCATCTTTCTTGTCTTTTTTAGTTAATAATTTATATTTTGTTGTTTTTAAAAACGCAGCAAAATTAGATAAAAAAGCCCGTATGCCTACTAAACCGACAAATTTAAATTGTTTGTTAGATCGTCTTAGACAACTTAACTGATAATGAATCTTGTAATTAACAGACTAAAAAATACGAATAGATATGGACATAATTTAGTCTGTCCAATATCTATTCGTATTATTAATTTGGATAACCACTTAGAGTTTATCCGTTATATATGTCAAGATCCTTTGCTTTACCATTATATTTAGGAGACCGTTTCTCTATAAACGAATTTATCCCTTCGAGATAGTCGTTGCTACGATATACTCGTTCTCTGAAGGCATTAATACGTTCGAAGTTTTCAGCCGCTATACTTGAGGCTGCACGGCTCAGTATTCTGAATTGCCTTTTCATTGCGCTTATTGACATTATTGAGTTCTGGCGAAGAGGCTTTAGAATCTTCTCTTCAAGTAGTAGAGGGAGTTCCTCTGCCGGGGCTATATGGTTAAGAAATCCTACATTAAGGGCATCCTGTGCCGAAATTTTATTTGAAGTAAAGAACATCTCCCTTGCCTTATTTATACCCAACTGATTAATGAAATGCATCAGTCCCGATGAGTTGTAAGGAATCCCTATCTTAGCCGGAGTAATTGCAAATGTTGCCGTATCTACGGCTATTATCATATCGCACGAAAGGCATAGATCGCACGCTCCACCCCATACGCTACCCTCCACGTATGCAACAATAGGAATAGGTATATCTTGAATCATGTGCAGCAGTTTCAGCATAGGAGCATCAAAAGCTAAAGGATCATTGCCGTTGGTAGGCAGTTCCCTTATATCATGCCCGGCACTCCACACTCCATTTCGGCATTGTGCTTTTATTATTACACAAACGCATTCGTTATCATAAGCATCGCATAAAGCCTGCATCATGGTAGTGCATAGTTTATGGCTGAGACAATTAAGGTGTTCTGGATTTTGCATCTCCAGAAAACATATCTTATCAATAATTTTACTCTCTATCATATTATATTGTGGATTAAAATAACTGCTGCTAAGGTAGTAAAATAGATGTATGAAAGAGACAAATTAATTTTTTTTTAAAATCAGAATACGTAAATATGTAATTAATTTACGTATCTAAATATTATGCTGTTTAAATTAGCAGTGTCAAAAATTTTGTATAAACAGTAAATTCTTATTACCGGCAAAGATTATTTTTTTTATCTTTGACCTTTCTTGTAAAAATCAAAAGATTAATAATCTAAATTACTTTATGCAAAATATGCAAATTTCAACAGCTGCTTTTTCTGATACAAAACCGCATTACAATATTCTTGATGGGTTGCGAGGAGTAGCGGCTATCACAGTTGTATGGTTCCACATATTTGAAGCTTATGCAACCAGTCATTTAGATCAAAGGATCAATCATGGTTATTTGGCAGTAGATTTTTTCTTTATATTGTCAGGATTCGTTGTTGGCTATGCTTATGATGATAGATGGGGTGCAATGAAAACGAAAGATTTCCTCAAACGCAGAATTATACGACTGCATCCGATGGTTGTTATGGGTGCTATTATAGGGGCAATCATGTTCTATTTTCAAGGGTGTTCAGTATGGGATGTATCTAAGGTTACTATAATGGCTCTATTTGCAGCCACATTTATTAATGCACTATTGATTCCGGCTACAATTGGAACAGAAGTTAGAGGTTTGGGCGAAATGTATCCTTTAAATGGTCCAAGTTGGTCGTTATTTTTTGAGTATATTGGTAATCTTCTATATGCGCTGTTCATTAGGAGACTTTCTACAAAAGTACTTGCATTGTTAGTTTTTGTTGCAGGATGTGGTCTGGCTGTATTTGCCATATTTGGTCCGTACGGCGATATATGTGCCGGATTTTCACTGACAGTGATAGAGTTTACGGCAGGATTTTTACGTGTGCTATTCTCTTTTTCTGCCGGATTACTTCTTATCCGTATTTTTAAACCGGCTAATGTAAAGGGGGCTTTTTGGATATGTGGTTTATCTATTGTTGCTCTCTTGTCCGTACCACGTATAGGTGGAGCAGAACATTTATGGATGAACGGTTTGTATGATACTATATGCTTTGCCGTGTTTTTTCCGCTTCTTGTCTTTCTTGGTGCTTCAGGAAAGACTACCGACAAATATACGCGTCGAATATGCAATTTTCTTGGCAATATATCTTATCCTTTGTATATGGTACACTATCCTTTTATTTACTTGTATTATGCTTGGGTAAAGAATGATAAACTTACATTTTATGAATCATTGCCCGGTGCGGTAGCTGTTGTTGTGGGAAGTGTTATTTTGGCATATATTTGTCTAAAATGGTACGATATGCCTGTCCGTAGATACTTAACAAATAGATTTTTAAAGCCAAAGGTGTCAGAAGTAAAAAACTGAGGATTGTGAATACTAATTTCCATTGTGCATATGGATATGCGAACGTATTGCCGACTTTATATACACAACTGAATTAGGCTGCATTTGCAGATAATGCAAACATTATAAGTAATATAAACTGTGTGATTTTATTATTTACAGCGGAAATCTATTGAGTATTGTGTCTTTATATTGTATTTGCAATTTTTTCAGCTCTGTTTTAAGATGCTTTATAATATCCCTCTCTTTTGTATGACTGTATATGTTATACATCTCGTGTGGGTCATTTTTAAGATCAAAAAGTTCCCATTCGTCAATGTCGTTACCGTAGAAATGTATAAGTTTATAACGTCCATCGTATATTCCGTAGTGTTTACGTACGGCGTGTTCTGCCGGATATTCATAATAATGATAGTACAGAGCTTTACGCCAGTTTTGAGGTCTTTCGCCTTTAAGTAGTGGCATTAGTGATGTGCCCTGTATATCTGTTGGAATTTCTGCTCCGGCAATATCAAGCAATGTTGGAGCATAATCTATATTCTGTACAAGTTCTGTAACTTTGCCGCGTCGCTCAAAAGTTTTTGGCAGACGCATAATAAGCGGTGTGCTGAATGATTCATCATACATGAATCTTTTATCGAACCATCCATGTTCTCCCATATAAAAACCTTGGTCAGAGGTGTAAACAATAAGAGTGTTTTCAAGCAATCCGTTTTTTTCTAAATAATCCAGAAGTCGCCCTATATTATTATCCAAAGATTTTACGGTCTTCATGTAATCTCGCATATAACGCTGATATTTCCACTCTATCAGCTCATTCCCTTTCAGACTTGAAGCGAAGAATTTTTCTATTATAGGGTTGTAGTGAGCATCCCATACTTTTTTCTGGGCGTCGTTCATTCCGCCATAATACCCTGATTTGCCATCGTCCGATATGTAATTTCTGCGTAGGCGACTTTCGTCTCCGGGGCGATACATCTTAAGGTCGTATAGTAGATCCATATCATCAGTCCGTATATCCATCTCCTGTAACGCGGAGGCTTTGCGCTCAGAGTAGTCATCATAGAAATTTACGGGTAGTGGAAAAACAGTCTCTTCGTAATCGTTTAGGTTGCACGTATCAGCCATCCAGTTACGGTGTGCCGCCTTGTGATGTATCATAAGGCAGAATGGTTTCTCCTTATTACGTCTGTTTTCTAACCACTCTATGCTCTTATCGGTTATTATATTGGTAACATATCCTTCATTCTTAATGGTGTCTCCCATTGTTATAAAGTCGGGATTATAGTAATCGCCCTGTCCTATCAAAACATCCCAGTAATCAAATCCCGTTGGTATTGTGTGAAGATGCCATTTGCCAATTATGGCCGTCTGATAGCCTGCTTTTTGCAACAGTTTAGGAAATGTCTGCTGCGAGCCGTCAAAACTCTTTGTATTATCGGTAAATCCGTTTATATGGCTGTGTTTTCCCGTTAGTATACAGGCTCGGCTGGGACCGCTGAGCGAATTTGCTACATAACTATTTGTGAAAAGAACTCCTTCTTCGGCAATGCGGTCGAGGTTAGGTGTATCTGCATATCTACTGCCGTAGCAACCCATGGCCTGACGCGTGTGATCGTCGGTCATGATATAAACTATATTAAGGGGCTTTTTCTCATCTTTCTTTGCACATCCATTGCAAATAACAAGAGCCGCAATACCGCCCAGAGTAAAAAAAAAGTTATTGTACATGCGCAAAATAATGATAAATCATGAAGTTGTGAAATTTATATCTTGATATTCTTTATACTCCTATTTAGTTTCGTCTGGCCACGGAAACTCTTTACCGGTTGATTTTTGCGATGGCCTTTGTGCGTCTGTTTT
>JAVVOY010000002.1:0-84278 GCA_036656055.1 Bacteroidales bacterium
AATAAGTTAAATAGTCAAGTCGTGATACCGGCCAAAAGTAACGCTATCGATCAGCGTGATTATGACTAGGGGCAAGTATTGGGATCAAACCAATATGTATAGGAATTTGTTATTAATATTTTCACGTTTAGTGAGGAGTTTATAAATAATATCACAGAGTCATTTGATGCTTTTTATATTGATCCGGCAAGACGTGGTGAGTCTGACAGACGTCTGTTTGCATTTGCCGATTGTGAACCAGATGTTTTGAAACTAATACCAAATTTATTTACATTATCCAATGATGTGTGGATAAAATCTTCACCTATGGTAGATATATTGCAGGCAATTAGTGAACTTGGCTATGTTTGTGAGATTCACGTAATTTCGGTAAAGAATGAATGTAAAGAGCTATTGTTCAAACTTAATAAAATGTGCTGCGGAGAAAACCCATTGATAAAATGTGCAGATATATATTCTGAGGGATGTTCTGTTTTTGAGTTTCATCTTAATGATGAGCGTTTTATGTCGGATGCTCAAATATCCACTCCCCTATCCTATCTTTATGAACCTTCTGCACCGATACTTAAAGCTGGAGCATTTAAATCTATTGCCGCACGATACAACCTATTTAAACTACACAAAAACAGCCATTTATATACATCTACTGAATATATGGCAAATTTTATGGGAAGAAAATTTACTATTGAGGATATTATCCCTTTCAGAAGCAGCAATATTGGCAATATCAGAAAGTTATACCCATTTGCAAACATAACTGTCCGTAACTTTCCTATTAACGCCGAGACATTGCGTACTAAACTTAAGATAAGTAGCGGTGGGGATGTTTATCTTTTTGCTACGAAATGTGCTTCGAATGATAACGTTATTTTAGTTTGCAGGAAAGCTATTTTTTAAACATCCTGTCTATTGTTCTTTTATCTTCGCGCTCTTTTATTGCTTCGCGCTTATCGTACGACTTTTTACCTCTTGCAATGGCTATGTCTAATTTAGCTCTGCCTTTTTCATCTACAAATAATCTTGTGGGGATTATAGAAAATCCAGACTCTTTGTCTGAACGTCCTATTTTGTGTAATTCTTTTTTTGTAAGTAGCAATTTGCGGTCACGCCTAGATGAGTGATTATTATATGTACCGTAGAAATATTCAGCAATATACATATTCTTTACCCACATTTCTCCATTAGCGAAATAACAATATGTATCAGAAAGTCCGGCCTTGCCAAGTCTGATAGATTTTATTTCTGTACCTGTGAGTACTATTCCTGCCGTATATCTGTCAAGCAGTTCGTAATCGAAGGTTGCGCGTTTATTTTTTATATTTATCTGTGAAGCCTTCATTTTGGTAATATGATTCTTAATATAATGGCTATAATGGCCGGTAAGATTAATACCATAATAGATATTGATGCAACAAATCTGTTGTTAACGCTGTTGTCATCAATATTTAGATAGTATCTTCCACCAATCCATGCAATATATACTACGTATAACGAGAGTGCTGCAATATAAGTTGTATAATCAGGAAAAACTGACTCTGCTATATAGAATATAATTGTTACAGATGTAAGGTAGCTTACATATATCTCACATAATGAGTTCTTAACATGTTTACCGAAAATTTTTACTGCTATATATGCCGTTATATAATATGATGCGAAAAACTGGATAAATGTTACAGCGGCCATACGTATTGCGTTTTCAAGCCCTGAGTCGGAACGCATGGCAGTAAAGTGCAGGTTTAGGATGATAGTCACTAATGCGGCTATCCCTGCTAACGGGAAAAGTGTACGCGTAAGTATGGCTTCTTTGCCTGCTGTTGAAGAGATGAGACTTTTCCAACAACGTTTTGGAGCTATCAAAAGCGAGAATGTTGATATTATACCTCTTTTGTCCATCAATATACTTAATGATAATTTTCAGACGAAATTAAGTTGGTTATTGGTATCTCCTCCACTTTAGATTATTCATATCTGAGTTAACCCTGCGAAGATAGTAATAAAATGGTAATAAATTATCTATTTGTTTGCATTATAGAGTAAAGATTTCTAAATTTGTGGGAATTTAATATCGATATAATATTTAATGCCACAAATATCAAACAGAGGTGAAGTAATGCCTGCTTCTCCTATAAGAAAGCTTGTGCCTTTGGCTAATGAAGCAAAAAAAAGAGGTGTAAAGGTTTATCACCTAAATATAGGTCAGCCTGATATTCATACACCCGAGGAGGGTCTCAATGCTATAAGGAATATTGACCGTAAGATATTGGAATATAGTCCGAGTGAGGGATGTCTCTCCCTTCGTGAAAAACTTGTTACATATTATTCAAAATTTAATATATCTATATCTGCTGATGATATAATAATAACAACAGGTGGTTCAGAGGCTGTGTTATTCGCTTTTATGGCTTGTCTTGATCCGGGTGATGAGATAATAGTGCCAGAGCCGGCTTATGCTAACTATATGGCATTTGCAATTTCTGCCGGAGCGGTGATAAAGACTATTCCATCTACAATAGAGGATGGATTTGCTTTGCCGTCGATTGACCGTTTTGAGGCTCTTATTACACCGCGTACAAGAGGAATACTTATTTGCAATCCTAATAATCCTACCGGATATCTTTATACTCCCGATGAGATGAATCTTTTAAGGGATATAGTGAAGAAGTATGATATTTTTCTGTTTTCTGACGAAGTTTATCGCGAGTTCTGCTATACGAATGTTCCTTATGTTTCGGCTTTTCATTTGGATGGGATAGAAAATAATGTCGTCTTGATTGATTCTGTTTCAAAACGTTATAGCGAGTGTGGCATAAGGATTGGGGCTCTTATAACTAAAAATAAAGAGTTGCGTACTAATGTAATGAAATTCTGTCAAGCGCGGTTAAGCCCTCCACTATTGGGACAGATTGTCGCAGAGGCTTCGATAGATGCATCGCATGAGTATCTTAAAGACACTTATGATGAGTATGTAGAACGTCGTAATTTTTTGATCGATGGGATAAATCGCATACCCGGATGTTATACACCTATCCCAATGGGAGCATTTTATACTATGGCAAGATTGCCGGTTGATGATGCCGATAAATTTTGTTCATGGTGTCTTAAAGATTTCCAGTATGAGGGGCAGACAGTGTTTATGGCACCTGGTTCAGGATTTTATACTACACCGGGTTTAGGAACCAATGAAGTCCGTCTTGCGTATGTGCTGAATCGTGAGGATTTGGCAAAAGCAATATTTGTTTTGGAGAAAGCACTTGAAGCTTATCCAGGGAGAAAAATATGAAGTTTGAGCTTTTTATAGCGCGAAAGATACATTTTAACGGTCGTAACGATAAAAAGCGTCCGTCACCTGCTGTTAAAATTGCGACATGGGGTATTGCCTTAGGAATGGCAGTAATGATTATTGCCGTTGCAATTGTTATTGGTTTTAAACATGAAGTTGCAGGAAAGGCAATAGGGTTTGGTTCACATATACAGATTTCCGGGATTAATGAGAACTCTTATTTAAATGCTGTTCCAATTTCTGTAAACGATAGTATCTGTAAAACTATTGTCGCCGATTCTTCTGTAAAATATATTCAACGTACTGCTATTCAGTCCGGCGTACTTAAAAGCGATTCAGATTTTGTAGGAGTTATACTTAAGGGTGTAGACAAGGGATATGACAGGAGCTTTTTTGAAGCTTCTTTATCTGAGGGTAAATTTCCTGATATATCCGGTGAACGGACAAGCGAAGAGGTTCTTATATCAAGACAAATTGCGAATAAAATGCGCCTTGGCGTAGGGAGCGGAATATTGTGTTATTTTATAAAATCAGAAAATATAAAGGTTCGTAAATTAAAGGTCGCCGGAATATACAGCACTAATTTTACAGATTATGATGAACTATATATTGTTGGAGATCTTCGTTTAGTACAGGGCGTTAATTCATGGGATCAAGATCAGTACACATCGCTTGAGATTAAATTAAATAATTTTCAGGATGTAAAGGTTTTTACCGGAAATTTGTATTATGATCTGTTGGGCAAGCAGGATTGTTATGGAGTTACTTATTTTGTGAAGTCTATTTATGACATGAGTCCACAGCTTTTTAACTGGCTTGATCTGCTTGATATGAATGTATGGATAATTATTATTCTAATGTCAGTTGTTGCCGGATTTACGATAGTTTCAGGAATACTTATTATAATACTTGAACGTACTTCAATGATAGGTACGCTTAAGGCCCTCGGATCTGATAATATATCTATCCGTAAGATATTTCTATATCTCTCATCTTTTCTTATAATAAAAGGGTTACTGTTGGGCAATATTATAGGACTCGCTATATGTTTATTACAAAGCCATTTTAAAATTCTTAAATTAGATCCTGCTATATATTATATTCCTGCTGTTCCTATTGAGCTTAATTGGTGGATTATACCACTTAATATTGGTAGCCTTATCATATCTCTGCTTATGGTTATCATACCTACATATTTAGTAACACGTATAAGACCGGCGGAGACAATAAAATTTGAATAATATGGAAAAGCCGGTAGATATATTTTTGGATCTACCGGCTTTGTCTTTTTTTTCACTTACTTTTTTATAAAGTATCTGAAAAGTATGATTTTGGAAGTGGTCGGCAGTTATACCCTGAAGCCATTATTTCTCCATAAGCTCCGGCTGAACGTAGTGCATAAATATCTCCGCGTGATGTTCCGTTTATCTCTACTGCTTTGCCAAAACAGTCGGATGATTCACATATCGGACCAACAATGTCATATGTTTCTGTCGGGGCATTTGATGATATATTCTCAATTTTATGGTATGCCTGATACAACGCCGGGCGTACAAGTTCTGTCATACCTGCATCAAGAATCACAAACTTTTTGTTTACACCCTCTTTTACATACAAGACTCGTGATATAAGAGAACCGCATTGGCATACAACAGCACGCCCGAGTTCAAAATGAAGATGCTGTTTTGGTTTTAATATAAGGTGTTTCCTGAAGATATTGAAATAGCTATGGAAATCTGGGATAGAATTTTTGTCCGGATCCTGATAGTCTACTCCTAACCCACCACCTACGTTAATGTTGTCAACAATAATCATTCTATGACAGAAAAATTCCTGTATATCGTTTATTCTTAATGAAAGGCTGCGAAATGCATCCATATCGGTTATCTGTGACCCAATGTGAAAATGTAATCCTGTGAGTTTTATATTCTTTAGCTCTACTAATCGATCAAGGACTTTATCCATAAGCGACATATCTATACCAAATTTGTTTTCACTCAATCCGGTTGTAATATAGCTGTGTGTATGGGCATCTACATTTGGATTTATTCTGAGTGCAACTGAAGCCGTTTTAGATTGTATTTCTGCCAATCGGTTTATATTCTCCAATTCGGGTATTGATTCTGCATTAAAGCAACTTATCCCTGCCTCTAAAGCAAGTGCTATTTCACGGTCACTCTTCCCTACTCCGGCAAAAACAATGTCGAATGGGTTAAAACCAGCCATAAGCGAAGCCTCTATCTCTCCACCGCTGACACAATCGGCACCGAATCCGTGTTCCCTTATTATGCTTAGTATGCGCGGATTGGCATTTGCTTTTATTGCGTAATGGAGATGATAATTATCTTGATTAGATATTTCATCTGAAATTACGGATAGGGTCTTTTTTAGCAACTCCGTGTTGTAGTAATAAAACGGAGTCTCTATATTCTTGAAACTTTTTACCGGAAAATCAGTATTCATTCTATTTTGGTAGTGTATATTTAAAACAGATGTTTGCTTAACGATATGAGTGCTTTTTTCTTGTCCTCTGCTTTTATTAGCATTGATATGTTATAGTTACTTCCGCCATAAGAGACCATGCGAACTGGAATATCTTTCATTGCTTCCATGGCTTTTGTCTCAAAGCCTACATTTTTCCACTCCAAATCACCTACAACACAGATTATTACCATATCATCATCGACGGTTACCGTGCCAAATTTTTTCAAATCATCGATAATCTCATTAAGATATTTTGTATTGTCTATTGTAACAGATACACCTACTTCTGATGTGGTAACCATATCTATTGGAGTACGGTATCCTTCAAATATTTCAAATACTTTCCGTAGGAATCCGTATGCGAGTAGCATGCGTCCTGATTTTATTTTTATTGCCGTAATACCCTCTTTGGCTGCTACGGCTTTTATCTTTCCCCCTTCGGACTTATTATATATGGTAGTACCTGGAGCATTAGGTTCCATTGTATTTAATAGACGTACCGGAATGTTGTTTGTTTTGGCTGGTAGAATACAAGTAGGGTGTAATATTTTTGCTCCGAAGTATGCCAACTCGGCTGCTTCTTCAAACAGAAGTTCACGGACGGGTTTTGTCCCTTCAACAAAACGTGGATCGTTGTTGTGCATTCCATCTATATCTGTCCATATCTGAATTTCATCAACATGAATAGCTCCTCCTATCAATGATGCTGAGTAATCGCTGCCACCACGTTTAAGATTATCAATCTCTCCGTACGGATTGCGACATATAAATCCTTGGGTTATGTATATAGGTGCATCTGGATTTATTGCCAGAATTTTTGGGAGATGATCTTTTAGATATTGTGTGTCAGGCTCTCCGTTTTTATCTATACGCATATAATCTAATGCCGGAATGAGAATAGATTTAACACCTGTTTCGTTAAGGTACATGTTTACAAGTGCGGTTGACATTAGCTCTCCTTGAGCAAGTATTACTTTCTCTTCAAATATGGTAAATAGAGATTTTGTCAGAGAGCGCATCAGATCGAAATTGAGCTTAAGTGTCTCTTTGGCATTGCTCTTATATTCTTCTGTTGAAAAAAGGTCTTCAATGACCTGTGTATATTTATTATTTAATTTATTTATGATCTCGTTAGCTCCTTCGGGATTTTTCTTGTAAAGATAATCTGATATTTCTACCAATGTATTAGTTGTTCCTGACATTGCAGAGAGAACAACTATCTTTTGCTGACCGTCGCATATAAGCTTTGCGACATCTTTCATGCGCTGTGCGGAACCTACGGATGTTCCACCGAACTTTAAGACTTTCATACGTTATTTATTTCCTTTTTTAAGTTAGAGTTAAATTTTATTTGTTGAGCCGGATATTTATATCAATCTTAATAAACTAAGTCGGGCTCTTTATATATTTATTCGTTTTTATTTACAAAAAATGCTTCGTTTAGATGCTTATCTTCAAATTTTATAACGCGTCCGGGGTAATCGTGTATTATATTATGGTTGTGTGTTGTCATTATAACTGAAGTTCCTGTCTGGCAGATATTATGCAGAAGTTCTGCAATTTGGTTGCCGGTTTGAGGATCGAGGTTTCCGGTGGGTTCATCGGCAAGAATTATTTTAGGTGAGTTAAGCAATGCCCGTGCAATTACTACGCGTTGTTGTTCACCACCTGAAAGTTCGTGAGGCATTTTGTATGCTTTATTTTGCATCCCTACCTGTGAAAGTACGTCTGCTACGCGGTCCTCTATATCGTTTTTATCTTTCCATCCGGTTGCTTTGAGTACGAATTCGAGGTTTTCCCTCACCGGACGATCGATAAGCAACTGAAAATCTTGAAATACGATACCTATTTTTCGCCTTAGCATCGGAATATCGCGTTTGCGTAGCGAAAGCATATCATATTCCATAACTGTGGCTTCTCCAATTGTTATCGGTATCTCTGCATAGAATGTCTTAAGTAGACTGCTCTTTCCACTTCCAACCCGTCCTATAAAGTATATGAACTCGCCGGTATACAGCTTAAAATTCACGTCACGGAGAACTGTAAACTCTTTGCGGTCTACTTCTACACCGGAATAATGTATTAACAGATTCTCTTCCATATTGTCTCTTTTTATTATTCTTTGTGCCGTTTTTTTAGCTCACTGGCGAGCTCTTCTATTCTGTGCCCTTTTGCTGTAAGGAGAACTATGAGGTGATATATAAGATCTGACGCTTCATATATCAAACCTTCATCTGTACCATTAGTTGCCTCAATAACGGTTTCAACACCCTCCTCGCCTACTTTCTGTGCCATCCTGTTGATGCCTTTTTTAAATAGTGAGGTGGTATATGATCCTTCTGGCATCTCATTTTTGCGACGTTCGATGAAATCTTGTAAGTATGATAGAAAAAACAGATCTGTTTCATTCTTTTCTTCAAAGCAAGTATCGTTTCCTGTATGGCATACAGGTCCTACTGGAGTAACCTTTATCAGTAGAGTATCATTATCGCAGTCCGTAATAATGGTATTTACATTCATGAAGTTACCACTTGTTTCGCCTTTTGTCCAGAGTCTGTTTTTTGTACGGCTGAAAAATGTCACTTTTCCTGTCTTACGGGTTTTCTCTAATGCTTCTTCGTTCATAAAACCGAGCATCAGGACTTTCCCTGTACATTTATCTTGTATTATAGCTGGTATAAGACCACCCATCTTGTCAAAATCTAAATTCATATTATTCTCTGTTTTTTATCTTCTTACACATATATTTTCTTTAGCAAGATACTCTTTAAGTTCTTGTATCTTTATCTCTCCGAAGTGGAAGACACTTGCGGCAAGTGCTGCATCGGCATGCCCTATTTCAAAGGCATCTTTGAAATCTTCTAACTTACCTGCGCCTCCTGATGCGATAACAGGTATATTTAGCGTATCGCTTAGGGTGCGTAAGGCTTTATTGGGGTAACCTATTTTCATGCCGTCATGCGTCATACTTGTAAACAGAATTTCTCCTGCTCCGCGATCTTCGGCCTCTTTTGCCCACGAGAATAATTCCATATCGGTAGGTATGTGACCTCCGTTTATATAGCATTTCCAGATATCATTTTCAAAATTTGCATCTATTGCTACAACACATACCTGTGATCCGAAATGCTTTGAGATTTCATTTATTATGTCTGGGCGTTTAAGTGCAAGCGAATTTATCGAAACTTTATCTGCTCCGGCGCTTAATAGTCTGTCTACATCGGCAAGCTCTGTTATGCCACCACCTACGGTGAAGGGGATATTTACATTTTCTGCTACCCGTTTTACAACATCGGTAAATGTGCGACGTCCTTCGTATGATGCGGTTATGTCAAGAAATACAAGCTCATCTGCACCTTGTTCACTGTACTGTTTGCCGAGTTCCACAGGATCTCCTGCATCTCTGAAGTTTACGAAATTAACACCTTTGACTGTTTTCCCGTCTTTTACATCCAAACATGGTATTATCCTTTTTGCCAGCATATATTATTCGTTTACTATTATATATTTTTCGAGTTCTGCCATTGTTATTTTACCTTCGTATATTGCTTTGCCGAAAATTACGGCAGGAATTCCTTTTGCCGCAAGTGTCTTTATGTCATTTAATGAGGATACTCCCCCACTCGCTATTACATATATTTCCGGTAATTTTTCAATCATTTCGGTGTACATTTCCACTGATGTCCCGGCAAGCATACCGTCTTTACTTATATCTGTGGTTATGACTTTACTTATTCCCTCTTTCATGTAGTTCTCAATAAATGGAATGAGTTCAATATCTGAACTCTCCTCCCAACCATTTACTGCTATTTTATTCTCTTTTACATCGGCTCCGAGAATTATTTTATCTTTACCGTAACGTTCTATCCACGAAATAAATTTTTTACGGTCTTTTACAGCGATGCTTCCTCCTGTTATCATAGATGCTCCGCTTTCAAAGGCTATTTTAAGGTCTTCATCGCTTTTAAGTCCGCCTCCGAAATCTATTATAAGTGACGTTTTTGCGGCTATTTTCTCAACTATTTTATAGTTTACTATATGTTTGCTTCTGGCTCCATCAAGGTCTACTATGTGAATGCGCTTCATTCCGCTGGCTTCAAACATCTTTGCAATCTCATCTGGTTTAGACGAATATATTGTCTTTTGTGCGTAATCTCCTTGTGTAAGCCTTACGCATTTACCATCTATTATGTCTATTGCAGGGATAAGCTCAATCATCAGTTATAATAATAATTTTTTCAGAGTTTTAGAAAATTGTTTAATATCTCTTCTCCTACACTGCCACTTTTCTCTATATGAAACTGGGTGGCGTAAAAGTTGTCTTTTTTTAGTGCGGCACTGAAAGGCTGTATATAATCAGCTTTTGCTGCTGTTAATTCGCATACTGGAACATAGTAGCTATGTACAAAATAAACGAATTTTCTGTTCAATGATATACCGAATATACTTTTATCGGTATCGTATATGTTATTCCATCCCATGTGCGGAACTTTGTCGCTGTGACGGTGTGGAACGAATTTTTTTACGTCCGAATCAAAAATGCCGAGACAATCAGTATTACCTTCTTCTGAATGGCGACACATTAACTGCATACCGATACAAATTCCAAGAACAGGCTGTCGTAAGTCCTTTATAAGCCTATCTAAACCCTCTTTATGTAGATGGCGCATTGTTGTGCCGGCTTCTCCAACTCCCGGAAAAATAACTTTATCGGCCGACATTATTGTCTCTTTATCGTCAGTAATTACAGCTTCTACTCCAACGCGTTTCATTGCGCAATATACTGAAAATATATTTCCTGCATTATATTTTATAATCGCAACTTTCATTTATGTAATGAAAAATAATTGTTTAAACATTACTTAATTGAATACGATTGATTTATTCTTATAAACGAGAATTTTGCGTTCGATATGCTTTTCTACTGCTCTTGAAAGAACAATTTTTTCCAAATCGCGCCCTTTATGGATAATATTCTCTATTGTATCTTTATGTGAGATACGTACTATATCCTGCCCTATAATTGGACCTGCATCAAGATCGCTTGTTACGTAGTGGCTAGTTGCTCCAATGAGTTTTACTCCGCGCTCAAAAGCTGCATGATATGGTTTTGCGCCAACAAAGGCAGGTAGAAATGAGTGGTGAATATTTATAATTTTGTTAGGGTACTCTCGTATGAAGTCTTCAGAGATGACCTGCATATAACGCGCAAGGACAATAAATGTTATCCCATTTTCTTTCAGTAGTTTAAGTTCTGCTTTCTCTTGCTCTGCTTTGTTGTCTTTGTTTATCTGAAATAGGGCAAAGTCTATATCAAATCTTTTTGCCACGCTTTCCATATCTGGATGGTTGCTTATTATTAGCGGTATGTCCACATCCCATTCTCCTGCGGTGTAACGTGCCAGAAGATCATAGAGGCAGTGTGACATTTTAGATACAAATATAGCCATTTTGGGTTTTTGTCCACTGAAATACAACTTAAAATCCATATTGTATTTCTGCCCATATAGTGTCTCAAAATAGTCCTCTATTTTGTTTTGTGGAATTATAAAGTGCTCAAGGTCCCACTCTAGACGCATAAAAAATATTTTATTGTCCCTGTCTACATACTGGTCTAAGTATAGGATATTGCCACCGTTTACATTGATAAAATCAGTCATTACCGCCAAAATACCCGGTTGGTCTGGGCAATGCATCAATAATATGGCGTTTCTCCCTTTTTGCTCTTTCTCTTGCATACAGATATACGTTTTGAGAGTGCGAAGATACTAAAATAAATACAAAATGGCTGTCTGTTTACAGAGTAAAATGTATTTAAGAAAGATCGTTAATTTATATCGACTGTAATTTTTACAAAATAGGGGCATTTGGTGCTCATCTGTCTTGGACAGGTGATTAAATTAATTTTGTTTTAGTGTGTGGCCTTTATGTATTTTACTGATGCCCATTCTCCATCGGTTTTTGTCTTTGCTTTTGCGAATCCCGTATTTGAGGCTGCCGCTGATAGTATATTAATATCGCTTTCATAAAATCCGCTCACGTAAAGTACTCCTCCGGGATTTACTGCCTCTGAATAGATTTCCATATCTGAAATGAGAATGTTTCGGTTTATATTGGCCAGAATTATATCGAATTTATTTGATTCTATTGCTTCGGCTCCCCCATGGCGCAGATATATGTTGCTGATATGGTTGAGCCTTGTATTTTCTATTGCATTTTTATAGGCACGTTCGTCAATATCTATTGCTGTTACTTTTGCTGCGCCACATTTTGATGCAAGTATGGCAAGTATGCCTGTTCCGCACCCCATGTCGAGAACTGTTTTATTTTGAATATTTTCGCTGAGAACCCATTCTGCCATCATGATAGTTGTTTGATGATGACCACTTCCGAAAGCCATTTTTGGGGCTATAAGAATCTCATGTTTAGCATATTCATCTATTATGTGCTTAGGAGAGTGTATTATGCACTCTTTGCCTATGGATATAGGGGTAAAGTTCTCTTCAACCCACCGACTGTTCCAATCTTCGTCTTTGATAAATATATTATTGTAGGTAACTGTACATCCTTTTATAGGGAGAGATTTTATTGCCTCTTTTACATTCCAATCAGAATACATGCTCTTTTGTATATAGCATTTTATCCCGTTTTCTGTCTCAATAAAAGATTCATAACCACTATCGGCTAAGATTGCTGATAGAATATCTGCTGCATCGGGATTGTGCGGTGCTATATATAGTTCTGTTTCTATATATCCACTCATAATCAAGACTGTTTAAAATTACTATCTATTTTATGTGGTCATTAATGACTTAACTCGCCATCTTTTTAAGGAGGTTAGGGTAACGGTTATCTCTTATTTGTGAATAGTCAGGGTAGATATTTAATATCTTAAGATAGAGTTTCTTTGCATTCTCATAATTACCCTGCTTTTCTTCTACTATTCCTGTCGTTACAAGTAGTTGTAGATACATCCAATTGTCTTTCCGTAATGTTTCATTTTCCTCAAACATATTAAGCGCTTTATAATATTGCTTTAAAGCCATATTGGAATCTCCACCAAACATATTGGGCATATAAAAGAAAATATTTGCTGTAAGTATGTTGATTACGGGATCATTTGGCGATTTGGCTATGGCATTTCTTGTATTGTGCATCATTCCCCTTGCTAATGTTGTAGCTTTAAGTGGCGCAATTGCTATTTGGTAGCCTGTTATATTTGCGCTATACCCCATAAGTAATGTGTTGTGTGGATATTTTGCGGATAATCCTGTTATGAGTTTTTGTGCCTTTTTTATTTCAATCGTGGCGGCATCTTTATTTTTAATATCTAACAGATGTCCTATATATCCGTAGTAGTAACCCAAAAGTTCTATTTTGGATATGTCGCTCTGTTTTTCCGGGTCATTTTCCATTTTATCTATTATAACTCCCCATTGTCTCACTTTCCCGTCAATGAACAACCTATATGTAGTTGCTTTGTAGTCTATCCTTTGTGCCATAGTATCAGTAGCAATGCAACATGCAAGAAAGATTGATAGTATTGTTGCTAATTTCCTCATTATTATTGATTTGCATTTTGGCGTAAATATAATTTATGCCTGTTTTTTTTAACCGGCACAAAGGTATTAAATTTATTTATATGTGATGTCTTAAATGATATTAAGAAACTACCCCTATTTTCTTTTGTAGTGATTATTAATGAAGGGTAATAGTTTTTAGCAGTAGGGCATGAAATAATTTTACCAAATTATTCTTTGCGTAGATAATTAAATATGGTTATGAAAGGAGTAAAATGAAATTAAAGAGGTTTTTAAAGTTGTGTTCAGTAATTACCTTTTTTCTTATTTAATTTTTGAAAATAATTTTACAATGTTGCGTCCCCATTTGAATCCCTCTATAAAGGTTACAATCAATGTGGCTTTTGAAAATAGTTCTCCAAAAGGATTTTTTATTTCATCAGGAATCAACCCGTTGAATTTTGCAATTAATGATCGCTGGCTTTCGTTGACTTCCTTCCGTAGTGTGTTTCTCTTCTCTTCAAGAGATTTCAGAGTTATGTTTTCCATGATATCTCTTATGTTTTTATTACTTTGTATATAAAGCGTGCCAATGGATTTACTATAAGTGTATTTCTGAATATAAATATCAGAATCCATACTGCTGTGTATGATCCTCCTCCTATTATAAATGCCATTGATCGCCCAGTGTACGGCTCTAAAGCGGATACTGCGGCAAGCATCATGAATAGGAGTGTCCCCATAACTACTATCAATCCTGAAAGCAACAGAATGAAAGCAGCGGCAAAACGTGTTGTTTTAACCGTTACTTCCATTGTGAGCAACTCTTTACGAAGATGGAGATACTCTTTTATCTCTTCCGACACACCTTCTCCGGATATATTGCCATCCTTCATTTTATACGTCTTCTTTGCAGCCTTTTATTTTGCTTTCTATCTTTGATGTAAGTTCGTCAATCTGTTCGTGATTGAGATTTACACCGTGTTTTCTCATGAAATCTGCAACGCATGCGCGAGTGTCTGACCCTTTTGCCGGAGCAAATAACAAACCTATTGCGGCACCTGCAGCGGCACCTCCGATAAATGCTGTGATTAATGATAATGCTTTCATAATTTTGTAGTGTTAATGTTTGACATAAAATATAACAACGGAACTATTGTAATGTTTTTTTTAAATAGACCTAAATAAAGTTTGTCAATAAGAATTAAACCAACTATTATAGTTGCCTGAACGGAACAAATATAGTAAAAGTCTGACACATATCCAAAATTTAATTCTTATTTATTGCAAATTAATTGGTTTGTGTATTTTTTATCAGATCTTGCACTAAGCTCCATAGTTGCATGTAACGAAGAATAAACTCTATTCCTGCAGCAGAGTGCCCCTTCATTGTGAGATCTATCAGCGTAGAGTTGCTCCATTTTTTATTAGCAGCGACAGCGTTGCTATAAGGTACAAAGTCATCGAGACGGCTGTGATAAAGGTTAACCGGTGTTGCCGGGGTATTATAGTTTGTCAGGGAATTTTTATTAAGGGCTGATATCAACTTTAAAACATCAATATTTCTGTTGAATGTTGGAGGGGCAAAAAAATCGGAGTTAATAACATTACGAATATTCCTCCCCATTGGCACGTGCCACTCCGAGAGCGGTTTGGTAGCGAGCATAACGGTAAATCCATTTTTTATAAATTCGGGAGCATAGATATTTTTATCGTTTAAAGTAATCTGTTCACCATAGCTAATACCCCTGATAATAAAAGGGATGTACCCAATCCGTGGATACTCGTCCATACCACCGTTTATAAACGATTGCATGGTCCCTACCAAATCATAAGCTCCTCCTCCGGCGTGTACCTCCCTTATACGTGAAGATTGCCCTCGTGCTTCTATTTCAAACAGAGTAGCCATTGTGGAAGTACCTCCCTGCGAATAACCTATCAGATCTATTTTATCGTTCATCTCTCTTATCCCTTTTTCATGCAGATACTCGCGCGTGGCTTCGATCATATCGGCACACACAATACCGGTAGATTTTACGTGTAGGTATGGGTGTTGCCTATCCGGTGTCTGGCTAACACCATAACCCAGATAGTCTGCCATAACAACAATATGGTTGCCAATAACCGGAACCATCTCATAATAGAACAGTTTGTGCGAGGGAGCCTCTTCTATATCAAGAGTGCCATGTTGGATACTCAGAAGATGGTCGTAAGAAGTTACCCCTGCCGGTATCGCAACAACGCCAGATGCTATTACTGATTTGCCGTCTACACCTTTTGTTATATAAGTAATGACTGACACGTCAATGTCTTTGTTAATAAAAGCCGCAAGAGGGGAAGAGGCTATATTCAATTCAGGCAGGTAGTTATCCAGATTAGCAATAATCTCTGCTTTGGAAATATGCCTTTCCACAGAAACACCGCTCAAGTATTTATTACCGGTAGGCAGTTTAATATCTTCGCCTATATAACCTGAATTCTCGTTATTGCACGAAGTAAAGCCTGCTACAAAGGCTAACAGAACAAGAATATATATATTATGTGTAAAAATATGTTTCATTTATAATTAATATTGCTATTGAAAGTCGCAAATATACAAAATAATATGTTAGAACAGCGGGGTGGATAAAGTTATATAACAAGGCATAGTAGCATACTCTAATAGTATGAAATATTAGTTGTAGGCTTATTGCATAGTTAAGTTTAAATTTTAATTGCTATCTTTGCTTAGATAAACTAAATGCGAAAAAGAGTGGCTATTCAGAGCATGGCCGAGACAACAGCATCCATTAATCTATCGACAGTAAATACATGACAGACGATAAAATATATATAAAGGGCGCACGTGTAAATAACCTCAAAAATATTGATGTAGAGATTCCGCGAGACAAACTTATTGTCATAACCGGAGTATCAGGTTCGGGAAAGACTTCGCTCGCTTTTGACACCCTCTATGCAGAGGGACAGAGGCGTTATGTAGAGAGTCTTTCATCTTATGCCCGACAGTTTCTGGGACGCATGAGCAAGCCAGAGTGTGACTATATTAAAGGAATACCGCCGGCAATTGCAATAGAACAGAAAGTAAGTACTCGGAATGTCAGATCAACGGTTGGTACATCCACAGAGATATATGATTATCTACGCCTTTTATTTGGTCGTATTGGACGTACATTTTCCCCTGTGTCCGGGAAAGAGGTAAAAAAGCATCAAGCTGAGGACCTCGTTAAGTGTATGTTGTCTTATCCTGAAGGTACACGATTTATTCTTATGACGAGGCTCAAGCCATTATCCGGAGATGAGGTTCGTGTATATCTTGATTCTCTAATCAAAGAGGGATATGTGCGAATTGAGATTAACGGTGAGATAATCCGTATTGAAGAGTTACTTGTTAAGGATACCATACCGGATATAAAAGGTGGATATCTTATTATAGACCGTATGACAGCTGGTTGTGGCAAAGATACCATAAGCCGTCTTACGGATTCAGGTGAGACAGCTTTTTTTGAGAGCAATGGAGAGTGTCTTTTGCGCTTTTATACTGAATCAGGTGAAGAGATGCATCGCTTTTCAAAACGTTTTGAAATTGACGGAATAACGTTTGAAGAGCCTAATGACCTTATGTTCAACTTTAACTCGCCGATTGGCGCATGTCCTACCTGCGAGGGTTACGGCAAGGTTGTGGGAATTGATGAGAACCTCGTTATTCCAAATAAAGCCCTTTCGGTATATGATGACGCAGTTGTATGCTGGCGTGGAGATAAAATGACCGAATGGAAGCATAATTTTATAGTACATGCGGCTGAATATGATTTTCCGGTGCATAAACCGTATTATGAACTCACTGAAGAACAGAAACAGCTCTTATGGCGCGGTAAAAATGACATATTGGGGATAGATGCGTTTTTCAGTATGGTTGAAGAGAATCAGTATAAGATACAATATCGTGTAATGTTGTCTCGCTATCGTGGTAAAACAGTCTGCCCACACTGTAAGGGCGGACGTCTAAAACCTGAAGCTCTATACGTAAAAGTTGGTGATAAAAACATAGCAGACCTGACAATAATGCCGATTAGTGAATTGCAAAAGTTTTTTGACACGTTGAAGCTCTCTGCGTCAGACGCACAAATTGCAAAAAGATTATTGTCCGAAATAAAAAGTCGCATGCAATTTCTTATGGATGTAGGGTTGGGCTATCTTGCATTGGATCGCCTCTCCTCCACCCTTTCAGGCGGTGAGAGTCAGAGGATAAATTTGGCTACATCGCTCGGAAGCAGTCTTGTTGGCTCGTTATATATACTTGATGAACCGAGTATAGGATTGCATTCGCGGGATACCGGAAGATTAATAACGGTTTTACGGCAGTTGCGGGATTTGGGTAATACGGTGATTGTTGTTGAACATGATGAAGAGATCATCCGTTCTGCCGATTATATAATAGATATAGGTCCCGATGCAGGTCGCCTTGGTGGCGAGGTAGTATATCAAGGAGAGATATCCGGTTTACAGCAGAACACTTCGAGCTATACGGTAAAATACCTTACAGGAGAAGATGTGATACCTCTTCCGCTGCATCGCCGTAAATGGAATAACTATATAAGAATAAAAGGTGCAGCGCAGAATAACCTTAAAGGGATAGACGTGGATTTTCCACTACATGTGCTTACTGTTGTGACGGGTGTAAGCGGCTCAGGTAAATCTTCTCTTGTTCGTGATATTTTTTACCGTTCAATGTGCCGTTACTATGATAAAGAGTCTGACCATCCGGGAGCAATGTTAGAGATATCCGGAGATATGGGGCTGATGAAAGGGATTGAATTTGTAGATCAGAATCCGATAGGAAAATCATCGCGCTCAAATCCTGCAACATATCTTAAAGCATTCGATGAAATACGTCGTCTGTTTGCCGAACAGCAAGGGGCAAAGCAGATGGGGTATTCTGCTGGATACTTTTCATTTAATAGCGAGGGAGGACGGTGTGAAGAGTGTAAGGGTGACGGTACAATAACCGTAGAGATGCAGTTTATGGCAGATATAACACTTGTATGTGAAAGCTGTCACGGAAAACGTTTTAAAAGCGAGGTTCTTGAGATAGAATACAACGGAAAGAATATAAACGACATTCTTGATATGACTATAAATCAGGCGGTGGAATTTTTTTCCAGTAAAGAAGGTACCTCTGAAAAACGCATTGTAAAACGACTTAAACCATTGCAGAATGTCGGGCTTGGTTACCTTAAAATGGGACAATCCTCTTCAACTCTTTCAGGGGGTGAGAGCCAGAGGGTTAAATTAGCTTCGTTTCTATCTAATGAGACCCTCTCTCCTACTATATTCGTATTTGACGAACCTACTACTGGACTGCACATGCATGATGTACATCGCTTATTACAGGTCTTCGATGCGCTTATCTCACGTGGCCATACGGTTATTGTGATAGAGCATAATATGGATGTAATAAAATATGCCGACCATATTATTGATCTTGGCCCTGACGGTGGGGACAAAGGAGGATATCTTGTATGTGCAGGTACTCCAGAGGAAGTAGCACTATGTAAAGAGTCATATACCGGTAACTTCATTGCAGAAAAACTAAAAGGGACAGAACCCGAACCCATTTCACAGTAAATACATATTATTACCGTTCTAACTTTCCTTAAAAATAATAATCTTTAAACCTCCTTATCCATAAAAATATGAGGTGAAGATTTCGTATTCCTGTATGTCTTTTTTCCTTGTCGGTAATTTTTGCAGTCAGACATCAAAAACAGATGAAATTTGTCATCTGTTTTGCGACTAAAATTAAACAAGTTCTTAATCCTTGTTAATGGATTAATATGACGTATTAAAAATATATAATCAATATACATAATTATAAGATTTGCCCGTTTTTTGTAATAAAATTATGATAGAAACATATTTTATACTCATCATATTATTAACCTAAAAGATATAAGAGATATGGATATTTACAAAAAGAAAATTTTGAGTTTTATTGTTATTACATTTGTAGGTTCAACGTTCTCTTTCAATGCCAATGCGTTTACGAAAGAGCACTCTACAAAAGAGAATGTGGCGGATGCCGATAGCAATTTTAACGTTACCCCACCTTTTGACAGAGTTTTAAATTCAGCTCCACAGAGTATTGATTTTACTGAAGTGGCAGAAATGAGTGTAAATGCAGTAGTGAGTATTAAGTCTACGGTTACACCTAAGCAGGTTGGGCAGCAAAGATTATTACAGGATCCGTTTTTTGAATTTTTCTTTGGACGGGGAGCTAATACACCTGCCCCGCAACCACAGATTGGAATGGGATCAGGTGTTATAATCAGCACTGACGGTTATATAATAACAAATAACCATGTTGTTGAGAGTGCCGATAAGATTGAAGTAACACTTAATGACAAACGTTTATTCAATGCCAAAATTATAGGTAGTGATCCGGCAACAGATCTCGCTTTGCTTAAGGTAGATGCAACAGACCTCCCGATGCTTAAATTCGGAAATTCAGAAAAGTTGAGAGTAGGCGAATGGGTTCTTGCCGTTGGTAATCCCATGGGGCTTACATCTACTGTCACAGCAGGGATAGTAAGCGCTAAAGGACGTACGATAGGAACTGGGAAATCTATGTCTATTGAGTCTTATATTCAGACCGATGCAGCTGTTAATCCCGGTAATAGCGGTGGAGCACTTGTTAATACTGACGGTGAACTTGTAGGTATAAATACAATGATACTTTCACAGACCGGTAACTATATAGGTTACTCTTTTGCAGTACCATCAAATATCGCTATCAAAATTGTTGGCGATCTTAAAGCATATGGAGTTGTACAAAGGGCTCTACTCGGCATATCAATACAAGAGATGACCGCCGAACTGGCAAAAACAAACAGCATCGATTTTGTTCCGGGTGTATATGTTGCTGATATTGTAGATAGAGGCTCAGCAATGTCTGCCGGTATTAAAAAGGGAGACATAATTGTAGCAATAGATGGCGTCGGCATAAAATCAGTCTCTAAGTTGCAGGAGGAGATAAGTTTACATCATCCTGGAGATAATGTAAAAGTTAGTATAATACGCAATGGCGACAAAAAAGATATTGACGTATTACTGAAAAATCAACAAGGAGATACAGGCATAACAAAACCATCTGATTTTACATCTTTAGGAGTTGGATTTAAGGAACTTAGTACTAAGGATAAAAATGCCTACGGAATATCGGCAGGAGTTGAAGTTGCAGGTGTGAACGCAGGTAAGTTTCAATTAGCTGGTATACGTAAGGGATTTATAATACTTAATATAAACGGAGAGACTGTTGACTCAATATCCACAATAGAGCGAATTTACAACGATATTCTAACTTCAGACGCACGTGATAAAGTAATGTTCATGTCCGGAATATATCCAAACGGTCGCAGTGCTTACTATGCAGTTGATATTAGTGCCGAATAATATTTATAAATAAATTAGCAAAAAGCAGATATAGATTTATATCTGCTTTTTGCTAAAAAACACATATAATTGGTTTAGCTTTATTACTTATGTTTATGCACGGTTAATTTATTTGTGAAAATATTATAATGAGCAAAAGATTCCTTACAATTGGAATATATATCCGGAACAATCCCTAATAATGTATAAATAACCAATTGGTAAAGCAACAATATACGTACTGACTACGTTAGTTTGATAACCATTTTAAATCTGTCGCAGAATATAAATTTAGTTAAAATAGCACTGCGATAACTAAAAAAAACAATCGTGCTGTTATTCGCTGATGTATTCCAGATATACTATTTTGTAACAGATAAATTTTTATATCACATAAAAATGTACTATATTTGCGCTTCAAATTCAATCTATTAAGATGAGACAATTAAAGATTACAAAATCTATAACAAACAGGGAAAGTGCTTCATTGGATAAATATCTGCAAGAGATTGGACGTGAAGAGTTGATAACTGTTGAAGAGGAGGTAGAGCTGGCAGGACGAATACGCAAAGGAGATCGTGTAGCATTAGATAAACTTACACGTGCAAATTTGAGATTTGTTGTTTCTGTTGCAAAACAATACCAAAATCAAGGACTTTCACTTCCGGATCTTATAAACGAAGGTAACTTGGGCCTGATAAAAGCTGCTGAAAAGTTTGATGAAACACGTGGATTCAAATTCATCTCTTATGCCGTATGGTGGATAAGACAATCAATATTGCAGGCTTTAGCAGAACAGTCACGTATAGTACGTCTTCCATTGAATCAGGTAGGTTCACTTAACAAGATAAGCAAGGCATTTTCTCGTTTTGAACAAGAAAATGAGCGTCGTCCGTCTGTGGAAGAACTTGCTGAAGAGCTTGATATCCCGGTAGATAAGATAACTGATACTATGAAAGTCTCAGGTCGTCATATATCGGTTGATGCCCCATTTGTAGAAGGAGAAGATAACAGCCTCTTAGACGTTCTTATAAACGATGATTCTCCAAATGCAGATCGTCCATTAATGAATGAGTCCTTGTCTAAGGAGATAGACCGCGCCTTATCCACCCTTACCCAGAGGGAGAGCGAGATTGTAAAGATGTTCTTCGGGATAGGTTGTCAGGAGATGACACTCGAAGAGATAGGCGATAAATTCGGGCTGACACGTGAACGCGTCCGTCAGATAAAAGAGAAAGCCATACGCCGATTAAGACAAAATTCAAGAAGCAAGCAGTTGAAAACCTATTTAGGGTAAATATTATAATAATACTATGTGGTACCTTTATTTTGTAATGAGGTACCTTATTCGTTATTATAACTATCTTTATTACTCTGTATAGTTGATACCATATATAAAATATAGAATAACCTTAAAAAGGCTAATAACCAAGTTAATCACTAAATATTAAGCGAGATGAGTGCGAAATTGCATTTTTTTAACAAAGTGGCAGTTCTGCTGTACATGTTAATGTTTACAGCAACAGTATGGGGACAAAGTGTAACAAAGGACGAGCTCATTTATAACTCCGAAGAAGGTAATACTTACGCATCTGTAGGAAGAGAGACCCGGGGTATTACTTCTGCAAACATTCTGCCAAGTATTACAATAAATGGAAAAATTCTGCCTGTTAAAGTGATCAAAGATAGGGCTTTTTCCAATTGCACCCATTTAACATCTGTAACAATACCCAACTCGGTTACAACTATCAAAAATGATGCTTTTAGCGATTGCGATGAACTAACTACATTAACAATTCCAAATTCAGTTACAACTATTTGTAATAGGGCTTTTTACAATTGCATAAAATTAACATCTTTAATAATACCCAACTCGGTTACAACTATCGAAGATAAGGCATTTGCATATTGCCGTGGATTACTATCTGTAACAATACCCACCTCTATTACAACTATCGGCAATAGGGTTTTTTCTAGTTGTGAAGGTTTAACTACATTAATAATTCCCAATTCAGTTACAACTATTGGTGATTATGCTTTTTTCGATTGTAGTGGCTTAACATCTGTAACAATACCCAACTCGGTTACAACTATTTGTGATAGGGCTTTTTCCGATTGCGTCCGTTTAACATCTGTAACAATACCCAACTCGGTTACAACTATCCAAACAATGGCTTTTGACAAATGCAGAGGCATAACATCTTTTACTGTAATGCCTGAGAATCCAAACTATTGTGATATATCAGGAGTATTGTTTAATAAAGCTGCAACAATACTAATAGCTTATCCAATAGGTAGATTATCCACATCATATACTATACCTAACTCTGTTATAACTATAGGATATAATGCCTTTTCAGGTTGTCCCAAATTAACTTCCGTAATAATTCCTAACACAGTAACGACTATCGAAGATAATGCCTTTGCAAGTTGTGAAGGTTTAACTACATTCGCAATCCCAAACTTGGTTACGACCATCAAAGATTATACTTTTTTCAATTGTAAGGGTATAACTTCAATAACAATTCCCAACACAATAAAAAAAGTCGGAGGATTGGCATTTTATGGTTGCAGTGGCTTAACATCTATCAATTCATTCGCAACAACTCCACCAGTTGCTGGGAGAGATGCATTTAGACTAATTACTACCAGTATACCTGTTTATGTTCCTAAAGGGAGTCTGACATCCTATAAAAGTGCTGCAGAGTGGAGTAAGTTCAGTAATATAATAGAGACTGATTTTGTAGGTATTGAGGAGAGTATTGCAGATACCGGCAATTTAATATCTTTTACAGGTAGTAAAATAACAATCAGTGCAACTGTAAACGGTAAGTTAGTGGAGATATATAATGCCTCAGGACATTTGGTCAGAAGCACTTCCACCACAGACGAAACCACAATCATTGATATTTCAGATCTTCCCGAAGGAATATATATTGTAAAAGCCGGGGAAAGAACACAAAAGTTAATAAAGAGGTAACAACTGTTTTTATACAAAAAAATAAAAAATCATAGAAAAGGCAACTTAATAAATCAAAGACGGATGGTGATAATTAAAGCTTAATTATGGCTTAAGAATCCAAACTAAAAGAGGCGCTATTTATAGGATTATTAATCAAACGTATTTTTTTTGTGATTTTATTTTGTTAATCGAAACAATATATCTAAATTTGTGCTGCATTTGAAAACAGAATATGCAAATAGAATTGCATCTGATTATTTTAAAATTCATAAGGGATGAATATTATAATTACAATATCACTACGACTTATTTCACTATTGCTAACAGCTAATGGAGAGTGAGTTATTGCCGTATTTTTTGTAAAAGAGCAAACCTTTCTCACTCCAATGTGCGAAAGGTTTTTTTTTTGAATAAATATTATTATAGAACAAAGAAATAACAATTAAATATTAAAATTATGTCAGACAGATTATTTATTTTCGACACAACATTAAGAGATGGAGAGCAAGTCCCCGGATGTCAATTAAATACCGTGGAAAAGATACAGGTGGCAAAAACTCTCGAAGAGTTGGGCGTTGATGTAATTGAAGCAGGTTTCCCAATATCCAGCCCAGGTGATTTTAAATCGGTAGTTGAGATATCTAAGGCTGTTACGTGGCCTACTATTTGCGCTCTTACACGTGCAGTTGAAAAAGATATAGATGCAGCAGCCGAGGCACTCAAATACGCTAAACACAAAAGGATACACACCGGAATAGGTACATCTGATTATCACATAAAATATAAATTTAACTCCAATCGCGAAGAGATTATAGAGCGCGCTATTGCATGTGTAAAATATGCAAAAAAATTCGTAGAAGATGTTCAATTTTATGCAGAAGATGCCGGTCGTACAGATAATGAATATCTTGCACGTGTGATTGAGGCCGTTGTTAAAGCAGGTGCTACTGTCGTCAATATACCTGATACGACAGGCTATTGTTTGCCGGGTGATTATGGCAAGAAGATACTCTACCTTAAGGAAAATGTAAAAGGAATTGATAATGTTACGATAGCAACACATTGCCATAACGATCTGGGCATGGCTACGGCAAATTCAGTTTCAGGTATCCTTAACGGAGCACGACAGGCCGAGGTTACGATAAATGGGATTGGTGAAAGAGCGGGAAACACATCTCTCGAAGAGGTTACGATGATATTTAAAAGCCATAAAGTAGGTATAGATACCAATATAAATACCCAAAAAATATATTCCACCAGCCGTATGGTATCCAGTATGATGAATATGCCTGTACAACCAAATAAGGCAATTGTGGGACGAAATGCTTTTGCACACTCTTCAGGCATACACCAAGACGGTGTTCTCAAAAACCGTGAGAGTTACGAGATAATCGACCCTAAGGATGTAGGTATTGACGAAACATCAATAGTACTGACAGCCCGCAGCGGACGTGCAGCATTGAAGCATCGCCTGCACGTACTGGGCGTAGAATTAGACCAAGCTGGATTAGACCGAGCATATAACGATTTCCTTTCACTCGCAGACCGTAAAAAAGATATTAACGATGACGATGTCTTAATGTTAGTCGGCAAAAGTCGTGGAGAAAAAGGTCGTATATCAATAGAATATCTTCAGGTTACCTCTGGTATAGGAGTACGCTCTGTGGCAAGTATCTGTATAAACATAGCCGGTGAAAAATTTGAAGCTTCGGCATCAGGTAATGGACCTGTGGACGCAGCAATAAAGGCAATAAAGCAGATAATACATCGCAATATGACGTTAGAGGACTTCCTTATACAAGCTATAACAAAAGGTAGTGATGACACTGGTAAGGTTCACATGACGGTTTCGTATAACGGTGAAAGCTATTATGGATTCGGGGCAAATACCGACATCGTAGCAGCATCGGCAGATGCTTTTATTGACGCTATAAATAAATTTGTTATTTAGCATACTAATAAAACTTATTACAAGTAATATATATTAAGATGAAAAAGAAGACATTATTTGATAAGATATGGGATGCCCATATTGTCTCTGTTGTTGAAGGTGGTCCTACCCAACTCTATATTGACAGACATTATGTGCATGAGGTTACAAGCCCGCAGGCTTTCGGTGGTTTACGTGAAAGAGGATTAAAGGTTTTCCGTCCCGAGAGGACTACCTGTTCGCCTGATCATAATATTCCGACCTTGAATCAGGATAAACCCATAACCGATCCCATATCACGCAATCAGGTGGATACACTTATGAATAATGCAGAAGAGTTTGGTATTACTGTTTATGGATTGCTTAATCCTAAAAACGGTATTATCCATGTCATTGGACCTGAGAACGGATATACCCAACCAGGCATGACGATAGTATGCGGTGATAGCCATACATCCACGCATGGTGCTATGGGAGCTGTGGCATTCGGTATCGGGACAAGCGAAGTAGAGATGGTCCTTTCATCGCAGTGCGTACTACAACCTAAACCCAAAAAGATGCGTATCAGCATTGAAGGAGAGATTGGCAAAGGAGTTACGGCAAAGGATATAGCTCTCTATATAATAGCAAAGATGACAACTGGAGGTGCCACGGGTTATTTTGTGGAATTTGCCGGAAAAGCCATTCGTTCGCTAACAATGGAGGGGCGAATGACAGTATGTAATATGAGTATCGAAATGGGCGCAAGAGGAGGAATGATAGCTCCTGATGAAAAGACTTTTGCGTATCTTAAGGGACGCGAATATGCGCCAAAGGGTGAGGCATGGGAAAAGGCTGTTGCCGAGTGGCGTAAATTGCCAACTGATGAAGGTGCCGTATTTGATAAAGAGATAATATTCGATGCAGCCAATATAATGCCATGCATAACATACGGTACTAATCCGGGCATGGGGATGGGTATAGCAGATAGAATACCTACGTTAGATGAGATAGATGAAGCAGGAAAAATATCGTTTGAAAAATCGCTTGCATACATGGGGTTCAAACCCGGAGAAGAGCTTTTAGGAAAAGCGGTTGATTATGTCTTCTTAGGTAGTTGTACCAATGGTCGCATTGAGGATTTCAGAGCATTTGCAGACTTCGTAAAAGGACATAAAAAAGCGCATGAAATTACAGCATGGCTCGTACCCGGTTCATGGAATGTTGAAAAAGAGATAAGAGCCGAAGGTTTGGACAAAATACTTGAAGAGGCCGGCTTTTCATTGAGACAGCCCGGTTGTTCTGCCTGTCTTGCAATGAATGAAGATAAAATACCGGCTGGGAAATATGCCGTATCAACATCTAATCGTAATTTTGAAGGACGTCAGGGACCAGGTTCCCGTACGCTACTCGCAAGCCCGTTAGTAGCTGCTGCTGCTGCAATAACCGGAAAAATTACTGACCCACGTGACTTTTTGAAATAAAAAATCAGATATTATGAGAGAAAAATTTGAAAAATTGACATCAACCTGTGTTCCGCTTCCAATAGAGAATGTAGATACAGACCAGATAATTCCTGCAAGATTCCTCAAAGCTACTACACGTGAAGGTTTTGGAGACAATTTATTCCGCGATTGGCGTTATGATAAATATGGAAACAAAACAGAGAGTTTTGTGCTGAATAATCCTACATACTCAGGTTCCGTACTGGTAGCCGGTAAAAATTTCGGTAGTGGCTCAAGTCGTGAACATGCCGCATGGGCAATTGCCGGATATGGTTTCCGCGTAGTAGTATCCAGCTTCTTTGCCGATATATTTAAGAATAATGCACTTAACAACTGCGTGTTACCTGTTGTTGTATCAGAGAATTTTTTGAGCGGTTTGTTCAAATCAATAACAGATGATTCTAAAAACACTGTAACAATTGATCTCCATGCACAAACAATAATAAATAATGTAACTGGATTGAGCGAAAAATTTGATATAAATCCGTATAAAAAAAATTGCTTACTCAATGGATATGATGATATAGACTACCTCCTAAGTCGCAAAGCAGATATAGAGACTTGGGAAAATAATAGATAACTATGGAACGTAAGGTTGAAATAATGGATACTACGTTGCGGGATGGAGAACAAACATCAGGGGTCTCTTTCGGTGCACAAGAGAAATTAAGTATTTCTCGCTTACTGTTGGATGTCCTGAAAGTAAACCGCATAGAGATAGCTTCGGCACGTGTTTCAGCCGGAGAGAGAGAGGCCGTAAAACAGGTATGCTCATGGGCGGCACGGCGGAATGAAATTTCGAGGGTTGAAATATTAGGATTTATCGACAACGGAGTATCGGTAAAATGGATAAAAGATGCAGGCGGAAAGGTTGTAAATCTTTTATGTAAAGGTTCTCTTCGCCATTGTAAATTGCAGTTGCGGAAGAGCGATGAAGAACACCTTGCAGATATAAAGAGAGAGATCAAAACAGCTCTATCGGCAGGGCTTTCTGTTAATTTATATCTCGAAGACTGGTCGAATGGAATGAAAGATTCTCCTGAATATGTTTACCATCTTATTGACGAACTATCTAAAGAAGACGTAAAACGTTTTATGTTGCCGGATACATTAGGAATACTTAATCCGGATGTTACTTTCACATATTGCAGTGATATAGTTACACGCTATCCTTCGTTACATTTCGATTTTCATGCACATAACGATTACGATTTAGCCGTAGCAAATACCTATGCAGCAGCCAGAGCAGGCGTACATGGGGTACACTGTACCGTGAACGGTTTGGGTGAACGCGCCGGAAATGCTACACTCTCGAGTGTGCTTGCCGTACTGCATGACCAATTGAATCTACATACAGATATTGATGAAACGAAAGTAAATCAGGTGAGCCGTATCGTGGAGTCGTATTCAGGCATTCGCATTCCTGCAAATAAGCCAGTAATAGGCGAACATGTTTTTACTCAATGTGCCGGCATTCATGCCGATGGCGATAGTAAAGACAACCTCTATTATAATGATTTATTACCGGAAAGATTCGGACGAACTCGTGAGTATGCGTTAGGAAAAACATCTGGCAAGGCTAATATCCGTAAAAACTTAGAGGCGCTTGGAATAGAGTTGGACGAGGAGGCAATGCGTACAGTTACCGACCGTATTATCTCTCTTGGCGACAAAAAAGAGATTGTAACACAGGATGATCTTCCGTATATAATATCAGATGTTCTGAAACATAATAGTAACGATAAACAACGGATACGCTTGCAGAACTACTCTTTAGCTCTTGCGCAAGGACTACATCCGGTTGCAATCATAAAACTTGAAATTGACAGTGAAATATACGAAGAGAGTGCCACCGGAGACGGACAGTATGATGCTTTTGTTAGATGTGTCCGTAAAATATATAAAGACACACTAAAAAGGAGTTTTCCAATGCTTATGGATTACACCGTAAACATACCTCCTGGCGGACGTACCGATGCCTTGGTACAAACGGTTATTACATGGAATTATAATGGACACACATTTAAAACACGCGGTTTAGATGCCGACCAGACAGATGCAGCCATTCAAGCAACGATAAAGATGTTGAACCAGATAGAAGAGTTATAACCTTCTATTTTAGCTTACAAAAAGGTAATAATAGTTGACAAGGAGTCGTTATATAATTATGATTTTGAAAAATAGTAGTTTTATTTAAATATATTTGTTATGAAATTTAATATTGCTGTCCTGCCGGGAGACGGAATAGGACCTGAGATTGTAGGTGTAGCATTGGATGTTACCAAAGAGATTTGTAAAAAGTTTAACCATGAGTTATCATATAAATATGCTTTGGTCGGCGCTTGCGCTATCGATGCTACCGGTAACCCCTACCCTGATGAGACTCACGAAATTTGTATGAAATCCGATGCTGTACTCTTTGGTGCTATTGGTGATCCTAAATACGATAATAACCCTGCCGCCAAGGTACGTCCGGAACAGGGGCTACTTGGAATGCGTAAGAAGCTTGGACTTTATGCAAATATCCGTCCAGTATCAACCTTTAAACAACTTATCCATAAATCACCTTTGCGTCAGGATATTGTTGCAGGGACAGATCTTATGTGTATACGCGAACTTACAGGCGGAATATACTTCGGTCGTCCTCAGGGGCGCAGTGAAGACGGTAATGTGGCTTATGACACCTGCGTATACAGCCGAGAAGAGATTGAACGTATTGTTCGCCTCGCATACGGTTATGCCATGTTGCGCCGTAAAAAGCTGACAGTTGTTGATAAGGCTAATGTACTTTGCACCTCGCGTTTGTGGCGTGAAGTAGCCCAACGGATAGCAAAAGAGTATCCTGAGGTTGAAACAGATTTTATGTTTGTTGATAATGCTGCAATGCAACTTGTACAATGGCCGTCGAAATTTGATGTAATTGTTACCGAAAATATGTTCGGCGATATACTCACTGATGAAGCATCAGTTATCACCGGTTCGTTGGGAATGTTACCATCAGCATCAGTAGGATTGCACACGTCAGTATTTGAACCGATCCATGGCTCGTATCCGCAGGCAGCCGGAAAAAATATTGCAAACCCATTGGCTACAATACTCTCTGCAGCTTTAATGTTTGAATACGCATTTAAACTTAAAGAGGAAGGTAAGATGATCCGTGAAGCAGTCAACGCATCGATAGATGCAGGGGTTGTTACCGAGGATATAGCACAAGGAGGAAAGGCATATAAAACATCAGAAGTAGGCAAATGGATAGTAGATTATATATCTGCTAAAAAATAGATATATATTTTAATTTTGCTATATATAAAAACAGGCTGCTTTTATGGACAGCCTGTTTTTTGTATTTTCTTGATCTGTTATTTCGTTGCCAATATTTCTTTGAATATTAAAATACAACTCAATTTGATATTATACAAATACTATTTTGAGTATGTTCTTCCCATGTTTCAATTTTTATTCTGTTTAAAATTTATGATTAGTAAATGTGCTTAGAAATGATAAAACAATAGATATTAAGAGCTATTTTATATGAGCGAATAGCATTTTTGATAATATAGTATGGTAAAAACATCCGGGGTTCGTTATTATTTTTGTAATTTTGTAGTTTCTATATAAATATAAGGCGCTACGGATAAGAGATGAAGAAACAGATAGCTATTTTAGGTTCAACGGGTTCTATCGGAACTCAAGCGCTTGATGTAATTGCTGCATATCCCGATTTATTTGAGGTTTATACACTTACGGCAAATAATAATGCCGATCTGCTTATTGAACAGGCAAAAATATTCTTGCCAGACTCTGTTGTGATTGCAAACGAGGAGTTATATAATAAAGTCAGCGAGGCATTAAAAGAGTTCCCTGTGAAAGTTTATGCAGGCAGTAATGCCGTGGCGGAAATAGTGGAGTCGACACCAATAGATATAGTTCTTACCGCAATGATGGGCTATGCAGGGTTATATCCTACAATACGTGCCGTAAAAGCCGGAAAAAAGATAGCTTTAGCAAATAAAGAGACTCTTGTAGTTGCAGGTGAACTTATAAACATGCTTGTTGAAGCAAATAAAGCAGTGGTTATTCCGGTGGATTCCGAACATTCGGCAATATTTCAATGCCTTGCCGGTGAAGAGTATAATCCAATAGACAAAATATTACTTACAGCATCAGGAGGCCCATTTCTGCATTATACACAGAAAGAACTTGAGTGTGTTACTAAAACAGATGCACTGAAGCATCCTAACTGGTCAATGGGAGCTAAGATAACTATCGATTCAGCATCCATGATGAACAAAGGGTTTGAGATGATAGAGGCTAAATGGTTATTCGGGATAACTCCAGAACAAGTCGAGGTCGTTATCCATCCTCAATCCATAGTACACTCTATGGTACAATTTATTGATGGCGCTGTTAAAGCTCAGTTCGGTGTACCTGATATGAAGCTACCTATCTCTTATGCCCTCTCCTACCCTAAAAGACTAAAGTTTAATGGGCGAAAGTTGTCTATTGCTGACTATGCTGCAATGACATTTGAAGCTCCAGATAACGAAAGGTTCCCTTTATTAAGCTATGCTTATCAAGCCATAAATAGAGGCGGAAATATGCCATGTGTATTAAATGCCGCAAATGAGGTTGCAGTCGCTGCATTTCTTGAGGATAAGATAAAATTTACCGATATTCCGCATTTGGTATATCATGCGCTTGAAAAAGCGGAATTTATCGCATCACCTAATTATGAGAATTATGTTACTACCGATACCGAGGTACGCATATTTACAAATGAAGATATAAAAACATTATTATAACGATTATTTATGGAGACATTTTTGATAAGAACATTACAGCTTATAGTGAGCCTTTCTATCCTTGTTATTGTACATGAATTTGGACATTTCATATTTGCACGGATGTTTAAGGTTCGGGTAGATAAATTTTATCTGTTTTTCAATCCATGGTTTTCGATTTTCAAGTTCAAACCCAAAAACAGCGATACGGAGTATGGCATAGGCTGGCTTCCGTTGGGAGGTTATGTTAAAATAGCAGGAATGATTGACGAATCAATGGATAAGGAGCAGATGAAACAGCCGGTTCAACAGTGGGAGTTTCGAGCAAAGCCTGCATGGCAACGCCTTCTTATAATGACAGCCGGCGTGATATTCAATTTTATTCTGGCACTTTTTATATACTCTATGATTACGTTTACGTGGGGAAAAAGTTACATCCCTATGCAAAACGTAACAAACGGATTCACATTTAATCCGGTAGCTATTGAAGCCGGTTTCAGAAACGGAGATATTCCTGTTTCTGCCGATGGAACACAACTAAAGACCTTAGACGGAAACTGTGTGCGTGCAATAGCTGAAGCAAAAACTGTAAAAGTACTGCGCAATGATGAGCCTGTTTTAATAAATATTCCTCAGGACTTCATGCTACGTTTAGTCGGTTCGAAGGAGCATTTTGCTTCATATCGCGTACCACCTGTAATATCTGAAGTAATTCCCGGAAGCGGTGCTGAAAAAGCAGGCTTAAAGAGCGGAGATAAAATATATTCGGTAAATATGAATCTTACCGAAGACCTCCCTCAGTTTTTTGATGTACTATCTGTCTGTAATCCGGGTGATACGCTAAATATTGCCGTATTTACAAACAACGATATAATTTTTGTAAAAGCAGCACTTGATGAGAATAAAAAGCTTGGAATAATGCTTGAACCTATTACTAAAGTTTACGTGCCGGTTACTGAAAAATATTCATTATTAGAGTCTATCCCCGTAGGAATAAAGCAAGGATTTGACACTCTTGGTGGCTATATAAGCGACTTTAAGTATGTATTCACAAAAGAGGGAGCTGAAAGCCTCGGCGGATTTGGAACAATAGGCAGTATCTTTCCGCCCGTCTGGGACTGGGAGGCTTTCTGGTCTATGACAGCTTTCTTATCAATAATTTTGGCATTTATGAATATATTACCTATTCCGGCACTTGACGGAGGGCATGTGTTATTTCTTTTATATGAAGTTGTAGCCCGCCGAAAACCAAGTGAGAAATTTCTGGAACGTTCACAGATGGTTGGAATGATATTTCTTATAATGTTGCTTATCGTGGCTAACGGAAATGATATAATACGATTATTCAAATAAATATCATCCATGAATAATGTCAAGGTAATACTTAAACCGAAGAAAGAGGAGTCGCTGCAACGTTTCCATCCATGGATATTTTCCGGTGCGATAGATAGAATTGAGGGTGAGACGGAAGAGGGTGATGTAGTGGATATATATCTTAATAATGGAGAATTTGCCGCTACCGGACATTATCAGATAGGCAGTATTGCAGTACGTGTGCTATCTTTTGCGAAAGAAAAAATAGATGGCGATTTTTATAAACGCCGTCTATTAAACGCTTATAAAATGCGCCTTGCCGTAGGGATAGCCGGGAACACAAAAAGCAACTGTTTCCGCCTTGTTCATGGCGAGGGAGACAGCCTGCCGGGACTTATAATAGATATCTACGGCTCTACGGCAGTAATGCAGGCACACTCGCCCGGGATGCATTTTGCACGAGAGATGCTTGCTGATGCTTTATTAGATATAATGGGCGGAAGTGTTACAGGAGTTTATTACAAATCAGATACGACGCTACCGTATAAAGCTAATTTAGATCCACAAAACGATTATATAAGAGGTAGTTACAATGGCAATATTGCCATTGAAAATGGGCTTAAATTTCATGTGGATTGGCTTAAAGGTCAAAAGACTGGTTTTTTTGTAGACCAACGCGATAATCGTGCATTGCTTGAGTCTTATGCCAAAGGGAAAAAGGTACTTAATATGTTTTGCTATACTGGAGGATTCTCATTCTATGCAATGCGCGGAGGAGCAGAACTTGTACACTCTGTCGACAGTTCTGCAAAGGCAATTGATTTCACTAACAAGAATGTAGAACTTAATTTTCCGAGCGATGCGCGCCATGAGTCATTTGTAAAAGATGCATTTAAATATCTTGATGACATGGGCGAAATTTATGACCTTATAGTCCTTGATCCTCCTGCTTTTGCGAAACACCGCGATGCCTTACATAATGCCTTACAGGGGTATAAGAAGCTTAATGCAAAGGCTTTTGAAAAGATAAAGAGTGGTGGAATACTATTTACGTTCTCTTGTTCACAGATTGTAACAAAGGAGCAGTTTAGGTTGGCCGTTTTTAGTGCCGCTGCAATTTCAGGTCGTAATGTAAAAATATTGCATCAGCTTTCTCAACCCGCCGACCACCCTATAAACATATACCATCCTGAAGGTGAGTATCTTAAAGGTCTTGTCCTTTACGTGGAATGAAACTATGCAGTAGATGTTAAGAATCGTTCTTAATAGCTCCTATACATAATGAAAAGATTAATATTTATGGCAACAACTGCTTTTATGCTGTCGGTAGAAATTGCAACGGCAGATAAAAAGATAAACGATGGCAAATTTGATTATACAGTAGATAAATTCGCCGATTTACAGATACTCCGCTACCGAGTACCCGGAATAGAGGAGCTTACATCCAAACAGAGGCTTTATATATATTATTTGTCTGAAGCCGCCCAACAAGGACGTGATATACTTTTTGACCAGAACGGCAAATATAATCTTGCTATCCGCAGAACCCTAGAGAGCATATACGAAAATTATAAAGGGGATAAAAACAATAATGATTATACCGCTTTTGTAAAGTATCTAAAACAGGTATGGTTTGCCAATGGCATTCATCACCATTACGCTACCGATAAGTTTATTCCTGAGTTCTCAGAAGAGTTTTTCATTAATCAGGTAAAATCGCTCTCCTCTTCGCAGCTCCCTTTACGTAAGGGCAAAACAGTAGACTATCTTCTCTCTGAAATTATACCTGTAATGTTTGATAAAAACATTATGTCAAAGCGGGTAAATCTTGCAGACGGTCAAGACATGATAAAGACATCGGCAAGCAACTATTATGACGGTGTTACACAAGCTGAGGCTGAAGAGTTTTACGGCGCCATGCGCGATACAACTGACACCCAGCCTATCTCTTACGGATTGAACAGTCGTCTTGTTAAGCGCGATGGAAAGATATATGAAGAGACTTATAAAGTAGGGGGTCTATATTCTCAGGCAATAGAGCGTATAATATATTGGCTTGAAAAAGCAAAGAGTGTTGTGGAAAACGACACTCAGCGTAAAATTATAGATCTGCTTGTTGATACTTATCGTACAGGCGATTTGCGTACATTTGATAAGTATTGTGTAGAGTGGGTTGAAGAACTTTCCGGAACTGTTGATTTTGTATGTGGTTTTACTGAGGTGTACGGTGACCCGTTGGGACTGAAAGCAAGTTGGGAAGCTACCATAAATTTTAAAAACCACGCTGCCTCAGAACGCACCCGTACAATAAGCGATAATGCTCAATGGTTTGAAGATAACTCCCCTATTGACCCTCGTTTTAAGAAGGAGAGGGTGAAAGGTGTTTCGGCAAAAGTTATTACCGTTGCCATGTTAGGAGGAGACTGTTATCCGAGCACACCAATAGGAATAAACCTTCCGAATGCCGACTGGATACGTCGTGACCACGGTTCTAAGTCGGTTACGATAGAGAATATAACAGAGGCATACGATATTGCTTCACAGGGTAATGGGTTTAAGGAGGAGTTTGTTTGTGGTAAAAAAATGATGGAGTTAATTACTAAGTACGGCTTCATATCCGGTAATCTGCATACTGACCTGCACGAGTGTCTTGGACATGGTTCTGGCAAAATGCTTCTTGGTATTGAGTCAGATGCGCTTAAGTCATATAGTTCTACATTAGAGGAGGCACGTGCAGACCTTTTTGCGCTCTATTATATGGGCGATGATAAAATGTTAGAACTTGGATTGTTGCCTGATAAGGAGGCCTATAAGTCAGAGTATTATACATATATGATGAACGGACTTATGACACAACTTATGCGTATAGCTCCCGGCAATAATATTGAGGAGTCGCACATGCGCAACCGTCAGCTTATTTCAAGATGGATTTTGGAAAAAGGGGCAAATAATAATGTGGTAGAGATTAAAAAGACGAAAGGGAAAAGCTATGTCATAATAAACGATTACCAATCATTACGGCAGCTTTTTGGCGAATTGCTTTCTGAAATACAACGTATAAAGTCCGAGGGCGACTATGAAGCCGGCAAAGCTCTGGTTGAGACCTATGCCGTCAAGGTTGATCAAGAGTTACACAAAGAAGTTTTGGATCGTTACAAGAGATTAAATATTGCTCCATATAAGGGCTTTGTAAATCCACGCTATACGCCAGTTAAAAACGACAAGGGAGAGATTGCTGATATTATTGTCTCTTACGATGAAAGTTATTCTCAGCAGATGTTGCGTTATGCAACAGATTATTCACCTCTGCCAACATATAACGATTAAGAAATGGAAATATCAGAGACACTGCGTCTTATAAAGACTGATTTCCGTCGTGGCATGAACGGAATAGTAGCAGCAAGCATGAGAGGGAAAGGGATTAATTACAAGGTTAATTTTGGTCTCACCCTCCCGGTAATACGATCTTTGGCAGCAAAATACGATAAAGAGGCTCTACTTGCCGAGAGTTTATGGAGTGAGGATATAAGAGAGAGCAAATTACTTGCACCTATGCTCTACCCTGTCGATGAGATGAATATTAAAACGGCTCGCAGATGGATTGACGAAATACCATATAATGAAATTTCAGATATATGCTGTATGGTGCTTTTTTGCAAACTCTCTTTCGCTGGCGATTTGGCATTGGAGTGTATCGAGTCACAGAATAGCCTAAAACGTTATCTTGGAATTACTCTTCTTAACCGTCTAACAATATGTGGTACCGAGATTGAATATCCATTAACCTCCATTTTGAAGAATCTGCAAGCCGATGGTAATCCGGCTATTGCATCAGCGGCAAATAATTTGTCGCTGAATTTAGATAAAAAATAGAATCCTTTTATTACCTGACAGTTCTCTTAATAAGCGTTTCTCCTTCGGCGTGTCTAATCTTAATAAGATACATCAAATGCTTACGTGGTGTGGCACTATGGATGGTAACTGAATTTTCTCCTTTGAATTTATCAGAAGAGATTAATACCCCAGCTACATTATACACATCTACTCTAAATATTTCAGAAGATCCGGTAATATGTATATCTCCCCCATCAAAGAGTGTTATATTAAAATCATTGTTGTTACTCTTTGAATTTATCATTCCGTTAAGTTCGTCTTTTATATTGATTAAAGAAAACTTGTCATTTTCGAAACGATATATTTCATCATTATCGCCATAGACCCATATTACCGTACCATCGCAAATAATACTTTGAGCTTTGTCAAAACCATAACAATTATAGTATTTGAATTTATTGCCGTCATATTTTAAAAGATAGTGTGAGGCTACAAACCATATATTTCCGTCCTGATCTATATCACAGGCTGTATATGTTGTCCATGGAATATCAGGACGTTCTTTGTATTTGTAGATTGTATCTATATTAGTATCCTGCACATAACAGTGTATTCCATCATCGGAGACGAACCAGATATTATCGTTTCTATCAATGGATAAAGATGTTGCAACACTCCCTGATAAAACGACTGTTGCATTGTCTGTCCCTTTTTTATGGCATATAAGTTGAGCGTAATCTCCATAATCTGTCGCCATCCATAAATTACCCTTACTGTCGAATGCCATGTCCATTATAACGCAATTTTCAGTTCCAACAGCCGATTGATTTTCGGGGATAAGATGAATTTTTTCACCTGTAAAGTCGGTGTAAAATTTAGCGCCTCCTGCCCACGGGGCATTTTCGGAATCAAAAGCAAATGCGTAACAGTATGTTATAGGACCATACTTGTTATCTGGGGCATTATAATGAATCGTGGAGCGCCCATTTGTTGCATATACCCCATGCTCTTTACTCCCTATCCATAAAATACCATTTTTATCTTTTTCTATACCTAAAATGGTTGCATTTTTATCAATACTTAAGCCTTGATTGGATATTAACCGGCAAGCACTAGTGGCTTTCTCATAATGTACCAATCCTAATTTACTTGCAACCCACAAATAATCGTTGTCATTTACAATACGATTTGAGCGATATTTATTAATGTCCACAATTTGCTGTTCTGCATTAACACCAAGTATAACTGCAGGCATAATAATATTAATCAATAAGAACAGATATACTTTTAGTTTCATGCTTACTTTTTACTATTGCTTTTTTTGATAAATTATATTGCTGTTGAAATATTTATTATTCCACATAATCTTTTACCACATTTCCTAATTTCTTATTTTACAAATATACGTAAATGCCATAATTTTATAACTATCTATTTTAAAAAAATACAGATTGCATTTTTTCAAACGATACACCACTTATAGATATGGCGGATTCCAAAAGTGTAATTTAACACTTTTGGAATCCGCCGCTATAATAATTTTCAGCCGTTCAAAGATTTACGAGCTGATATTATTTTGTATTTATTCTTTTGTAATATTATTTTTAGGTAGCTTTTTTGTAGTTAAGAACCAGTCATAGTATTGCAGATCACCTTTTTTTGCGCTATCTACGCGTTCTTGTGCAGCCACGCATGTAGATGGCGGAGGCATAATAACATTATCTTCAGGATTCCAATTGGCAGGAAGGGCTACACCATACGCATCAATTGTTTGTAACCCTATAAGAGCGCGTTTTATTTCATCTAAATTACGCCCTAGAGCCATGGGATAATAGATCATCGCACGTATAACCCCTTTAGGATCTATAAAAAACACAGCTCTTACCGTTGATGTAGAACTCTCATGCGGCTGTAACATACCATATTTTTTTGCTACCTCCATAGATATATCCGCAATAAGAGGAAATGTGATATTGAGATTAGCTGTGCCATTGTAACATATCCTCTCTTTTATCGTCCTGAGCCATGCTATATGACTAAATATACCATCAATAGATAGTCCTATCAGTTTGCAATTAATCGCTTCAAACTCCTTAGCCATAGTCCCGAACTCTATAAATTCTGTTGTGCATACAGGCGTAAAATCTGCCGGATGGCTGAAGAATATTACCCATTTGCCTCTATAATCTGTCGGAAAATTTATTTCACCCTGTGTCGATATAGCTGTAAATTCAGGAGCTACATCTCCAATTCTGGGCATACTATAAATATCATCACATTTACAATCTTCGTAACAATAACATTCGCAGTTACACAGTTCGCATTCATTTTGATTTTTAGTTTCTTGAGTCATAGTTATAATATTTCTAATATATACAACTGAAACATGGATTTTGTTTTGAGATGGTAGTATAAAATATGGCGAATAGTATTAAGCATTCCGAAAAACTTTTGTAATTTTGTAGCCAATGCTGGTAATTACTAATAAAAAAATGCAGCAGATACTTATAGATTATGTCAGAAGACAAATCAAAGGATAGTATCAAACAGAGATTCACTCAATACCTCGACACACAAAAACACCGGAAAACTCCGGAAAGGTATGCTGTCCTGAATATTGTTTATGATACTGTCGGACATTTTGATGTAGATTATATTTATGACGAGATGTTGAATAGCGGTATAAGGGTTAGCCGCGCCACAGTTTACAATACCCTTGATTTATTAGTTAAATCGGCATTTGTCAGAAAGTTTAAAATAGAAACAAAAACTTATTACGAACGATCTTTTAATGCCCCGGTCCATGTACACCTTATTTGCACCCAATGTGGTAAGATAAAAGATGCTAGAGATACACGGCTTGTTGATGACATCTCAATAAGGAGATATGGAAAGTTTTCCACGTCGTATTGTACCGTTAATATTTACGGCTTATGCAGTTCGTGTACTCTTGTTAAGCGTAAAGCCAAGCTTAAGGCAAATATTATTGCTAATGAGAGTAAAGTAATGGAAATTAAAAAGAGAATTTTATCAGAAAATAAAAAGAATAAATGAACAAAAGTATGAAAGTAGATGTCTTGTCAGGACTACAATGGGGAGACGAGGGCAAAGGGAAAGTAGTTGATGTGCTTACTCCTGATTACAACGTTGTAACTCGGTTCCAAGGTGGTCCCAATGCAGGGCACACATTGGTTTTCAATAATGAGAAATATGTTCTCCGTTCAATTCCTTCGGGTATATTTCAGGGTGGTAAGATAAACATAATAGGCAATGGTGTTGTCCTTGATCCTATTTTATTCAAACAGGAGGCTGAATCACTTGCTGCGAGTGGACATAATTTGAAAAAACAACTTTGCATATCTAAAAAGGCCCACCTAATTTTACCTACACATCGTATGCTTGATGCCGCATACGAGGCAGCAAAGGGGACATCTAAAATAGGGACGACAGGAAAAGGTATCGGTCCTACATACACGGATAAAGTAAGTCGTAACGGTCTTCGTGTTGGAGACATACTTTGCAACTTTGATGAAAAATACGAAGAGGCAAAAGCAAAACACGATAAAATTCTGCGTTCACTTAATTATGATTATAATATTGATCAACTTGAGAAAGAGTTTTTCGCTGCACTTGAATATCTGAAAGAGTTTGAAATTATTGATAGCGAGCACGTTATAAATAATCTTTTGAAATCAGGGAAAAGCATTCTTGCAGAAGGGGCACAAGGAACAATGTTAGATGTTGATTTTGGTTCCTATCCTTTTGTTACATCATCAAACACAATATGTGCCGGCGCATGCACCGGTCTTGGTATAGCTCCAACCAAAATAGGTAAGGTTTACGGTATATTTAAAGCATATTGCACACGAGTAGGTAGTGGACCTTTCCCTACCGAACTATTTGATGAAACAGGAGATATTATATGTCAGCGCGGTTATGAATTTGGATCAGTTACAGGACGTAAGCGTCGTTGCGGTTGGATTGACCTTGTAGCACTTAAATATGCCGTAATGATAGACGGTGTTACCGACCTAATAATGATGAAGAGCGACGTACTTGATAATTTTGAAAAGATAAAGGCCTGCGTAGCATATAAGATCAATGATAAAATAGTTGAGGAATTCCCATTTGAAATAGATGATAGTATTGAGCCTATTTATACTGAGATTCCCGGATGGAACTGTGATATGACCAAAATTAAGCATGAGGACGAATTTCCCGAAGAGTTTAATGCCTACCTCTCATTCCTTGAAGAAGAATTACATGTCCCTATTAAGATTGTCTCCGTAGGACCAGACAGGGAACAGACTATTATTAGATATAATAGCAATGACTAATATTAAAGTAATTCTTTATTTATAAGCATTTAAAGAATTAATATATATTGTTTTATGCCAGACTATTGCTGTAATGCAATGGTCTGGTTTCGTTTTAGAATAGGTTTGAAATTTACATGTAAAAGTGTTTGCAAAAGATATCCTAATGTTCTTGCAGTCCAAAAAAATATCTACCTTTGCACTCCAAAATAATCAAATATGTTTATGAACAAATGGCTTAAAAGGGGGGCTGTTTTTACATCCTTCCTACTTATTCTGGCTGTAATAGGCTTATATCTGGGTAGAAACCAGTTGCTCCGTTATATTGCAGATAGTAAAATTAGCCGTGCCGAACAATTGTATGGGCTTAATATTCGCTATTGCTCTTTGCAGATGTCTGGATTTACAAAAATACGTCTCACCGGATTCACAGTTGTTCCTGCAGAAAGAGACACGTTGTTGACATTGGACTCCTTGCATTTAAACCTTAACTTTTTTCCTCTACTGCTTGGCAGGATTGATATACACCGTGTTATTACAGATGGACTTTCAATACACTTCGTAAAACGCGATTCCATTTCTAACTATGACTTCTTGTTCCGTCCTACTGATACGCTAAAAAGCATCTCGGGAAAATCATTAGACTTTTCTCGGCAAGTAAAAGGAGTACTAAATATGGCGTTCGGATTTTTGCCTGATAATGGTGAGATAAGACGTTTCTCCATCAGTCAGCAAAGAGATTCTTATTTTGCAACTTTTAATATCCCATTGCTTACGGTTAAAGACAATGCCTTTTATACCGATATAATTGTCACTGAAAATGGAGCATTAAAAACTTGGCGTACCCGAGGTAGATTTAATCGCACTGAACGACAGATTGAAGCAGGAATTTATGCTGCTCCCGGTACACCTTACATCGCAATACCATATATCGAAAAATATTACAACGCCTCCGTAGCTTTTGATAGTCTGTCGTTAAGTCTTAGCGAAAAAGAGATAAAAGGGAAAATAGTTTTATCAGGCAGTGCTTCCGTTAATGGGCTGAATGTATTTCATCTTGGGTTGTCACCAGATACTATTTCCATGAACAATGGCAGTCTAAATTACAATATTAATATTGGCAAACAGTTTATAGAGTTGGATAGTACAAGTACGGTAATATTCAATGAACTCAATTTTAACCCTTACCTGAAAGCCGAAAAGTATACAAAATGGCACATTCGCACAAGTATCAACAAACAAGAATTTCCATCGCAACAACTATTCAATTCATTACCTACCGGGCTATTTCGCCACATTAAGGGCTTACAAACAAAAGGCAGCCTGACGTATAATTTTCTGTTAGACGTAGATTTCAATAAGTTGTCAAATCTTAAATTCCACTCTATTATGCGGGGGAAAAGTTTCGGTATTACCAGTTACGGAAATAGCGAACTTACTCGGATGAACGGAGAGTTTATCTACACCGCTTACGAGAATGGTCAGCCGGTACGCACGTTTGCTGTTGGTCCATCTAATCCTAATTTCCGCCATTTAGCTGATATACCGCCTTTATTACAAACGGCAATTCTGCAATCAGAAGACGGAGGCTTCTTTTATCACAACGGTTTTATGCCTGATGCCATTCAGTCAGCGTTGATTTATGACCTTAAAGTAAAGCGATTTGCCCGTGGCGGAAGTACAATAAGTATGCAATTGGTGAAGAATGTATTTCTAAACAGGCATAAAAATATTGCACGTAAACTTGAAGAGGCATTGATTGTATGGTTAATAGAACAGCAGCACATCACCAGTAAAGAGCGTATGTATGAAGTTTATCTAAATATTGTGGAATGGGGACCTCTTGTTTACGGGGCATGTGAAGCTTCACACTTTTATTTCGACAAAGAACCTTCTATGCTCACGGCTAACGAAGCTATTTTTATGGCATCAATTATCCCTAAACCCAAACGTTTCCGCTCCTTTTTCAATTCTGACGGAACATTAAAAGAGAGCCAGAGGGGTTATTTTCGTGTTATTGCCAACAGGTTGAAGGTCAAAGATATAATTACTGAAGAGCAACTCTCTGCCATCACCCCTGAAATAGAACTTAAAGGGGCCGCTAAAAAAGCTGTTATCATGCCTGATGTTATGCCGGAAGACAGCATTATCACCCCCCAAAGCGCAAACCACTCTTTTTGATAATTATATATGCAGTAAACTCAGCAGCGATTAAGTTACATATTTTTGTTATCTTCGCAATGAGTAATAATAGTTAGAATAACATCTCAGGATGTAATTTAAATAGAATCTAAAATAAAGTAACCATGCTACAACCGTTGGCCGAACGTTTACGCCCGTCGGATTTGGACGAATATATAGGACAGAAACATCTTGTAGGCAAAGGAGCTATCTTGCGCAGAATGATTGAAAGCGGACAGATATCATCTTTTATCCTTTGGGGTCCTCCGGGCGTAGGAAAGACAACATTAGCAAAAATAATATCTGTTAAATTAGATGTCCCTTTTTACACATTAAGTGCAGTAAATTCAGGAGTAAAAGATGTGCGAGAGGTTATTGATAAGTGTAAAAGCGGAAGATTGTTTAGCCCCCTCTCCCGCCCTATTTTGTTTATTGACGAAATACACCGCTTCAGCAAGTCACAACAAGACTCTCTTTTAGCCGCAGTTGAAAATGGGACTATTACATTGATAGGTGCTACAACTGAGAATCCGTCATTTGAGGTCATACGCCCTTTATTATCAAGATGTCAGGTGTATTTGCTTAAATCTTTAGATACGGATGATTTGCAAGAGTTACTACAACGTGCAATCACACATGATAAACTTCTTAAAACATTAAATATAAAAGAGGAGGAGACCGAAGCCCTTTTTAGGTTCTCAGGAGGAGATGCACGCAAACTCTTAAATATAATTGACCTTATAACGCAAAGTTGTAATGACGGAGAGGATGTTGTAATTAACAACAGAATCGTTACTGAACGTCTTCAGCAGAACCCTTCGGCGTATGATAAGGGGGGAGAGATGCATTACGATATAATTTCGGCGTTTATAAAATCAATACGCGGTAGTGCTCCGGATGCAGCCATATATTGGTTGGCAAGAATGGTTGAAGGAGGAGAAGACCCTAAATTTATTGCACGTAGACTTGTTATACTTGCAGCTGAAGACATTGGCTTGGCAAATCCAAATGCCTTGCTGCTTGCCAACACATGTTTTGAAGCCCTTGAAAAGATAGGATGGCCTGAAGGACGAATAATCCTTGCCGAGGCTACACTCTATCTTGCCGGCAGTCCAAAAAGCAATTCGGCATATATGGCTATAAACAATGCGTTGGCAGAAGTAGCCAGCAGTGGAGACCAACCAGTTCCCCTACATCTTAGAAACGCCCCGACTAAACTACTAGAAGAACTTGATTATGGCAAGGGGTATAAGTATGCACACGATTATTCAGGTAATTTTGTAAAACAACAGTTTATGCCAGATAAACTAAAAGATGCCAGTTTCTGGATTCCGCAGCAGAATCCAGCCGAGGATAAATTACGTGAAAGGATAGCTGATTTATGGGGCGAAAAATACAAATGAATTGAATCGTTAGTTTATTAAATAGACAGTAAGAATACTGTAATTATATTTTAAGGTAATGATTTATAAATAAAAGCATAAATCTTTAATACATATATGCAGCAAAAAGATATCAATATATCAATATAGCATTACAATGAGGTGAAATAATATACAATTCGTTTGCATATTATTTGTTATACAAAAATAAAATATTAATTTTGCCATGTCTAAAATAAGAATGACATTACATATTATTTCTTGTTTTCAGATACAAAAAACAGATAAACATATTATTAACATTATACAAAACATTTAAACGAATGAAGAAGTACAACTTTTATGCAGGTCCTTCTATTTTGAGCCAATACACTATTAAAAATACGGCTGAAGCAGTGATGGATTTTGCGGGCACAGGTCTTTCATTATTGGAGGTTTCACACCGTAGTAAAGAATTTGTCGCCGTAATGGATGAAACTCAGGCTCTTGTTAAAGAGCTTTTAGATATACCTTCTGGCTACGAAGTTGTATTTTTGGGCGGAGGTGCAAGTTTACAGTTTTGCATGGTCCCTTTTAATTTGTTGAAAAGAAAGGCTGCATATCTCGAAACAGGCACATGGGCTCAAAATGCTATAAAAGAGGCCAGATTATTTGGCGAGGTTGAAGTTGTTGCTTCATCTAAAGATGCTAATTTTAGCTATATCCCTAAAAATTATAATATACCAGAAGATGTAGATTATTTCCACTTTACATCAAATAACACTATATTTGGTACAGAGATGCGTAAAGACCCGGACGTTAACGTGCGTCTTGTATCTGATATGTCCTCTGATATATTCTCGCGTCCGATAGATGTATCTAAATACGATATAATATATGCAGGCGCGCAGAAAAACCTTGCTCCGGCAGGTGTAACGTTAGCCATTATACGTGAAGGTGCGTTAGGTAAAGTAGAACGTCCAATACCTACTATGCTTGATTATCGCACACATATAAAAAAGGGATCTATGTTTAATACCCCTCCATGCCTTTCTATCTTCTCTGCTTTGCAGACACTTAAATATTACAAATCTCTTGGAGGTATAAAAGCCATAGAGAGGATGAATATTGAAAAAGCCACAATACTTTATGATGAGATAGATCGTAATAAACTCTTCAAAGGGACAACTTCAGTAGAAGATCGTTCTATAATGAACGTTTGCTTTGTTATGAACGAAGAATACAAAGACCTTGAAGATATTTTTGCCGACTATGCAAAATCTAAAGGCATGATTGGTATTAAAGGACACCGTTCGGTAGGCGGATTCCGCGCGTCAATTTATAATGCAATGCCTAAATCAGGCGTTGAAGCGTTGGTGGAGATAATGAAAGATTTCGAGAATGCGCATTAATATAAAGCAGTAAATTTAAGATGAAAGTATTAGTAGCAACAGATAAACCTTTTGCCGCAATAGCGGTAGATGGTATTCGTAAAGAAATTGAAAATGCTGGAATGGAGTTGGCTCTTCTTGAGAAATACACAGAAAAGAGCCAATTACTTGAAGCAGTAAAGAGTGTTGACGGAATAATAGTCCGTAGTGATATTATTGATGCAGAGGTTTTATCCGCAGCAAATAACCTTAAAATAGTTGTACGTGCCGGAGCCGGTTATGATAACATAGACCTTGGTATAGCAACATCAAAAGGAGTTTGCGTAATGAATACTCCCGGACAAAACTCTAATGCGGTTGCAGAACTCGTATTTGGGATGACAATAATGGTTATCCGTAACTTTTTCAACGGAACTTCAGGATCTGAACTTCTTGGTAAAAAATTAGGTATCCATGCTTTCGGTCAGGTTGGTCGCAATGTTGCCCGTATAGCAAAGGGGTTTGGAATGGAGGTTTTTGCATTTGATCCGTATTGCCCTGATGAGGCTATTTTAGCGGCAGGTGTTACACCGGTTAAAAATATTAATGAGCTTTATTCTAAGTGTCAATTCGTTTCAATACATATCCCAGCTACTGACGAAACTAAAAAATCTATCAATTACAACCTACTCAAGCAGATGCCCAAAAATGCAGTGCTTATAAATACTGCACGCAAAGAGGTTATAAATGAGGAGGAGCTTATCAAGCTAATGGAAGAGCGAGGAGATTTCCGTTATATATCAGATATTGCTCCATCAAATGCTGCAGATTTTACAGCCAAATTTGAAAGTCGTTGCTTCTTTACACCTAAAAAAATGGGAGCTCAAACGTCAGAGGCTAATATTAACGCTGGAATTGCAGCCGCAAAACAGTCTGTTGGTTATCTTAAAAATGGGATAGATAAATACAGAGTAAACAAATAATATAACAGTACAGTTATAATAGTTGAGAATGGAGAATGTGAAGTTCTCCATTCTCAGTTTATTAGTTTATGAAATAAACCATGTTAAATTAACAGCATATTTAAACTTTATTAGATAAATTTCCGGATGGGAATATAAACAGACTTTACACTATTTTAAATTAATGACAGAAAGTTATGGCAAAGATAAAACCGTTTAAAGGTGTACGCCCACCAAAGTCTATGGTAGAAGACGTTGCGTCTCGTCCGTATGATGTGCTTAATTCAGAAGAGGCGAGAAAAGAGGCAGATGGAAATGAGAAGTCTCTCTATCATATAATAAAACCTGAAATTGATTTTGCTCCCGGAACAGACGAACATGATTCGCCGGTATATGATAAAGCTGCTGAGAATTTTGAAAAATGGCAGAAAAACGGATGGCTCTTACAGGACGGTAAAGAAAATTACTATGTATATGCACAAACAATGGACGGACGTACACAATACGGTCTTGTTGTCTGCGCAAATGTAGACGATTACCTTAACGGAGTGATTAAGAAGCATGAACTTACGCGCAGAGATAAAGAGGAAGATAGGATGAAACATGTGCGAATAAACAATGCTAATATCGAACCTGTATTTCTTGCATATCCTGATAATAACGAGCTAAATACAATAGTAGAAAAGAACGTAAAACATACTCCGGAATATGATTTTACGGCACCTGACGGTTTTGGTCATCACTTCTGGATAATTGATGACGAAAAAGATATTGCACGTATCACGGAACTGTTTTCAGAGATACCATACCTATATATTGCCGATGGACACCATCGGACTGCTGCCGCTGCTCTTGTGGGAGCAGAAAAAGCAAAGCAGAACTCTAACCACACAGGCGAAGAGGAATATAATTACTTTCTTGCAGTCTGCTTCCCTGCATCGCATCTTAATATTATTGATTACAATAGAGTACTCAAAGATCTTAACGGTTTATCTGAAAATGAATTTCTGAATAAATTGAGGGACAACTTTACGATTGAAGATAAAGGCGAAATAGTTTATCATCCATCTGAATTGCATAACTTTTCAATGTATCTTGGGGGGAAATGGTATTCACTAACTGCAAAACAAGGAAGATATAACAATGAAGATCCTATTGGAGTGCTTGATGTAACAATATCGTCAGACCTTATATTACGCGATATCATAGGAATTACGGATTTGCGTTCAGACAAAAGGATAGATTTTGTGGGTGGGATACGCGGATTGGAAGAACTCAAACACCGTGTTGACAGTGGCGAAATGAAAGTAGCAATAGCACTATATCCGGTTTCGATGAAACAACTTATGGATATAGCCGACAGCGGAAACATAATGCCGCCAAAGACGACATGGTTTGAACCAAAATTACGTTCAGGGCTTGTTATTCATAAATTAAAAACAGTTTAGCTGTTTTTTTAAGAGAAGCAATTAAAAAATTGTTTATAATCAATCTTAATTATGAGCGGAATAAATTAATAGCCTTCTCTGGATTAATGTAATGAAAGGATAATGAATATTGGCCTTAAATAGGAAATTAATAATATATTACGTGCAGCTATTAGGTAGATTATGGCGTCTATCTAATAGCTGTTTGTCTTATCAGTATGCTCCAGTATAATGACCGAACAGCAGCAAATTGAAGGTTGTAAATCCGGCGATTCAAAAGCTCAAAGATCGCTTTATGATACATTTTCCCGTAAAATGATGGGAGTATGTATGCGATATTGTGGTAATAACCGTGAGACAGCTATGGATTTGTTGCAAGATGGTTTTGTTAGAGTTTTTACAGGAATAGTGAGTTATGACGGACGTGGATCACTTGAAGGGTGGATTCGTAAGGTTATAATAAATGTTGCATTAGATTATATAAGAACAAATGATCTACTGCGCAATACAGAAGATCTTGAATTTATTGCTGATCAGGATATAGATAGCTCTGCATTAGACGAGATATCGGCAAATGAGCTAATGGAAGTTATAGCAGAATTACCAGACGGATTCAGGGCAGTATTTAATATGTACGTAATTGAGGGATATTCGCACAGGGAGATTGCCGATAAATTGGGAATAACAGAAAGCACTTCCAGATCACAACTAACACGAGCGAAACAACTTTTGCAAAAGAGACTAAAAGAGTTTAATGAAGAATAAAGATATATACGATAAAGTTAGGGATAAACTCATTAATCATGAAGTAGATCTTCCCGATGAGTGTTGGAATGCAATAGACAAACGTCTTGCATTTTCTCGTCGTCAAGAAAAGCATCGGAACTTATGGTATGCTATTGCCGCAGCAATAGCAGCGCTTACTGTATTTGTAATCTTTACCGATAAAAAAGACGAAAACACAGTATATACAGCAGAACTTAACAAAACGGAACAGATCGGAAATTTTATCGGTGCAAATAATAATGTGAATACAGAAAAAACAGAGCCGGTTAAAAATAATATAAAATCACTTTATACAAGGAATAACACTTCTTCTAAAGAAGATATTATACTGACTAAATGTAATAATAGATATCAGAATGGTTCTGTTGCAAAAAAAAATGAAGATGTAGTCAATCATGTTACAGCCTATAATATTACAGAAAAAGCAGATTCTTTGAAAAACGCTGTTTTAGAAGAAAAATCTGATGATGCCAAATGCCGTGAATATATAAAGGAATTGAAAGGATCTTCGACTTTTGTAACTACCGAACCTGAGACTTATACACAATATGAATATGATAAAGGATTCTCTATATCTATTGTTGCGGCAAATAGCATATCGGCTAATGGCAGCACCTCAGACAAGAAATTAACAATGTCGTCACAAACAGTCACAGATGAACTTCACTTGTATTCAGCACCAGAGCCTTTACATTTCAAGCACAAGATGCCTATTTCTGTAGGAATGACAGTTGAAAAAAGATGGAAGAATAATTGGGGGCTCGAATCTGGAATTGTATATACATTGTTGCGCTCTACTTATACAACAGAAAGTCATTCGCATGAAGGAGAACAAGAGTTGCATTATGTGGGTATTCCTATTCAGGCAACATACCGTTTTGCACAATTAAAACGTTTCGGTTTCTATGCTGCAGCAGGTCCTAAAATAGATTTTAATATTGCCGGGAAACGTACAGAGACAGTTCAAAATAGCGTTGCAACCAACAATTCAAGTGAGAACATACGTGATAAAACGCCACAATTTTCATTATTACTCCGTGCGGGAGTTAGTTTTGATATTGTCAAGCGACTTGAATTATATGTGGAGCCTTCCATCGCTTATTATATTAACAACAATGGCGATATACAAGATTTATGGAAAGATCGCCCGTTTAATTTTGTGTTGCAGTTCGGATTGAGAACGGATTTTTAAAAATAAGTTGTATTTTTGTCATGCAATACATAGTTGTGTTTAAATAATTATCATCGTTTAGGATTAACAAACGGATTAAAGGATCCATTAATGTAATGAAAAGACTAAATATAATTTTACTGTTTGCCTCATTCATGTGTCTTATTACCGGATGTATCGGAAACAAAGGTAACACTTTGGAGTCTTATGATGTTGGAACGCTTTTAAACGTCAACGGCAAACTATGTATAAAGGGTGATAATGTAAAGTTGTTCTTGACTGGAGCAGGATTGCCGGAATTTACAGAAAATTCAATTACGCGCTGTTTTTGTACATTTATGATAGATTGGGACGATCAGCCCGAAGATGCTTATGCAATTGGTGTGTATAATGCAAAAATAAATGTAGAATCTAAATGGGAAACAGAAAATTATCTGCCTAATATTGGTCTACCGTTTACCGGTAGCGATTCTTTGATAAATATTTCAAAGCCATATATTGTTAATGTATTAAATACACCTATAATTACATTTCAGACATCAACATACTTTAGTGACTCCCCTGTATATCAACTTGCTGTTGATAACGTAGATATTGCCAAGAAGGTTGTTATGATTGATTTTGTGTATTCTGCCGGACAGAATGTGAATAAAGACATAAAAACGATCCAATGGCGGTCATATAAGTTACCGGCCTTTACTCAAGACTATACACTCGTTTTTCAGTTTAAGAGTTTTACAAAGCCAGCGTTCACACATACTATATATTCAGATCCGATAGACATAAAGAAGAATGCTTATCGCTTTAATATAAACTATAAAGCTACTGCAAAGTAATTATTACTCTCACTATTATTAGTACGCTACCTCTTCAATTTTGTACTTATTCCAGATATTTGATTTAGAATATGCTTTACTGCTGCCACGCGGAACAGATATTACCGGATTTGTTTTTCCTAATTTGCTACCATTTATTTCAGGTGGTATAGCAGAGATTATATTAATTCTTTTTAAAGATGAACAACCATTAAATACGTTGTCGCCTAATATTTTAATGCTAGCGGGCAAAGTTATTGTTTCGAGAGAGGTACATCCGTAAAATACAGCATTTCCTATTTTTGATAATTTATTTGGAAGAGTTATCTGCTTTATGTTTTTGCATCCTACAAAAGCCCCATCATCAAGTTGTACTATACTTTCAGGAAATATTACTTCGGTGAGAGAATCACAATAAGCAAAGGCATTTTCCCATATAGATGTTACAGTATATAAACCACCACCTTTGAAAACCTTTTCAGGAATAGTTACATTACCTTTATAGCTATTATAATTAAAGTCGCGGTTAGCCACGGCAATTGTTAACGGTATTTCGTCTGACGTTACATTATAATATATTAAAGATCCGGTCTTTTCGTCAGAAAAATCATATTCATACTCCTCTCCTTTTACTGAGGCGTAACAGAATAGTAATAATATGATTGTGTATAATCTAAGTAAATTATTAAGCATATCTTTATCTCTTATATATTTATTCTAAATTTGTGTTTGGCACAAAGCATTGAAATTATTCTGCAAATATACCAAAATTCATTTACTAGCGTCTCAACCTCAAAAATAAATTGATATATGCCTAGCCTGAAACTTAATATAATACTGTAATCGCGTTATAAGCAAGACTACTACTTCTTGTCTTTAATAATATCTCTGATCTCAGCAAGCAATTTTTCCTCATTGGACGGAGCCGGTGCCTGTGGTGGAGCAGCAGGTTGTTCATGCTTTTTGTTGAGCTTATTTATTAATCGTATCATAATAAATATAGAGAAAGCTATTATCAGAAAATCTAATGTTGCCTGAATAAAATTGCCATAGTTAAGAGTGACAGCAACTTTTTGTACACCGTCCACTATTTCAGGCCTTTTTAATATTATTGTTAGATCGCTAAAATTTACACCACCAATAAGTAATCCGATGGGAGGCATTATTATATCGGAAACTAATGATGATACTATCCGACCAAAAGCGCCTCCAATTATCACACCGACAGCTAAATCTACCACATTTCCCCTCATGGCAAATGCTTTAAAATCGTCAATAAATTTCATATTAATATTTTTTACAATGATATAATATATATTTTAAATTGGCACTAAATTATAAAAAAAAATCGAAATAAATCTCTTTTCGATATATTATTTCATATCTTTGCAATATGTCTTGCTAAGATAAACTAAAAGGTAATATCGATTATCTAACAATGCTATTCAAAAGAACATTTCTCCAGTTAGATTCTGAACTGTTTTTATGAATATTTATCTGTTAATAAACTAAGAGAGGATCACAACCTTTCGTTGATATTATAATAAAAAAGGGGTGCTTTAAAAAGCTGAGATTATACCCGCTGAACCTGTACGGATAATGCCGACGTAGGGATTCTTTTCTACACAATCACTATTCTGTTTTTGTTCAAAAGGTCACATGTCTCCAATGTTAAAGGATATGAAAAGATACGTGAAATGCCTTACTATTGCCGGCTCTGACAGCGGAGGTGGAGCCGGAATACAGGCCGATATAAAGACTATGTCGGCTCTTGGTGTATTTGGAATGAGTGCAATAACAGCCATAACTGCGCAAAACACCATTGGTGTAACAAAGATAGGTGCCGTACCGGCAGATCTTGTAAAGGCTCAGATAGATGCGGTATTAAGTGATATTGGTGCTGACGCAGTAAAGATAGGAATGATCTATCTGCCGGAGACAGCATGGGTTATAGTGGAATTATTAGAAAAATACTCTCCTAAGTTTGTAGTTTTAGATCCTGTCCTCGTCTCCAGTACAAATTGCGATCTAAGTACCAAAGATTGCTGCACTGTAATCTCAGACGAACTTATGCAACGTTCTACTATTATTACGCCTAATAAAGACGAGGCTGAGAAGCTTTCAGGAATAAAAATTTCAAGTAAAGAAGATATGAAGAGGGCTGCATGTATCTTAATGGATAAAGGGGCAAAAGCAGTTCTTATTAAAGGTGGGCATCTTATTGAAAATTGTCTAGCTGCCGATTTTCTTGTAACTGGCGATGGAACAGAAAGGTGGTTTTCAGGGAACTATATTGCGAGTGGTAATACCCATGGAACAGGATGTTCTCTCTCTTCTGCCATAGCATCTTATCTTGCACTTGGATATGATATTAACTGTGCGATAACAAAAGCAAAAGAGTTTATAACTGCCGCTATTTTAAATGGGTGTGACGTTAAAAACGGAAAAGGAATTGGTGCTGTGAATCATTTTTACGCTCCAATTCCTCTGATAAAATTATAATAATATGGAGATAATACTAAACAATAAAATAGTAATTGTTGATGATAAAACAACCATCGAAAAGGTCATAACCTATTTCGGAATGAATCCCGTTGGAATAGCGATTGCCGTTAATAATAAAATTGTCAGCAGAAATGACTGGAATAAAACCATCTTGAATAATGGTGATAAGGTTGTTATGATAAAGGGTGCCTGCGGAGGATAATAGAGCAGATAAATAATTATATAAATTCATATATAACAAAATAATAGGATGAAAGTAATAGCAATAAGCAGACCTGATTTTTTTATAGGAGAAGAATTGGTTATAAAAACACTGATAGATGAAGGTTTGGATTTTATACATATACGCAAACCCAATGCTAAGTCACGGAAAGTGGCAGAACTTATCAATAAGATTCCAGAAAGCTATTACCCTAATATAGTACTTAACGGATGCTTTGAATTGCTTGCTGATTATAATGTTGGTGGAATACACCTTAATGCACGTAACTGTGAGACACCTGAAACCTTTACAGGAAAAGTAAGTTTTTCATGCCACTCAATTGAAGAGTTAATAATGAGAGGTGATGAGATGGATTACTGCTTTTTAAGCCCTATTTACGACAGCATATCAAAGAGCGGTTACTCCTCAGGATTTTCACATCATATATTGTCAGATGCCGCAGCAAGAGGTATAATAAATGAAAAAGTTATTGCGTTGGGAGGTGTTACCCCTGAACGTATTCCAGCTTTAAAATGTTACAAATTCGGCGGTAGTGCCGTGTTGGGTTATATCTGGAATTCCCCTACCATTGATATTATATGTGAGAAGATGCAGTTGTTGAGAAAATATTCAGACAGATAAATATGTTGCAGTTTATAACACACGAAGGTAACGGTTACAGCTATTTTGATTCGGCATTGCTTGCCCTTAAAGGTGGCTGCAAGTGGATACAATTGAGAATGAAATATGCCCATGCGGATAAAATACGCGAAGTAGCATTAAGACTGAAAGAGGAGTGCCAAAAATATGACGCAATACTAATTATAGACGATCATGTTGATCTGGTGGTAGATATAGATGTTGATGGGGTGCATCTTGGAAAAGATGATATGCCACCTCATGAAGCACGAAAGTTAATGGGCGAAAAATATATAATTGGCGGAACAGCAAATACATTTGACGATATAAAAACACTCGTAAAAGCTAACATTGATTATATTGGTCTCGGTCCATACCGTTTTACTAAAACAAAAGATAGGCTCTCTCCTGTCCTAGGTATTGATGGGTATAAGGAGATAATACAAAAATATAGAGATGCCGGCTATAATACACCAATAGTTGCAATCGGAGGGATAAACAAAGAGGATGTATCGGCACTTATCAACTGCGGAATTTCAGGCATAGCCGTTTCTGGTACTGTTATAAATGCCACAGATCCGATTGAGGAGACAAAAAAAATACTTGAAATATTGTACAACGTAAAAAAAACAGAATAGAGATGGAAAATAGACTTATAATAAAAGGGCACGGATTTAACTCGCGGCTTTTTCTTGGAACCGGAAAATTTTCTTCTAACCAACTAATGGCTGCGGCCATAAAAGCTTCGGCAACACAGATGGTTACCGTAGCAATGAAGAGGATAGATATGAATGACCGTGAAGATGATATGCTTGTACATATAAAATCTGATAATATACAGTTATTGCCAAATACATCAGGAGTTCGTGATGCCACTGAAGCTATATTTGCAGCTGAGTTGGCACGCGAAGCATTTGGTACGGATTTTCTTAAGTTGGAAATTCATCCCGACCCTAAATATCTCCTCCCCGATCCTGTCGAGACATTGAAAGCAACGGAAGAACTTGCAAAACGCGGTTTTATCGTACTCCCTTATATACAGGCTGATCCGGTGCTTTGTAAACGCCTTGAGGATGCAGGAGCTGCCGCTGTTATGCCGCTTGCCGCTCCTATAGGAACAAATAAAGGTCTTGTAACACGCGATTTACTTAAAATTATAATAGAACAGAGTAACTTACCCGTCATCGTGGATGCCGGTATAGGAGCTCCATCGCATGCAGCAGAAGCAATGGAGCTTGGCGCTGATGCGGTTCTTGTAAATACTGCAATTGCTGTTTCAGGAGACCTTGTTAGAATGGCTGAAGCATTTAAAAAAGCTGTTGAGGCAGGGCGTATTGCCTATGAGTCAGGATTAGGAATACAAAGAAATTTTGCGGAAGCAAGTAGTCCACTTACATCATTTCTTGATTAAATTAGATATGGAAAACAGACTTAAAAACGGTTGTGTCGGCACAGAAAAAGTATATATATCTGGCAAGATATTCGATATAAAGGTTGGAATGAGAAAAATAAACCTTACCGACACAGTGAAGGTAGTTTCTGGCGTAGAGCGTTCTGTTGAACATAACAGAAGCGTTATAGTTTATGACACTGGAGGCGTACATACGGATGAATATATAAAATGTGAAATAAACGAAGGGATACCACGTATGCGTGAAGCATGGATACAAGAGCGTGGCGATGTGGAAAAATTGAGCGAAATATCATCTGCATACGGACGATTGCGTGCTGCTGACAAAGCCTTAGACAAGATACGCTTCAAAAAGCCCTACCTCCCTTATAAAGCGAAACAGAATTGCGAAATAACACAGATGTATTATGCACGAAAAGGTATAATAACCCCAGAGATGGAGTATGTGGCTATAAGGGAGAATTTACAAAATGAAGAACTTGGAATAGACACACATATAACACCTGAATTTGTGCGCAATGAAGTTGCGTCAGGTCGTGCTATTATACCGGCCAATATAAATCATCCTGAAAGTGAACCGATGATAATTGGAAGTGCTTTTCTTGTAAAACTTAATACAAATATAGGAAATTCTGCCATGTCATCCGGGATTGAAGAGGAGGTTGACAAAGCCGTGTGGAGTTGCCGCTGGGGTGGAGATACGTTGATGGATCTCTCTACCGGTGATCACATACATGAGACACGTGAATGGATTATCCGCAACTGTCCAGTACCGATGGGTACGGTGCCTATCTATCAGGCTCTTGAAAAGGTTAACGGAAACATAGGAGAACTTAGTTGGGAGATATACCGCGATACACTTGTTGAACAGTGCGAACAGGGTGTAGATTACTTTACCGTGCATGCCGGAGTTCTGAAGGCGCATGCAGAATTGTCGAAAAAGAGATTGACAGGAATTGTTTCAAGGGGAGGATCTATAATGACCCGTTGGTGTGTTATGCATGACACAGAGAGTTTCCTTTATACGCATTTTGATGATATATGTGATATCGTTAAGAAATACGATGTGGCTCTGTCTCTTGGCGATGGAATGCGCCCGGGTTCAATACATGATGCTAATGATGAGGCTCAATTTCTTGAGCTTAAGGTGTTAGGAGAGCTTACTGACCGCGCATGGGATAAGAATGTACAGGTTATAATAGAGGGTCCCGGACATGTCCCTATGAATAAAATACGCGAAAATATGGACAGGCAGATTGCAGATTGTCATGGTGCTCCGTTTTATACGTTAGGTCCCCTGACTACAGACATAGCACCTGGATATGACCATATAACTTCTGCCATAGGAGCAGCAATGATAGCGTGGTACGGAACAGCCATGATATGTTATGTAACTCCAAAAGAGCATCTTGGATTGCCTAATCGCGAGGATGTGCGCAATGGAGTAATTGCATATAAGATAGCAGCACATGCAGCAGATATTGCAAAAGGGCATCCTGGCGCACAGGTAAGGGATGACGCATTAAGTAAAGCGCGTTTTGAATTCAGATGGAGAGATCAGTTTAATTTGTCGTTAGACCCGGAACGAGCCCTTGAATATTACAAGGATGGAGGAAACCACACTGATGGTGATTATTGTACAATGTGTGGACCTAATTTCTGTGCTATGCGTTTGTCGCAAGGGTTGCGCGATAATGAAAATAAGGAGGAAAAAGATGTTTAGTGAGGAACTTGAAAAATATAACTGGGAGGAGATAGCCAGCAAGATATATTCTAAAACAGAAAAAGACGTGATAGCGGCCTTTAGTAAGGATTATCCGCAGATTGATGATTTTATGGCAATGATTTCGCCTGCAGCATCTGCTCTTCTTGAACCGATGGCTACGCTTAGCAGGGGATATACGCAGGCTCGTTTCGGTAAAACAATACAGATGTATATACCGCTGTATATAACTAACTCGTGCATGAATCACTGTGTCTATTGTGGATTTCAACACGATAACCCTATAAAAAGGATTATCCTTACTGAAGAGGAGATTGAGAAGGAGTGTAAAGCTATAAAGAAATTGGGGGCATTTGAAAATCTGCTCCTTGTAACTGGAGAAAACCCACGAGATGCTGGTGTAGATTATATCGAGAGGGCATTACAGATAGCCCGTCCGTATTTCTCTAATCTCTCTATTGAGATAATGCCTCTTGCTAGTGATGATTATTCACGACTTACAAAGAGCGGACTTAACGGCGTAGTCTGTTTTCAGGAGACATACCATAGGGAACACTATAAAAATTACCATCCTAAAGGGATGAAATCTATTTTTGAATGGAGAGTCAACGGGTTTGATCGTATGGGAGAGGCAGGAGTACATAAGATAGGTTTAGGTGTATTGATAGGTTTGGAGGATTGGCGTGTTGATGTAACAATGATGGCAATACACCTAAAGTATCTACGTCGCCGTTATTGGAAGACTAGATACAGCGTAAATTTCCCACGTATGCGCCCATCTGAAGGACATTTTACTCCAAATGTAATAATGGATGACAGAGAACTTGCCCAATTGATTTTTGCATTCAGAATATTTGATCATGATGTAGATATCTCATTGTCTACGCGTGAAGAGAAAAGATTCAGAGATAATCTATCTACTCTTGGTGTTACATCTGTAAGCGCAGGCTCTAAGACCGAACCCGGTGGTTACATAACGCACCCGACTGCGCTTGAACAGTTTGAGGTAAGTGACAGCCGTACGCCTGATGAGGTTGAGGAGAGTATAAAGGAGGGTGGATATGAAGTTGTATGGAAAGATTGGGACAAGTCTTTTGACCGTTGATTATGGGACGCTACGATAGACAGACGGTTTTAGCAGAGATAGGAGAAAAGGGACAACAAGCCTTATCAGAGGCGGCAGTTCTTGTTATAGGCGTAGGTGGGCTCGGTTCTCCTGCTTCACTTTATCTTGCAGCCGCAGGAGTAGGAAGAATAGGGCTTGTTGATGGTGATGTCATATCATTGAGTAATTTGCAGCGACAGGTTCTGTACAGCGAGAAAGAAGTTGGTATGCCTAAGGCTGTATGTGCAGCAGGTAGGCTTAAAGAGTTATCGCACAGTCTTAAAATTGATATTTATAACGAAATGCTGACATCGGAAAACTCTCTTGATATTGCCCGCGGTTACGACATAATAGTTGACGGTTGCGATAATATTGCAACTCGTTATCTTATAAACGATGTGGCTATCAAACTTGGAATCCCATATATATATGGAGCCGTTTCGGAGTTCTGTGGGCAAGTTTCACTGTTCAATTACAAGAATGGAAAGAGTTATGAAGACCTTTATCCGAAAGGATCTTTTTCCTCAACATGCAGTTCCGCAATAGGCGTTATTGGGGCTTTACCGGGGATTATAGGATCAATTGAAGCTATGGAAGCGATTAAAGTTATAACCTGTGCCGGAGAGACTTTGCGTAACAGACTGCTTACGGTGGATTCTCTTACAATGGAGTTTAATATGTATGAATTGGATTAGCTCCTCCCCGCTCCTATTACTAATTGTTTCACATCTTTTGTAAATTCAGTATTTGAGATCAATTCTTCAATAGTTATATGTATGCGATAACACCAGTTATTATCTTTGTCCGAGGGATCATTTATTCTCTCTTCTGTCGGATTACGCCTGCGTAAAGCTTTATTTGAAGCCAAAATATCCTGTAATGGTAATATCGCAAGCATAGATGGCGAGTTAAAGTGTCTTATGATTATCTCTTTGCATATCTCAGGGTTGGGATCCTCTGGTGCATTACCTGAATGATTAAGAATATAGTTGTAATAATATTGTGCGACTTCATGGTCATTAATCCACCAGAGACGTAACCCTGACATATCGTGGGTAGAGGTTGTACATACAGAAAGGTATTGATATGAATTGACATCTGCTATCTTTATGTAGGGCTTTTTAGGCATCCTTTCAACTTCCAATGATAGTATTTGTAACTTCTCCATAACTTCTGGGACTGAAGCTGGAATCATTCCAAGATCTTCTCCGCATACAAGCATATCAGTAGCAGATATAATTGCAGGTAGTTTTTCCATTGCCATCTCTTTCCAGAAATTATTGTGTCGGTGAAAGTAAAAGTCTTTATATATGCGGTCGAATGCCTCTCGTTGCTCCTTTGGCAATGATTTATATGAGTTACTTTTTGATGCTTCAATCCGCGGATGGTAATATCCTGTTTTTTGTTTATCTTCTATAAAAAGAACATCTGTTAAGATAGTCTGTATCCCATTTATTAACGTAGCTCCTTTTGTTCCGGTATTTTTAATATTTTTAGCTGCTTTTAGTTGTGATGAATAGTCCTCTTTTACTGAATAATTAGTTTTACCTTTTGTGGCAAAGAAAACATCCTTAATTTCAATGGCATATTTATCAAAAGTATTATTAATAATACTATCTGTTATATATGGTTTTGTATGTTTATCGGGATTGAAATTGAATCCGGCAGATTTAATTTCATGACTTGATAGAGGAAGTGCCGGAACAAAATATCCCAAAAGTCCGCTGATTGTATCTGCAGGAATCGACCATATTCTGAAAAAACCAAGGACATGGTCAATGCGGTATGCATCAAAATATTGCGACATATTCTGTAATCGTGCGCACCACCATTCGTATCTGGTTTTCTGCATAATATCCCATCTGTAAGTAGGAAACCCCCAATTTTGTCCATCGGTAGCAAAATCGTCTGGAGGTGCGCCTGCTTGCATATTACAATCGAAAAGATTTGGATTTTGCCATACATCGGCACTGTACCTGTTAACACCTATCGGTATATCTCCTTTAAACATAACGCCAATGCTATGAGCGTACTCGCGTACGGCAATCATCTGTTTGTGAAGGTGATATTGTAAAAAATAATAGTACCCAATCTCATTATATGAGGGTGAATCTTCTGCTGTTAGCCTTGAAATTTCAACAGTATTATATATAGCATATTCTCCCCAATTTTCAAAATTACTGGTTCCATATATATCTCGTAAGTGGCTGTATGCTGCATAGGGTATAAGCCATTCTTTATTATCCTCTGCAAATAAATTAAATTCATCGCTCTTAAGGTCTGTATATCCGCTCTCCTCATACAACTCTCTTAAATATCTCTCTTTCAATGTGATTACTTTGTCATAATCAATACATAGAAGAGCATTTAGCGCTTGTGCTTCACAAAGATATTTACGCATTTTGTCCTCGGTTTTCAATTTACCAACTTTTATAACATCGAGGTATAGAGGGTTAAGGGCAAATGACGAATTGGCACTATAAGGATATGAATCATGCCATGAGTGCATATTTGTAGTGTCATTTATGGGGAGTAGTTGAACAAACCGTAATCCGACGTTATTTGCCCATTCTGCCATTAATTTTAAATCTGATATCTCTCCGACACCCCAACTTCTATTACTGCGAAGCGAAAAGAGCGGGATCACTACACCGGCTGCACGCCAGTCAGGAAATTCACATATTAGAACATCATCCGTTATATTAATCTCTTCTCTGGGTTTATAGGGCGGAGTAATGAAATTTCTGTTATTACCACCTTCCCATGAAATAAACTCTTTGGATTCTCTGTCTATCAGGATGTATTTATATTCTATATTTTTGGGTATATTTTTTAATGGAACGCTTATTTCCCAAATAGGATAGTGTTTGAATTTAAGTTCTAAGGCCTCTTTTATGCTCCATTTTTCGTTTAAAAAATCTCCTGTGACGGCAATCGCAAGGTTTGCCGGAAGCATAGGTGCGTGCAAGTTAAATGTCAATGACTCTTCCGATCTGATATTACTGCAATATTGACGGTTGAATATTATTTTAAACGGCGATGTGTAGGCGTATGAGTTTTGGGGGAAACTCCTCCATTTGTCATAGTTATTTACAGTGACTTTTCCGGAATTTATTATGAAGCGTCCTTCTCCCCACTCCTTCCGCAATATAATATTGCCGTTTTTTACTATGTATCCGTAACGCAAAGGGGCTTTACCTCTGTGTTTTATTGTGGTAAACCATTTGCTTTTACCATCGTAATCCATAGGTAATTCTGAAACTTTATCGCTGTCGCAATTATTGTTAATGGCAACAAATAATTTTTCTCCGCTGTTTGGATAATATTCAATATTCAACTTTATATTCATATCTGTTTTTTTAAGATAGCAAAGAGACTGTCTTAATACGGACAATCTCTTTGAATTTTTATTCAGGTATTCAAAAAATAGTTCTAAATATTAGAACATATATATTCTGTCCTTTTATCCACATTTTGAATATCCACAAACTGGACATCTTAGACAACCTTCCTGATATATAAGCGTTTCTCCGCATTTAGGGCAATTTTGTCCCGCTGCTTTTGTCCCACTGGGGATATATTTTTTCAGTGCGCGCTCAACTCCGTTTTTCCATGTGTTTATCGACTCACTGTTTAGTTGCAGGCTTGATACAAGTTTCATAACCTTGTCTATTGGCATTCCATAGCGTAAAACGCCAGAGATGAGTTTTGCATAATTCCAAAATTCAGGATCGAATTTCTCAGATAACCCCTCTACTGTAGTCTTGTACCCGCGTTTGTTGCGAAACTGAAAATCATAGCGTTTGTTCCCGTCTTCATCTATTGCTTTGATTATCTTACCGTGTTCTACGCTCTTTGGTATAAGTAGTCCCTCTTCATCATCGGCAAGTCCGGTAAAGATTTCATATGGCCTACCATCTTGTAAACCGATGAATGCAATCCATTTTTCACGATTGTTTTGAAAACGTACAACATCAGCTTCAAGCTCTGTTGGACGTTTTAACTCCATGTGTGGAATTTCGGCTTCATGCAACTCTTTCTTCTTTTTTTCGTCCATTGAGATAAGCACTCCTGAACGTGACCCTTCGCGATATACGGTACAACCTTTGCAGCCACTCATCCATGCCTCTACATAAAGATTATTTACCAACTCTTCGGATGCATCGGACGGCAGATTTATAGTTACGCTTATTGAGTGATCTACCCATTTCTGTACTTTACCTTGCATACGAACCTTTTGCATCCAATCCACATCATTTGAAGAGGCTTTATAATATGGCGATTTGGCAACTAACTCTTCTATCTCTTCAGGTGCATATCGCTCTTTAATTTCGTATCCGCTAACCTGCATCCATGTCAAAAATTTGTGGTGAAAAACAGTGTACTCCTCAAATGTATCGCCGTTTTCATCTGTAAAATCAACATGTGTATCCGTATCATTGGGGTTAACCTTGCGACGACGACGGTAAACCGGCATGAAAACAGGTTCGATACCGGATGTTGTCTGGCTCATCATACTTGTTGTGCCGGTTGGGGCTATTGTGAGGCATGCAATATTGCGTCTGCCGTATTTTACCATATCGTTGTAAAACTCCGGGTCGGCTTTGCGCATGCGGTTTATGAAAGGATTATTTTCTTCTCTTTTTGCATCGTAAATTTCGAATGCTCCACGCTCTTTTGCCATCTCTACCGATGATTTATACGCCGCCAAGGCTAATGCCTTATGTAAACTTTCAGAAAAATCTGTTGCTTCTATTGTCCCGTATTGTAATCCCAGAGCTGCTAACATATCGCCTTCAGCTGTTGTCCCTACTCCTGTCCTGCGACCTTTTAGTGTTTTACTCCTTATTTTCTCCCAAAGGCATTTTTCCGTATGTTTTACTTCATCAATCTCTGGATCGGCTATTATTTTATCCAAGATTTTTTGTATCTTCTCCATTTCGAGATCTATAATATCGTCCATTATACGTTGTGCAAGCCGTACATGGTTATTGAAAAGTTCGAAATCGAAATACGCATCTTTTGTAAATGGGTTTACTACATAAGAGTATAGATTTATGGCAAGTAACCGACAACTGTCATAAGGACATAACGGTATCTCGCCACATGGATTAGTGGATACTGTCTTAAAGCCTAAGTCTGCATAACAATCCGGGACAGATTCCCGTACTATTGTATCCCAAAAAAGGACTCCGGGTTCAGCTGATTTCCATGCATTATATACGATCTTTTTCCATATAGATTTTGCATCTACCTCTTTTGTAAAGATAGGGTTATCGGAGTCAACAGGATATTTCTGTATAAATGGCTTGTCTTCGGTAACCGCTTTCATGAAATCGTCAGATATTCTTACTGATACGTTTGCGCCTGTTACTTTCCCTTCTATCATTTTAGCATCAATAAATGATTCTGAATCAGGATGTGCAATTGCTACGCTAAGCATTAGTGCGCCACGTCTTCCGTCTTGAGCTACTTCTCGTGTTGAGTTGGAGTAACGTTCCATAAATGGTACAAGTCCAGTAGATGTTAGTGCAGAGTTCTTAACCGGCGAGCCTTTGGGTCGAATATATGACAGATCATGCCCAACACCGCCACGGCGCTTCATAAGTTGCACCTGTTCTTCGTCTATTTTCATTATACCGCCATATGAGTCGGCATTACCTTCCATCCCTATAACAAAACAGTTTGAGAGCGACCCAACTTGAAAATTGTTCCCTATTCCGCTCATAGGACTCCCTTGGGGCAATATATATTTAAAATTTCTAAACAAATCCATCAGCTGCTCTTCTGTTTGCGGATTTGGATACTTATTTTCTATTCTGACAATCTCTTTTGCTAATCGTCTGTGCATATCCTCAGGTGTCTTTTCAAAAATATTGCCAAAGGAGTCTTTAAGTGCATATTTATTTGCCCATACACGGGCTGCGAGTTCGTCGCCGTTAAAATACTCCAGCGTTGCCTTGACAACTTCATCGAAAGAGTAGGTCTTCTGATTCATTTCTGCTTAATTAAATGTTTGTAAATATAAACAATATACATTTTAATGCAGTAATACAAAGCTAATATACATATAGCCATGTTACTACTGCCTAAGTTAGTTGTAAAATAAAAATTCTAAAAATTTTGTTTTTGGATTAAAGAGATAGAATTTTTTCTGTACTGCAAGTTTACGAATAAATTTTAATGCGCACAAATATTAAACAATATTTTTATCAACTTTTTTGAAGTTTCCCGAAACTAAATGCTATATTCTTTATTATTAGCATTTTACGAATAATAATCTACTTAAAAGTTTTCCAAAATATAAATTGTTATCTGAAGTTGAATAAATAAATAAAAATTATTTTTCAATTATTCTCTATTTTAGGAATAAAGTATTTGATAATACAATTTTCTGTACATGTAAAATATAGCAGATAATTTGCTAATTTAGCACAAAATTTTGGAAAGATGGAAATAAATGAACTTAAATATCGTAAGACAATAAGGAAGTATTCAAACAGAGATATTTCAGAAAAGCTTTTAAATGAGCTGTTTGAAGTTGCTTGTCATGCTTCAACGACAGGAAATATGCAACTTTACAGTGTTGTTGTGACAAGAGATGTAGAAAAAAAAGTGGCACTATCTCCAGCACACTTTAACCAGAAAATGGTTAAAAGTGCTCCTGTGATACTTACTTTTTGCGCAGATTTCAATCGCTTTATAAAGTGGTGCGAATTCAGAAGTGCAAAACCCGAATATGGAAATTTTCAGTCTTTTCTTACCGCATTGTTTGATACGGTTATCTTTGCTCAGCAATTTTGTACTGCCGCCGAGTCTGAGGGTTTGGGTATATGTTATCTTGGGACGACAACGTATAATCCTGACCCTATTATTGATATTCTTAAATTGCCTAAAATGGTCATTCCGGTATTGACGGTTACATTAGGATATCCTGACGAAAATCCTCAGATGGTTGACAGGCTCCCGCTTTGTGGGATAATTCATAATGAGTATTACAGAGAATACTCTCGGAATGATATTGATAATATATATAAATATAAGGAGGGGCTACCTGAAAATCATAAATTTATTGAGGAGAATGATAAAGCTACTTTAGCTCAAGTTTTTACTGATGTTAGGTATACAAAAGATAATAATGAATTTTTCTCAAAAACTTTTCTTGATACTTTAAAAAGGCAGGGATTCAATTTTTAGGAATAGCTTGGTTCACGGTACAATAAAATGATACGGGGATGATTATTAGCATTAATAATCATCCCCGTATCAAGTATTGTATGTAATTATTTCCTTAGTGAAGCCTCTATATCGCTTACGTTCCCTTTTATGGTCTTATCCATCTCCATAAGATCTGCAATTGTTTTGCAAGCATGCAGCACAGTGGCATGGTCTTTCTTCCCGAGTATTGAGCCAATACGAGCTAAAGAATAATCTGTGTATTTTTTTGAAAGGTACATTGATATTTGGCGAGCTTGTACTATTTCGCGTTTACGCGACTTTGCCTGTAATGTCTTTATATCCATGTCGTAAAAACTACAAACTTTCTCTTGTATCAACTCTACGGTTATTTGCTTTTTTTCAATATTAACACTTGTAGAAAGTACTTTTTCTGCCAAATCAAGCGTAATCTCTCTGTTAAGAGCGGTTGCACGAAACATCAGTGAGGCGAGTACTCCCTCAAGATCACGTACATTATCTGAGATGTTTTTCGCAATGAACTCTATTACATCATTAGATATAGGTAAGCCGTCTTGAACAATCTTATTCTTAAGAATATTACACCGCAATTCATAATCAGGACGCTCAACTTCAGCCAGTAATCCCCATTTAAAACGGGATATAAGTCTAGGAAGGATTCCGCCCAAGGAAATAGGCGGTCTGTCAGCAGACAATATAAGTTGTTTGTTGTTTTGGTGAAGATGATTGAATATATGAAAGAATGTATTTTGTGTCTGCGTCTTATCAGCAAGATCTTGAATATCATCTATCAGTAATGTGTCTACACTCTGATAAAAATTGATGAAATCAGGGACAGTATTACTGCGGGTTGCGTTAACAAACTGAAGTTGAAAGAGGTGTGAAGATATGTAAAGTACCCTATTTTTAGGGGTATTATCTTTTATCTGTTTCCCTATTGCCTGCATTAGGTGCGTTTTGCCTACACCAGACTCTCCGTGTATAAAGAGTGGATTAAAAGCAGTCTTACCCGGAGCTTGCGATATTGATAACCCTGCCGTACGTGCGAGCATATTGCTTGTACCTGGATAATAGTTGTCGAATCGATAGTTGGGGTTAAGTTGTGGATCAAGATCTTCATATACATTCTGCTTGAATATGTCAGGAATATTTTTTGAAAATTTTACTCCGTTATATTGTGCTTTTGCTGAAATATCTACTGTTGCGACAGGTTCTTTTACAACACCTGCCCTATACATCAGTTTTATGTTGTCACCGTATACTCTGGATAAAACTTTTTCAATAAGATCAAGATAATGTTCCTCAAGATACTCGCAAAAAAACTGCGAAGGTACACCTAAGGTAAGCATATCATTATTAAGGCTTAAGGCTGTAATCGGAGCAAACCAACTATTATATGCTTTATCCCCGATATTGTCTCGTATTATTTCAAGACATTGATCCCATTTATTTATACTATCGACAACCATTTTTATTAAAAACTTTTCTTCTTTGCTATTCAAAACTGTACAAAATTTGCACATCTTTTCCTAAAAAAAAAACGTGCTTTTTCTTGCTTTCTACTGTATTTTATATCAGCCTGATACATACAGTCTTATACTGAGTCGTGTTTTTCATGTTTAAAAGCATAAACTTTATTATCACACGTTTGATTATCAGTAATATATATTACCATATAGTTGTGTCAAATTTAAATAGTGAAAATACGTTTACGTCCTTAAACACTTATGAAACCGAGCAATCTGCATGCCTAAATATTAGTTTATCATATATTGTTATTTAGAACGATTCTAAATAACAAAAACTATTTTTTCTTACCACCAAAAACAGAAAAATTGAGATAATTCTTTGGATTGCGTTTAATGTCAATAAGCAGTGAGTCTGCGCTTGATACAGTATGTATAAGTTCATCGTATAGGCCTCTTTCGTTTAGTAGCAAACCTATTGTATTAGTATTACTGTTGATCTTTTCGGTTATCTCTTTAATATTTGTAAGTGCGCTGTCTGTTGTCATTGCTATCTCATTAATTTTTATCTGATCAAGCTGTGATGTGAATTTTTTTATATTTGTTGATGCGGTATCAATATTGTTGCTTATAGAGTTCAAGTTGCCTGATGTAAACTTCGACAAATCATTCGTTGTAGATTCGAGATTTGCAGTAATATTATCTATCCGCTTCAATGACATTGCTAATTCGGGACTGTTGACAAATCCGTTAACACCAGTTAGTATACTGTCTATTTTAGGTATCATTGCAACTAATCTTGGGAGAATATCGTTGTTTATTGATGCCATCATATCGTCACTCGTTAACCCCTGTATTGTGTCTCCTGAGACATAATATTCTGTTGATGTTCTGTCGATGTGGAGAGCTATAACAGCGGTTCCCAGAACGTCTACAACTAATTCGGCATAAGTCCCATGCGTAATATTTACGGATTTATTTAAATTGACCTCAACATTTATCTTGCCGCTAGTATAGTCATAGCTCATATCCTTTACAATTCCAACCTTATAGCCATCTACTTCCACAGGTGCTGAAAGAGTAAGTCCGTTAACTTTATCAAATGTAATATTATAGTAATTTGAAGGCCTCATTATATTTATCCCTTTAAGATAATCTATGCCTATTATAAGTATTACTGCCGATATTATTACCGTTATTGCTATCTTAACCTTTTTTGAAAACATTTTATCCATAACAGTACCACATTTATTGTCAATAACTTACTTTTATTCCATTTACAAAGTGAACTATAAAAGCATCCTTAAACTGTAATTTTATACGGGAAAGATTTTTCCCTGCTTCGTCTTTGTTGCTAAAATCTCCAAACGTATACTTATAAAAACCTTTTTCTTTATAATAGTTTACCGGATGGAGACCTTTAAAGCGTGATGATTTTGTATTTATCTGTTCAGGGGACGCCATTATCTGTATCTTATATACATTATTATTTTTAACTTTATTGTCATTAGTCTCATTGTTAGTATCTAAAACTGAAACATTGGCTGTTTTAATTTCATCTGACACTTTCTGTTGTGATTCGGTTGTAATATTATTTGATGTATCCGATTTTTGTCTGTCTCCTCTCTTAAGGTTGGATTTATTCTTAGCTTGTCCTTGCGCCTCTTCTTTGGATGATACATTGTCGGCTTTTGTACTCTCATGCGAAATTTTTACTTTTCCATTCTGTTTACGCACCCAATCTGATTTGTAATCACAAAAAGCATTATAAATAGACTCTGTGATTTTCTCTCTGCCTGATTCTGAACTCAGATAAGCCTCCTCGGTTTTATTGGAGATGTAGCCTACCTCTATTAGTATGCTGGGCATTCCTGTTGCACGTAACACCCAAAATCCGGCTTGTCTTACTCCGCGATCACTCCTACCGGCATTACCTTCAAACTGATTTTGCACTAATGAGGCGAGGTTTATACTCTGTTCGAGATTTGTTCCTTGCATAAAATCGAACATTATATACGACTCAGTTGATGTAGGATCGAAGCCTTCGTATTTTGTATTATAATCGCTCTCCAACAGAATTACTGAGTTTTCGCGTTTTGCAACCCTCAGGTTCTCTTCCGTTCTTGCAAGACCAAGCGCATATGTTTCAGTACCATAGGCCGATCTCGACTGAGCGGCATTAGTGTGAATTGAGATGAAGAGATTGGCGTGATTACGGTTGGCTATTCTAGCTCGTTCAGCTAACTCTATAAACGTATCTGTGCTCCTTGTATATATCACCTTAACATCGGGATGATTTTTCTTTATTAACTCTCCTAGTTTTAGTACTATACCAAGGTTTATATCTTTCTCTTTTGTCTGTTTTCCTATCGCTCCCGGATCTTTTCCTCCATGCCCGGCATCAAGCACAAGAGTAAATCTTTCTACTGCGTATATACTGCAAGGTAGTATTGAAATGAGTGTTACGGCAATAAAAATTGTGATAACTAATATATCCTTATACCGATTCATATTTATATTTTCCAGAATAATTAATCCTTCAGCAAAGATAGGGAATATATTTTAAAACATATAGTATTTACAGATTGAATTACTGAGTGAGGAATTAGATTTATATCGTATCTTATAGGAGATTATTGTTTATGTTATTTAATGGTTAATGATCTATTAAATAAGTTTGAAATATTGATACCTTTGCACTTGAAATATATAGAGTTTATTAAGTTTGTTATCTATTAAAAATGTTTTTGATATGAGATACAATATAATAATTATTGTACTTTTGTTAAGTACAATTGTAATGTTAGGATGTTTAAACAAAAGCAATTATCAGCCAATAAAGATATCTCGTTTTGACAGAGAGTTAATAATATCTTTGGATAGTACTACAAGTAGTAAGACCAAAGATATATTTATGAGAAATTTCGGGGAACTACTTAAAATATATGGCTGTGGTGTATTGAGGTGTAATGCTTCTGATGCTTCTGATAGTTCTATTTTAAATCAGATTTCAACGATATATAGTGACCGCGATTTTCGCAAATTGTATGACGATACTCAAGCCGAATTTTGTGATATCTCGGATATAGAGAGCGAAGTATCCACTGCATTCGGAATATATTCTCAATTATTCCCAAGCAAAACTATTCCAGCTATATACACACACGTTTCGGGCTTTTCTCAATCAGTGGTTACTTCAGATTCTTTGGTGTCGGTAGCATTGGATAATTATATGGGGAAAGATTATCCCGGATATAAGGGTGTATTCTATAACTACCAACTTAAGAGCAAGACAAAGGAACGAATAACTCCTGATATTCTTAAAGCGTGGCTTTATACTGAATTTCCTGATAATAGGATGACAAAGACACTTGCAGACGGTATGATATATGAGGGATCAGTCTTATATACAATGTGTAAAATGCTACCGAAACATGCAATATTTGAACTTCTTAATTATAATGAAGAACAGATATCTTGGTGTGAGGAGAATGAAAAGAATATCTGGGGCTTTATATTAAGATCCAATCACTTGTATTCATCGGATGCTATTATTTATGCAAAATATTTGAATGATGCTCCATATAATCTATTTTTTGGGAAAGAATCCCCAGGTGAACTTGGGAAATGGTTAGGTTATAAAATTGTCTCAGGTTATATTGATAATATGGGAGAAGATAAGTTATTACAACTCTTGTCTTGTCAGTGGAATACAATAGAAGTATTGAAAGATTCAGAATATAAATAACAGCTATCAATTTAATAAAACAATTGTATGAATACAAAGAAATACGGTTTGATAGGTTACCCATTAGGACACTCTTTTTCTCGTTCATATTTTACCGATAAATTCAAAAAAGAGGGAATTGATGCTGAATATATAAATTTTGAGGTTAAAGAACCATTTGAACTTAGAAATATAATAAGAGATAATCCAGATTTATGTGGCTTAAATGTAACCATTCCACATAAAATGGCTGTAATTGAGTTACTTGACGAGATAGATGAAACGGCATCTGCAATCGGAGCTGTAAATGTAATAAAGATCTCGCGTGATAAAAGCGGAAATGTGTTTTTAAATGGATATAATACAGATGTTACCGGATTTACAAATTCTATAAAGCCGTTACTCAACACAGTACATAAGAAGGTCCTATTGCTTGGAACTGGTGGTGTTTCAAAGGCAATTAGTTATGCTTTTAAGCAGATGGGTTTGCAAGTATTACAAGTTTCGCGCGAAAAGAGACCGGATACTATAACATATAAAGATTTGGACGAATTTATTATTAAATCACATACAGTTATTGTCAATGCCACACCGGTTGGAATGTTCCCTCATATTAATGAATCTCCTACAATACCTTATGAATATATTGATAAGAGGCATTTGATTTTTGATACGATATATAATCCTACCGAAACGATGCTAATGAAACTCTCCTTGGCACAAGGAGCCGTAGTTAAAAATGGACTTGATATGTTGGAAGGACAGGCGGTTGCCGCATGGGGAATATGGAATAAATAAACAATTCTTTATATTTCTTGTTGTTATTGGTATAGATATATAAATTGATTGATATGAATAACAAAACATGGATTTTAATAGGGGTTATAATTGCGATAATATTAATTCTATCATGGCTTTTTTTGGGTAGCGATATTCTTGAGAAAGAAGAACTTAGCAACTCAATCAGCGGGTTTTCAAATTTGCCTTAGTTTAGATCGTTTTTATATTAAACAATTTGTGCGGTTGTGAAAAATAAATAAAGATTCAAAACCGTGTGAACTGTATTTATCTACCGATGGTTTTATTAGAAAAGGAGGCTTCTATGAAACCATTTGTAATTTCTAGACTTGCGAGTGATGTGTGGAATATGCTAATAGAAACGCATGGTATAAGTGCATCGCAAATTGAACGCATTTTAAATATAAGTGAATCAGAGTTGTTTACAGTACTTGGATGGTTGGCACATGATAAGAATATATTTATGAGCCAACATGAAGATGATTGGTATATAAGTAACAAACAACCTAATTTTTTCTTCTCACTATGATCTGTGTGTCAGCATCTCTTATATACATACCAGTAGTATGCACCTACAAATAGTGCACCACCGACTATATTACCAAAAGTTACTGGAATAAGATTTTCAATAAGAAATTCCGAGATTGTAACATTTGCTCCCATCATCATACCTAGTGGAATAAAAAACATATTGGCTATACAATGCTCAAAACCAATAGCCACAAAGCACATAACAGGTAACCAAAGACCAAGACACTTGCCTGTCATATCTGTTGATGCAGACCCTAACCACACGGCAAGGCAAACTAACCAGTTACACCCTACTCCACGCAAAAAAGCGTTACCGAATGAAAATGAGATCTTTGTTTCAGTCATATTTATGATAGAATTGTGCCAAGGTTCAGAATTAAATATGCCGGTAAGATATGTCAGAAAATAGGCAACAAACAGTGCTCCTGTAAAATTGCCAATATAAACTGTCACCCAATTTCTAAGAAGCTTTGATATTCCATAACTGCGGTTTAACAATGATGGGATTAGTACAGCATTATTTCCGGTAAATAACTCGGCTCCGGCAATTACTACTAAAATAAGTCCTATCGGGAAAAATAGGCCTGAAATTACCTTCTGCACTCCCGGGTTATTGTATGTTATCCCCGGAAAGCCATAGCCTAAACTTATTGACAATAACCCGCCAAGTGCAATATATGCCCCTGCCAAAAAGGCAAGCCAAAAAGTTTTGTTTAATGAAAATGTAATCTTTTGTAATGAAGACTTTTCTATGGATGTAACTATTTCAGATGGCGATAACATTCAAATTATGTTAAAATTGCGAACTGAATCTATTCCTAATTATATTATAACTTTCTGCGTTTGTTATTACATATATTTGAAACTATATGCTAATAAGTCAAAACAATAATTCTAACTTCAAAAGCTAGCTAAATCCAGCGTCTCCAGAATGGACTTTTACGTGGCTTTGATGTATTTGCTTCTCCGTAGCCATAACCATAGCCATAACTTGAGCCCGATCCGTATTGCGACTTATATCCATACCCGTAGCCATACCCGTAACGTTTGTATCCATAAACGCGCGAACGTATATTTACTGCATTTACCAGAATATATAGTTGTCTCAGTTTGTCCTCTTTTACGGCATTTTCCAATACATCAAGATATTTCTTTGATGAGTAATTGGCACGCATTACATATACGTTCACGTCTGCGTATTGTGTTATAAGAAATGTATCGGATACCATCCCTATTGGCGCAGTATCTACTATGATATATTGATAATGTTCGCGCAGATAGTCAAATACATTGCCTAATGCTGGATTCATAAGTAATTCATTAGGGTTCGGAGGTGTTGGACCGGTAGGTAAAAGATCGAGATATTCAGACATCCCGGACGGAATTATCAATGATGATAAATCGCTCTCTTTTCCCGATAAATAAGAAACCAAACCTTTTGATGTTGACAAAGAGAATAGTTTGCGTATCTGTGGACGACGTATATCAAGACCGACAAGAACTGTCTTTTTCTTGGCAAGTGCAAAACTCAATGCAAGGTTTGATGATACAAACGTTTTCCCCTCCTGCGTAGTAGTTGAAGTTATACATATTACTTTTCTCTCCGGAACGTCCAAAATTGCCTGAAGATTATTTCTGGATAACCTAAATAGCTCTACTATCGGTGTGGTAGATTTAGGTTTAACAACAAATAACTCATGGGTATCATTTAGTGATATTTCACCAACTACAGGTATATCTGTGAGACGCTCAATGTCTATTCTGTCTTTAAATGTTACATTAAATAACCCTATTATGAATATAACAACTGCAGGAATGATCAATCCTACGGCTAATGCCATAAATAAAGCTTTTTTACGGTCAGGATCTGGTGGCGCTGCGGTAAGTTCAGGAGAATCAATTATTGTTGCTATCGGTACAGTAAGTGATTGGCTTAATGCGTTCTCTTCCCTTTTTTTCAAAAGAAAAAGATAGAGCTCATTTTTTATTGACTGTTGGCGCATTATCTCGGTCATTTGTCGTTCTATACTTGGCGCAAGATCTAATTTGCCATTAATTTCATCCCCTTTTCTCTTCATTCGCGATTTCTCCATGTTTACAACTTGCCTAGCTGAAATGATGCCGTTTTTAACACCCTCGCGCAAAGTTGTTAGATTTTGCTCTATTTTAGTTATGGATGGGTTACTCATGGATGAAGAGTGTAATAATCTTGAGCGATTCATTAACTCCTGATTGTAACTATCTATCATGGAGCTAAATGCTGAATTTGTAATTCCAAGTGCAGGAATTATAGAGTACTCATTCTGTTTTTTAGATATAAAATCATCTACATAATCTATCAGATTGAGTTGTAACTCTGATTCAAATAGAGATTTCTCAACATCTCTTGACTCTTCTATCGCTATTCCTGCATTATCCTGAGGAGATGTGAGTTTGTAATCTTTCTTAAAAGACTCTATCTCTTTTTCAACATCTCCAAGTTCACTCGCTATGGCGATAATTCGTTCATCAATAAATTTGCCTGTACTTATCAATGCTTGATTTTTCTCGTTGATGCTTAATTGATTGTAATAGTAAACAACTTTCTCAAGTACATCTTTAGCCGTTTGGATATTAAATGTTCTTAATGACATTGTTAGTATTGTGGAGCCTTTAGTAAGTGTTGACGGGGTTATGTTTCGAGAAAGTGCTATGGCAACGGCGTATGGTGATTCAACAGTGATATATACATCTTCCTTTGGCATCGGAATATTTTCTCTTCTGTTAAGAGTAAATGATATTCCTCCTATTTGAATATTTAAAGGAGTCCTGCCAAGTATATAAGACTGTCTTTCATTGCGATAAGTCATCTGAACTTCGTATTCTCCTTTTTGAAATATCGGAACTGCTTCAATTCTTATATTGCCTCTAAGGTTCAGCACTGTTGATGAATCGATGTTAAGAGATATGGGCGTTAAGTCATAAATATTTTCAGTTCTCAATCTTTTTTTGAGATAATATGTGGTATACAACTTAAGATCCATTACAACATTGAGCATAACAGCCTTTGAGCGCATTACTTCAGTTTCGTTTTCAAGATTGCTGCGTGTTGATCTTAATCCTAATGTTTCCATCATTATATTGTCTGAAGAGCCACTGTTTCTGTCATTCTTCATCAGTATAGACGTGGAAACTGTATAAACATCGTTTTGCCTCTCGAGATCAAATGCAGTATATCCTACCGCAATGACTGTGCATATTACGAACCACTTCCAATATATTAAATATGTAAAAAGAATCTCTCTAAAATCTGCAAGCTTGGCATGTTCATCGTTTTGTGCCAGTATCTTTTGTGTATCCATAACTTCTTAATATCTTCCTGTTATTGTCATTACAAGAGTTGTGACAGATAATGCTGTCGATAACAAGCCCATACCAAATGTTACGACTGATGGCATTGTAAAAGCACTACGTGCTTTAGACCTATTCTGTTCTACATATATAAAATCATTCTGTTTTAAATAAAAGTATGGTGATAATAATAGATATTTATCATTGAGATTGTATCTGAAAGTCTCTCTAGAACCATCGTTATTTGTTCTGATAAGCATTATGTTATCGCGACGTCCGGTTATTGATAGATCACCTGCTCGTGCAAGAAGTTCAAGTATATTTATTTTATCACTCTGAACATCTATTATTCCGGGGGAGACAACATCTCCAAGGACTGTAATCTTGAAATTATTTATATGAACGTTTACAAGAGGTTCCTGTTTTACATATTGCGGATATATCAGAGATGCTATAAGACGTTCTATTTCAAAACGTGTCAATCCTGCAACGTTGACTTTTCCTATAATAGGCATTTTTATATTCCCATCATTATCTACATAATATATGTTCCCTGATGTGACATTATTAGAGTTAACATTCCCACTATTTCCTATTATAGATATATTATCAGAACCTGTTTTTATCTGTTGTTTATTGAAAATAGCTATCGACTCAATATCATCAGACTCTATATTTACAGATAATTCATCACCAGGGGCTATCTTTGTGTCTCCCGGCTCCATTTTTTGCTGCAAAATATCCAACGGAAGTGTCTCAACTTGTTTTAGATATATTACTTGTTTGGCCTCTCTACATGAAGATAATAATAGAATTAGCGAACAAAAAAACAGTAATTTCCGCATATAATAAATTTGATTGTTTATTTGCAATAAAATTGCAGTAAATAAAATTATACGCAAAAATAGCTATTTTATAATTCATGGCAAAATATCATGTAAAATAAAAAGGGAATAAACGGATAAAGGACTCTGAGAGGTTAAACACAGAATCCTTTGTTTTAGATTATAAATATAAATATTAGAAGTTGTATTGTGCCATCAACTGAAATCTATTTGCAATTGCCGATTTGTCATCTTGGTTTTTACGTTCTCCAAAAAGGTATTCGGCTCCAAACTGCCAGTTGTTGGCAACTGTCCAAAATATATTTGCCGATACGTATTGTGCCTGCTTGTAGAGTTCTGGATTATAACTAATATTTGAATCATATATTCTGTTGTAACTATAAGAGGCTGAGACGAATAAATTCTCCATAAAATTATATTGAACAGATGCTATAAATCCAGAACAACTAGGTGCTTTCAGCTTTCCGCCATTGTCGGAAGGAAGTAGGTCATATCCTGAACCTGACAGATCGTTTATATATTTTGCTATCCCTTCTCCGTATGTAGCCTGATAATAGAGAGTCCATTTATCGGTTATTGAAGCCATTCCGCTGAGTTGTACACCCCAACCAAATACAGATCTGTTTTTATCTTCAACTAAATCATTATATCTCATCCCTCTTAATAATCCCGTAAGCCTAACATGTGAATTATTATTCCATTCATATTGCAAGTAAAATGGGATGTCAGGACATCTCTGTTTTGCGGTAGTTATATTATTTGTGAGTGTAGCGTTAATGCCCGGATTCTCTATTGCAGCGGCAAATTGCCATCTCTTTTTAAAATTAATTGTATATCTTACCTGTACATTTCGTAGCTCAGTTGCCGCGCTTGGACCCTCAAAGTCTACTGTCGGAGGGATTGATGCCAAATCGGTAAACGTGCTCCATGACTGCCCTATTAGCACCCCTCTGAACGAAATATAAGCCTGTCTAAGATGAAGGGCATAGTTATTACCCCTGAAATCAGTCTCAATATATGCGGTGAATTTTTTCATGTATTTATTATTGCCTACAAGTTTAAAAAACAGACGGGATGTTGAAGCATCCATTTGAAATTGGCTCCTGTCTGTTGTACTTTTAGGCACAGGAATATCATATGTCACGAAATCTACATTGTTCGCTATTCCTGCAAAATCATAAGAAACAGTTGTCTTTATATAACCTCCTATCCCGAATGCAACACGGTTTTTACGATCCATAAGTATAAATCTCGGAGCCCTTGGATCTTGAAAATAAGGCGATTGAGTCTCATGAAATATTTCTGTCACATCCTTTACGTCATCTGGTGTGTTATTGCCGGTTAAAAATATAAAATTACGGCTTTTATCACTCTCCGTATGTTTCTTATCTTTACCTCCTTTTGCATAAGAAGGAAGAGCTATTATCGTGCATACTGCTAGCATCACAGATAAAATAAGGTTGTTTTTCATAGTATTAATTTAGTTATTATTATAAGCTAACATACTACTATTTAATTTGTTTAAAAAAAGCGGGATAAATCATACTGATCTATCCCGCTTTTATATATAATTAGCTTAATATATTATTCCCACTCTATTGTCGATGGTGGTTTTGAACTTATATCATAAACGACCCTGTTTATCCCCTTCACCTTACGGATTATTTCGGCAGATATCTTTGCCAGAAAATCATATGGTAATTGAGCCCAATCAGCCGTCATAGCATCAGTTGATGTTACGGCACGTAATACTACGGCGCGTTCGTATGTGCGTTCATCGCCCATCACACCAACCGACTGAACAGGTAAAAGTACAGCGAGAGCCTGCCAAACTTTGTCGTAAAGCCCCCATTCGCGTAACCCGGTTATAAATATATCATCTACCGCTTGCAGTATATTTACTTTTTCAGGCGTTATATCTCCAAGTATTCTAACGCCAAGACCTGGACCGGGGAATGGATGACGATTAATCAGGATTTCCTTCATTCCTAACTCTTTTCCCACTTTTCTTACTTCATCCTTAAACAATAAACGTAGCGGTTCACACAGTTTAAGGTTCATTTTGTCAGGCAATCCACCTACATTGTGATGGCTCTTTATAACGGTGCCGGTAATAGATAACGACTCAATGCAGTCAGGATATATTGTCCCTTGCGCAAGCCATTTAGCATCTTTTATCTTCTTTGCCTCATGTTCAAATACGTCAATAAAACCCTTGCCTATTATTTTGCGTTTCTGTTCAGGGTTTGTAATCCCTTCAAGTTCTTTGTAAAATTTAGCTTTCGCATCAACACCTATTACATTAAGACCAAGAGATTCATAATCCTTTAGAACATTTTCAAATTCGTTCTTTCTTAGCAATCCATGATCAACAAATATGCAGGTCAAATTTTTACCAATAGCCTTATTCAAAAGCACTGCTGTTACCGAAGAATCAACACCACCTGAAAGACCAAGAATTACTCTATCTTCACCTAAAGTTTGTTTAAGTTCGGTTACTGTATTTTCTATAAAGGCTGCAGGAGACCAGTCACGTTTGCATCCGCATATATTCTCCACAAAATTACACAGTATTTTTATCCCTTCAGATGTATGAAAGACTTCTGGATGAAATTGCACACCCCAAACTTCTTCATTATCTATCTGATATGCTGCAATCGTTACATCTTCAGTAGAGGCAATAATATTGAAATTATCCGGAATAGCCGTTATTGTATCACCATGCGACATCCATACTTGACTCTCTGAAGATATACCGTTAAACAGAGGGTTTTCTTTTTTAAAAAATTTAAGATGCGCTCGACCATATTCGCGAGTTCCTACCGATTTTACATCTCCCCCTTTAGTATGTGCAATGAATTGTGCTCCGTAACATATTCCCAAAACAGGGTATTTCCCTATTATCTGTGATAGGTCGGGTTTAAATGCGTTTTCATTATATACTGAAAATGGACTTCCGGAAAGGATTACACCTTTAACGCTTTTGTCGCCATAAGGGAACTTGTTGTAAGGTACAATTTCGCAATAAGTATCCAATTCACGTATCCTTCTACCGATCAATTGTGTGGTTTGTGAACCGAAATCAAGAATAATAATTTTTTCCTGCATAATAATATGTTTATATTCACCGTAAACTCGTTTATCGAGACAAAAAAGCGAAGACACTACTGTTTTAGCAACAGAGTAGACTTTTACTGAGTCCACGAATATTGATAAAACGCGAACAAAGATAGTAAAAAATAAAAAAATATCAAGCTATTTGGCTAAAGTCTCCATAACATGTTTATCCCCTACAAGCCAGATAGTATCACCTGAATTTAACAATGTTTCTCCTGAAACATTAATAAAATCGCCCTCCTCAGTCTCTATTCCAACTACAAGACAATTATTCTGACGAAATTGAGATTCGGTTATACTCTTCCCTGCTAACATGGAGTTTTCACTAATAAGGTAGTGCCCAAGTTCAAAATGAATATTATTTTTTACTTCATCTGGAATCTCTTCCACTTCTACTATCGATAAAAAATTTTGTATCTGTTGGTCAGTTCCAACAACACTTATCATATCTCCAGGGAATATGCGACTGTCGCTTTTTGGTACATCAATTCGCTTAACTCCTCGTTTTATTGAGATTATATTAACACCGTAAAGTTTTCTTATATTGGCATCACCCAAACGTTTTCCTATAAATTTACACCCATCTTTAACATCCATCTGGGCAATGTGCATATTGTGTACAAGATTATTCTTTTTCCCGCTCCGTCTGAGCTCGCGTTCATTGAGATTGTCCATAAATTTATTCTCAATCTTAAGTAACCTCTTTTTGAGAGGGGTTGTAGAGAGTATCATAAGAATCGGCAACAACAAAAGTGTAATGAGTATAGATATTTTTACAGTATATATCGAATCTAATAGATAAAAAGCTAAAGATATGCCAATCATAAACCTAATAACTGTCATGCAAAGGAATGGTACAGGAGATGCCCCTGAATCATACACTAACATTCTAATGCTTCTGCCATTTATTGGTTTAAGCATTAATGCCCATAGGAATGGCGACATTGCCACAAGAATAAGTGCAGCTGAGATATGATTTGCCATATCAACATTAGAAGAAATTTTACGTATAAAAGGTATTGCCCACCCTTTCGCTACCAATATTATCGCTACAAGTATTATTGCATATATTGCAACTTTACCTGCGTATGCAAACATTATTGTTTGCCATGACTTTTTCTGGTGCAGAGCGGTAGCATTTTCACTGTATTTTAAAAGTACAGTTTTTGTCCTTTGCGGAAATAACTTTTCAACGTAATCTGCTGCATATTGTGACATCTTTATAAGATATGGCGTAGTAAAGGTTGTGATAACTGATACGGCCACAACTATGGGATATAAATACGGCTCAATAACCCCTAACGACATCCCTAATGTAGCAATAATAAATGCAAACTCTCCTATCTGTGCCAAGCAGAACCCTGATTGAACGGCAACTTTCATAGGTTGCCCGGAGAGTAATAATCCACCTGTACTGAAAATTATCTGTCCTATTATAACCACGGCAGATATTATAATTATAGGGATAAAATGAAGTTCTAGTATAGTCGGATCAACAAGCATTCCGACAGATACAAAAAAGATTGCACCAAAAAGATTTTTTACAGGATCCATAACTTTTTCAATCCGTTCAGCCTCGTTTGTACCAGCCAGAATAGATCCCATTACAAATGCACCTAATGCAGGGGAAAAACCTGAATATGTAGCAAGTACCACCATTCCCAAGCAAAGCCCCATGGATATTATAAGCAGAGTTTCAGAATTTAGGTGAAGTATATTCTTTTTAAAGAAAGTTGGTATTATATAAATACCTATCAAAAACCATATAACAAGAAAGAATATAAGCTTTAGAATGCTGAATATAAGCTCTCCACCTTCAAGTGTATTGTTTACTGCAATAGATGAAAGCAATACCATAATTATTATAGCAAAGAGGTCTTCAACTATTAATACGCCAAAAACTATACCCGTAAACTTGTGTTTACGCATATTAAGGTCAGTAAGAGTTTTTATTATAATAGTTGTTGAGGACATAGAGAGCATCGCTCCCAGAAAGAGAGAGTTTATCCATGTAAAATTAAGAAGTGTACCGGTAATAATACCCAAAGAGATCATACCGAGTATTATTACAATAACAGCAATTACGGCAGAACCACCTACATTTACTAACTTTTTGAAACTAAACTCTAAACCCAAACAGAAGAGCAAAACAATAATACCCATCTGTGCCCATATATCAATATTGGCATCATCTGTTACGGTTGGGAAAAAAGAGAAGTGAGAACTGGCAAAAAATCCTGCAACTATATATCCAAGAACAACAGGTTGTCTAAGCCACTTGAAGATCAGTGTCGTTACCCCTGCTAAAATAAGTATCAGGGCAAGATCGGATATTATAGGGGCTAATTGCTGCATGCCACCAATTAGAATTCTGATGTAAAATGAAACTTTATTTTAGGGAAATCGCTCTGAGCCATCTGTAACACGTATGAAGAGTCGGCAAGGAACACATCCCTACCCTCTCTGTCTTTTGCCATAAATTGATATTTGCGCTTTTTGAAATTCTCCAACGCATCATGATCATTGCATTCAATCCAACAGGCTTTGTAAAGTGAAAGTGGATCCCATTTGCATTGCGCCCCATACTCATGAAGAAGGCGGTATTGTATAACTTCAAACTGCAATTGCCCTACCGTACCAATTATTTTACGGTTATTGTATTGGTTTATGAAAGACTGCGCAACACCCTCATCCATAAGCTGATCTATTCCCTTGTTTAGTTGTTTGGATTTCATGGGATCGTTGTTCTCAATATATTTAAACATTTCAGGAGAAAAGCTGGGTAACCCTTTAAAATTAAGCTCCTCTCCCGATGTAAGTGTATCACCTATTTTAAAGTTGCCGGTATCAGGTAACCCTACAATATCACCGGGAAAAGCCTCGTCTAGCACAGACTTCTTCTGTGCCATAAAAGCCGTAGGACTTGAAAAGCGCATCATCTTTCCATTTCTGACGTGTCTATAATTCTCATTCCTTACAAAGCGACCGGAGCATACCTTAACAAAGGCGATACAACTGCGGTGGTTAGGATCCATATTGGCATGTATCTTAAATATAAACCCTGTAAAATTATCCTCTTCAGGAGAGACTTTGCGCTCCACAGCATTCACAGGCAGTGGTGACGGAGCAATTTTAACGAAACAATCCAATAACTCCTTTACCCCAAAATTATTAAGCGCAGAGCCAAAAAACACCGGAGCAAGATCTCCTTTCTGATACGATCCAATTTCAAATTCAGAATAAACACCAGATATAATCTCAAGATCGGCACGAAGTTTATCCGCATCCTGTTTCCCTATACGACTTTCAAGCTCTGTATTATTTATATCTTTAAATTCAACAGATTCAGTAACAATCTGTTTACTTGGAGTATAAAGATTAAGATTCCGCTCAAATATATTATAAACACCTTTAAATTGTTTTCCTATATTTATAGGCCAACTAAGTGGTCGCACAGATATCTTAAGTTCACTCTCCAATTCGTCCAATATATCAAACGGATCGCGTCCCTCGCGATCTAATTTATTGACAAATATCATAACCGGAGTTTTGCGCATACGGCAAACTTCCATAAGTTTACGTGTCTGCATTTCAACACCTTTTGCAACATCCACAACTATAATTACGCTATCCACCGCAGTAAGTGTACGATATGTATCTTCAGCAAAGTCCTGATGTCCGGGAGTATCCAAAATATTTATCTTATAGCCATCATATTCAAAGCCCATAACAGATGTAGCAACAGATATTCCACGCTGCTTCTCAATCTCCATCCAGTCAGATGTGGCCGTCTTCTTAATCTTATTCGATTTTACAGCACCAGCAATATGTATAGCCCCTCCAAAAAGAAGTAACTTTTCCGTAAGAGTTGTCTTGCCGGCATCCGGATGACTTATTATCGCAAATGTTCTTCGCCTCTTGATTTCGTCAATAAAATTACCCATTATTTGTCTCCCCTTTAATTCTTAATAAGCACTCCTTAAGACTATCCTTCCAATCCGGGATATTAATTTTGTAGTTATCCATTATCTTACTTTTACTAAGTACGCTGTATACAGGCCGTTTTGCAACTGACGGATATTTATCCGTAGTAACTGGATTTATTCTGCATCCCATTATTCCGAAAACAGCATGTATCTCTTTGGCAAATTCATACCATGTACACTCCCCACAATCAGTAAAATTATATATGCCGGGAATAAATTCCCTTGAATCTATTATAGTCACAATAGCCTTTGCGAGGTCAGCAGCATAAGTAGGTGTTCCACGCTGG
>JAVVOY010000002.1:84337-97320 GCA_036656055.1 Bacteroidales bacterium
CATTTATCTCTTCACGCTCCTTACCGAGCGCAATCATTGTCTTTACAAAATTTTTTCCGAAAGGAGAATAAAGCCATGCCGTACGAATAACCACCGAAGCATTATTAATATTAAGAAGTACCTTCTCTCCAGCTAATTTAGTCTCACCATAAACAGATTGTGGCATAGTTATATCATCCTCTGAGTACGGACTATTGCTACATCCGCCATAAACATAATCTGTTGAAATATGTATCATTTTGCACCCCTCACGACCGGAGGCTTCAGCCAAATACCTTACAGCATCAACATTTATAACATTACATCTTTCTCTTTCGCTCTCAGCCCTATCCACAGCCGTATACGCAGCACAATTTACAATTATATCAGGTTTATTAACCGAAAAATAATAATTTACAGCATCCTTATCCGTAATATCCAATTCAATCACATCGGTAAACAAATAAGTGTTTTTAGCATCATCCATAGAGACTATCCTCAACTCATTGCCAAGTTGTCCATTCGCACCCGTTACCAATATCTTCGCCATAATATAAAGTTATAACTCTAATTCGCCGTTTTTATCTTTTTTATACATTGCAGCAAGCACAGATACAAACGTAGATATATATTTCATTGCCTCCTGCGTACCTGAAGATATCTCCTTAGCAGACAATTTTAACAACAAAATTCCATACAAAGCATTGAAACAAGTCTCAATCTCACCGGGAGGACACTCTCCTTGCCTCTTTCTTAACTCAACAATATAAGGTAATGCCTTAAAAAAAACGCCACCATATTGTGGTATTTGGGTGGAATTAAGCAGCGCAGAGTGAAGATCCGAAAGTTCAGATATTACATTATTATTTATTTGCAAATGTCCAGTCTCTACAATACCCTCAGAGCGCATCATCTCAATAAGATTCCCATACCATGAGGTCATCTCCATTTTAATCTCATCAGAGCACTCATATCTGTCTATTATATTCTGACGTATTTTATCAATATTTAATCCATTTGCACGGATAATATCCTCAATTTGCCACATATACAACAGATACTCAGCTATATTTTCTCTCTTTTTTTCCTTTGCAATAAGCATATCCTGTCTTTTTTAAAAAGAGAAATGAAGAGCAATACGCACACCACCCTTTGGAACATTAGGAAGATCGCGATATGTAACTCTAAAGACATACTCAATACGCAATATAGTAAATATATTGTCCAATCCAACCCCCACCTCCATATATGGTAATGACTTTTTCCATGCCGAGTTCTGATTTATATCAGGAAAACGCCAAAGTCCGGGATTTAATTCCGGATTATTTCTGTCGGATAATGCACCAAAGAAACCTTTAAACGATACTATTTCCCTTATCTTTAAGTATTTAATATAAGGTATGCGATTAAATATTAATCCATTCGCAAAATATTCAAAATCCCATGAAGCATAGTTATCAAAAACAAACTCAACCGGATTAAGTAATGAATAAGATTCAGGCTGAATTGTATAAGAGAGGTTTGCATTCGGGATTATAAGCATAGGATACGGCGTCTGTGTCCATACTTTAGAGAACTTTATAACTGTATTTATATGACCGAAAGCTGAGAACCAGAACGCCTTTGAAAAATACAAATCAGTACGCTGATAATTGAATTCACTTCCAATAAAACCTTTATAACCCATTCCGTGATTCAATATAAGAATAGGGGCCGTTTTAGAGATTGGGTATCGTTCACCTTTAGTCTGATAAAAACGCTCTTTATGCGCATAACGGAAGCGGAGTTCAGCCTCAGCTTGCGAATAACGGGCTATATTATCCCCATATCCATTCTCAAACGCCACCCACGGAGTTGCCTCCTCAGTCTTATAACGCAAAGTAGCACTATATGATATCCCGTGGCGATGTTCGCGCAAATACTCCAATTCAGAAGTACGTAGATATGTTGAGCGTATATCGCTCATGCGCTTTAATGCAAGAAATATATTATCCATATTGGTGTACATATAATGCTGCCCCAACTGATTTATATCATATTTATGCGATAAATGCAACTGATGTATAGGAAACTCTTTATAATGTTGCTTTTTCTTTATAAACGAATACGTAAGACCAACATTATATTTCAACCTCTCATCCTTTGTTCCATAAGCAATATATCCATTTATAAAAAACTGCTTCCAAAGATTAGGCGTTGTCATGCCACCAATGCGAAAACGGGCACCCTCCATACTGTTACCACTTATAGCAGTATTAAGAGGACCTATATCAAATTTGCTATTTTTAGACGTTGGCACATAACCAGAGACAAGGCTTGTAATTATCTTTTCGGACCAATAAAAAACTTTATTTTGCCTAAGACGCAACAATATCTTATCCACAGAATTTTCCTTCTTTTTAATCGGAATCATCCTATTATCATTCCAATACTCGTCAGGTTGCATCTGTGCAAACTCATCCTCAATAACTGCCCCCTCCTTATCAAATATTTTCATATTAGCGGGCGGAACAAATTTATAATTTTCAAAACCTATAACACGTCTAAAGTATAAGCCCTGAGTACCAGGTATTATTTTCATCTCAATAATTGCATCATCAAGCTTTTTAAGACGTATTCCGTCAGGGGTACGTTCATATTCCTGACGTATCAGCATGCTCTCAATATAATTAAGATTTATATCCTTCGGCACATTGATCTCAACCTTCTTTATAAAATACGTAGAATCGAGCGTAACATATAGATGCCCAACAAAACCATTTGATTCAGAATTAAATGGTGCAAAACCAAGATCAACACACGAATCACCGCCAATGACAAGAGTGTCAAGCAGATAATATTTATAGAAAGAAGGACCTATATTAGCCAACGGACTGACAAAACGGGTAAGCAGCAGCGACATCTCATTGCAAAAAATATCAGCCTCCTTAAATGTTTCATCATAGAATTGTTGCATACTCTCCTGATTAAGAGCATCATCAATGCCTGAACGTCTGATAGCCTCAATATACTGTTTCTTAGTTTTAGGCGATTTACGATAATAAACTTTAGAATTTCTCTCCTTTATAGAAAGAGTAAGAATAGGTTTCCCGGACACCTCCGACGTGTCAACATAATCAAATAAAAATTTAAATTTCCTAAAAATAGGCTTATTCTTTTTCTTATCAGAAAAATTATTAAAAGCCATCGTTAGGCGATCATATTGATCACAGGTATAATAATCCTCCTTGTTGATATCGTATTTGTCGTATGTATCAATTATATTCTTTACAAACGCCACAGCCGGATTTCCACGACGTTTATAATGCTCACGTTTAGGCTTAATAACAATTTCATTTATCGAATAATCCGTAGAGACCATCTTAACCGTAAGTTGATACTTTTCACCACGTTTAACAGGAAAAATGAAATCCTTATACCCCACCGATGAAACAACAAGTTCAGTAGCCGGAGCAGATGTTTTTATCGAAAAACCACCCTCCTCATCAGTTGTAACACCAGCCTGTGTGCCACGAAAATACGTCGAAATAAAAGGCAAAGGCTCATTTGTCAAAGAATCAATTACGATACCGGAAACTGTTGTGCTTTGTCCGTATAAGCCTGAAGACAATAACAATAACGTTATAAGTACTGTAAATATATATATAAAACGCTTGCTCATTAACACTAATATTCAAGAGGGCAAAGGTAGTAAAAATAAATCTATTTTTCTGACCTAAAATACCTATTATATGATCCCATTTGGAATGTTAACAATTACAGATACAAAATTACATATATCATATAACAAAAAGACAAAATAGATATATCTTTACTGTCATAAATTAACAACAATATTTTATGCCAAAAGAGATAGAGCGAAAATTCCTCGTGACAGGTACAGGTTATAGGGATCAGAATAAAAGTAAACTATACAAACAAGGTTACATATCAATAGACAAAGAACGAACTGTAAGAGCACGCGTTGCCGGGGAAAAAGGATACATAACAATAAAAGGGATAAACCACGGAACAGTAAGGAGTGAATACGAATATCAAAAACCAGCAGACCAAACAGAAAAAATAATAGAACAACTATGCCTTCGTCCTATAATAGAAAAACGCCGATATAAATACACCGCCCAAGACGGACATATATGGGAAATAGACGAATTTACAGGAGAGAATAGTGGATTAATAGTAGCTGAAATAGAGCTCACAAAAGAGAGTGAACAGTTTAAAAAGCCGGAATGGATAGGAGAAGAAGTAACCGACGATGCAAAATATTATAACTCCAATCTTGTTAACAATCCATACATAAAATGGCATGACAAAAACGAATAAATATCATTATTACTAGACCGTAATCAGTAAACATAAAAAAAAAGAATAAAAAAGCATCAATAAAATTTTGTGCAAAAGACAAAATAAGCTATCTTTGCACCGCCTTAAAGGAATGACCGCCACAAGGTCTGTGCGAACAGAAAAGGAGAGATGGCAGAGTGGTCGATTGCGACGGTCTTGAAAACCGCTGTACCGCAAGGTACCGGGGGTTCGAATCCCTCTCTCTCCGCATACAACACTGAAAGTCAGCAAGTTGTACGGGTTACACCAAAATCTACACCAAAAAGTGGATTTTGGTGTTTTCTTTTTAAAATAATCGGGGCAGCTTTTATTATAGCCACACCCGATTATATTTAAAAGAAAAGTATGTTATAAACATATTGTCAGATTTTTCTTCTATTTTATCCATATTTCTATCGCTTGTAAAATTGATTAACTTCAAATAACTCTGCTTTAGGGAATTCTTTGATATTAGTTATAGATTGCCCTACCTGAATATTTTCTAAGCTACGTGCAGCCTTCACTCCATCCTTGTCGCTAAATCCCATAAATTTGCTGATAGACTTAATATTTCCAATATCGTTTATTTTCAGTAAGAATGACGTTTCACATTCTTGAGAGAAATCGAAGTTACCTTGATTATATTCATTAATACCTTGAGATAATAGCACAACAGAAACACCGTATGAACGAATCTTGCGTAGCAACACCTCTAGTATTTCCAAAGATTTTTTCTCTCTAAACAAATCGTGAGCTTCATCTATTAATAACACATACCTCATTCCCCTATATTCCTTTTCAACAGGACTGCCTCCCATATTAGTGAACACATTGAATATATAGTTGATTATCAAGAATACCGATGTGAATCGGACTGTGTTATCCAACTCTCCCGATAAAGATAGATAATAATTATTGTTCAAGAATGTACTCTGATTATTATTTGATTGCTCAAACAACTCATATTCGCTCAATCGCTCCATCAATTCTGTTAATGTATCTCGCTTATCACCCATTCTTTCTATTACAATGGAATAAATATCTTGCAATGAAGGATAAACGCCTATTGACTTATCTATGAATGATTCTTTTGTAGCATCCTTAAGTAACTGCTGTTGCTTCTTACCGATGTTTGAATATTTTGCGATAATATCAACAAACTTATTAATTCCGACTAATTTATTCTTTTCATTTATATTGTCTATAAATGTCAATGGATTGAGTGGAAATGGTTTCGTGGGAGCATCAACAAACGTTGTATGAGTTTCTGTGAAAAACTTCTCGAATTTAGGCAAATCCTCTTCCTTTAGCCCTTTGAAATCTAAAAATAGAAAATTAACCTGTCCTTGCGTTTTGATTGAAAGCTGTCGGAGAAACTCCAATGCAAATTGAGTTTTTCCTGTTCCAGAAGCACCTGCAACAGCAATATGTTGATTATTGTATAAGCGAGTATTGTTAAACGAGAAATTAATAGGCTCACCAGTAATTATATTATGACCTATTTCTATTGGAATCTCTCCTGTGAAAATAGTTTTATTAATGTTTTGATTAAAATTATCCACCGGATCTAACGATACTGGGGCATCATCAATGGCATTTATTCCCTTGTCTAAATGTTCGACAAGGAAATCTATAAAGCTATAATCTTTGTTGTTCTCAAATAAGTAATCTAACTGCTCCAGACCATGATCAATATGTAGTTTTACAAACTTTCCAATATTTTCGTTATCTTTACCAATACCATAACATTGGCAAACCAAAGCAATATAAAAATCCTTGTGCTTTGGTTCAAATAGAATATGGTCTTTGTATTCTTTCCCTTGAGAGTCATATGTATTAAACTCATTAACTGAGAATCGTTTCCCTGATGCCAGAGAGAAAGTCAAAGCGATACGAGCGATGACATTCTCCTTACTACCCTTTGGTAGCTTTAGTGTCAATTTTGACACAACGGCTTGATTTTTCCGTGAGGTACTTATATTAATCAACATGATGAACGTTGTTATATTGTTTGAATAGCAAATGAGGATCAACAGCTAAGAAATCTGAATTTTCAGTACTCTTGTTTTCAATTAGATATGCCTTATTGACTTTGCCCTCTATTAAGTTATACTCCTTCTCTGTTAATTCTTTATTCAATAGAGGGAAAATAACCACCTGATTGGATACATTGGGATAAAAGTGGGTAATTATATTGGCAGAGTGTGTCTCATCAAATTTTTGCATCGGACTGTCAATGAAAACGGGGAAATCTATCTCAGACTCATCAACAAGGGCACTTAGTAATGCAGAAGCATACATTTGTCGTTCACCCATAGACATAATACCCTTGTCTATCTTTTCATTTCGATAATCGTAAAGATTAATATCAACATCATCTCCGGATAAATTGATGTCAACCATTTCTTCACAAATTCTTTTTTGTGAAGTAGGGTTTGAAGGCGTTCAATCATCTTTTTCTCCAATGACAATTTCTTTTCTTCTTTAAATCGTATCAAGAAGTTTTTGATTTGAGATATTAATGCTTTTGCCTTATCATCAACTTTCTTGTTTTTTTGAGAAACATCTATTTTCTGCGAAAGTATTTCTTTTTTCTGTTTTGCTGCCTTACTTTCAGCAAGCAATCCTCCTTTTATTTCACTAATGGAAACTATCTTACTCTCAATCTCCCGTACACGTTTGTCAAGCTCATCCTTTCTCATGCGAAGAGAATGAATGTAATCATTCTCTGATTTTTTTTCAGCCTCTCTTATCCGCTTCTCTATTGTATATAATTCTAGTTTAGCCTTATTATATTCCGAATTAATAGCCTCAAATGAATCCTTAAACGATGCTTGAAGAGTATGCACTAACTCGTTAAATGAACGAGACTCTGCATCTGTAAAATCATGTAATATTTGAATGTTTTCAGGAACATCAATTATGTCACTGTAAAAATGCTTTTTAATTAGACTCTTAAATTGCTTTTCGTAAAAGTCTCTGATTTTGACATTGTCAAACATCAAGTTTGATGTCGATTTAGCACGCTCTAAATCGTTGAAAATTAAAGTAGTCTTCTCTTCAATACCATCTTGTTTTAACTTGTTCTGTTTGAAGTTGGTTTCATTGTCTAATTGCATTACGACTTCAGATAGGATATTTCCTGCAAGTCCTAATGGAATTAGGTCATATAAATTTTTCAATTCGTTTTGAAGGTCTTTCAATCGCTCATCCAGCCGATATTTCCCCATTCTCAATTCTTCCAGTTGCTCTACGGTAAGTAGGTTGCCCTCTCGTATAAGTTTTTCTTGAATAATACTGGATTCATGTTTTTTCTCAACCTTTTCAGCTTCTAATTGCTTCTCTTCTTCTTCAATATCATCAAGTTTAATAGCTATTTTATCTATAGTTGCCATTAAATTGATAAACTCCTCTTTATCTTTCGGTTTGGCGGATTCTCGTCGGTACTCATCCTGAATTCTTTCTAAATGCTGACGTAGATCTTCATACTTTTGTATACCCAAAACTTCTGAATATGCTATGCTGAGATTTTTGCGTTGTTCTAATGAGTTTATTTCTGCAAGAGAAACTATTTTTTCAGCATCAAAAAAGAAAAACTTTGCCACTTCAATCGGGAGAATGAAATCTCTGATGAATATCTCTTCTCCACTATTTTTATCATCTCCTAGTGCTGCAATTAATTCATTCTGATATCCATCAATAAGTATTTCCAACACATCTGAGGTGTTGGTGGCAGTATCATAAGATCTCTTTATTGTAACTTCGTTACAAGTGATGTCTGGAATTTTCACATTGGAAAAAGTAATCGAAACTGAAAATCTAGATTCTCCCTCCACTTTAGCCAGCCGATTAAGACTATTTCCTATGTATTTGCCATAACCACCTTTATCCTCTATCTCCTTTTTGTATAATTCGTCAACTTTATCCATATGGCTACCATACAGACACCAAACCAACGACATAAGGAATGTAGTTTTCCCATAGCCATTGCGACCACTTATAATTATTATATTCTTATCGCCTTCAGGAAGTAAATTAATTCTATTAACCCCCTTGTATATGCGGAAATTGGTAAGCTCAATATCTTTTATTAGCATTACTTTTCGTTTTTAACGTGTTCTTCAATTCTTCTTTCTATATCATTTTTCAACCCCCATCTTTTTTTTAGAAGAGATTTGTTTTTTTGAAGAATAAGTAACTGTTGAATTAACTCAAAATCATCTGGAGCATCTTTGCAAACTTCCTTTAGAAGCTCAGCTTCCAATCTGAATTTATCATCTTGATCTTTCATATCGAGGGTCTTATTATAAACTTTATTATAAATATCAGAAACTCTAAATTCAAAATTAAAATCTCTGTACCAATTCACCTGTATAGCAATCAATTCTTGGTCAGTAACTAACACTATCTTCGGATCTGTTTTTTGTAACGTATGTTGTATTTCAAGTAAGCGTCTTAAAATACTAGCTCTGTAACCATATTGATATGAGCCCATGTCATTAATTGCTTGCGAACCATCTCGTCTTGTTGCCAATCTATTTTCAAGCAAATTACGCTCATTAACCAATTCAACTCTAAAGTCATAGAGTGGTTTCATCCATTCTCTGCCGTTATTAACTAGAGCTCTCATTGATTTGTCATCTTTGACTACCGTGCAAGTCCAACATCCGAATCTACTTTGCCCACAAGAGCCATGACTTTTATCCGTAACAACAGTTGGACATTCATAATCATCTGCACTTGCATCCATATATATTTTGAAAAGAACAGAGTTTTCTGCTCCCCAAGGGGAAGGCATTGCATTTATTATGTACCATATTTCCTCTAACAACAAACCTTTTATGGGTGCATAAACGTATGTGTTTTTTAGAAGCGTGTGGTTGGTTAGTCTTTTCCCTCTGATCTCATGTTTTTTTATTGATTTCGCCCTCGTTGAACTTTCGTCACTACGGGTTCCTATCAATATAATTGCTTCGCCATTCTCATCAACTTGCTCAGTGATGAATCTTGACGTTGGTTTTATCTTTAATTTTTCAGTACACCACCTAAAGGCATTATTTGGTACAGGATACCCTTTCCCTATAATGTTGACCCAAAAAGAATCTTCCAATCTAGGTATAGTCTTACGTACGAAAATTGGAAGATCCTGTTCTCTTGCCGCTATTTCAATTTTCGCTAAAACCTCATCAACATAAGATGCAATAATGGGATTTTCAACCATTGTGTCATTGCATACAACATATATAGGTCTTCGTAACTGAAATGCTATCGGTATCTCTTCTTTGATTTTAATTAGTGCTTTCCAAACGAGAGTAAGCAGAACAGTAGAGTCTTTACCCCCGCTAAAGCCTATTATCCAAGGCTTGTAAGAGGTATCGGCATATAGATACTGATCTAATATTTCGTTTATTATATGATTTATTCTATTTGACATTTTGTCTTTTTATTCAATTAACTTACAAAAGTAATAAAACTAATCCATTTCTTAGCCATCAAAAAGCTTGAATGTTAAGCATAGACTTTTGTTAATCACAAGATTGTAATAATGTTTTTATTATTTCTATCTCAAAAATCGACTCAACCGCTCTTGATACGACCGTTTGTACATTCGCTTTGTTTTATCATCCAAATATGGATGGTTAGTGAGTGGTGGTAAAGTTACTCGTGCTAAACTTTTTTACGACAAACAGAAACAGCAAAACGGAATAATAAAGAATCACGATTTTACCGCTTTTGATGAAATTCAAACAATCGTATTTCAAGAACCATCAGAAATTCAGGCTGCATTAAAATCATATCTTGAAAGTGGAAAAACAACAATAGATAACAATGAGTTCTCGTCTGAATGTGGTTTAATCTTAATGGGTAATATTCCATTGAATAAAGAACGTCGTCCAATTTCAAATAGATACTTTGATTCTTTGCCGATAAATTTCAAAGAGTCAGCCTTGCTTGATCGTTTTCATTGTTTTATTGAAGGTTGGCATTTGCCACGTATAAATAAAAGTATGATATTTAAAGGCTGGACTATTAATGTTGAATACTTTTCAGAAATATTACATTCTTTGAGAACCCAAAATCAGTATAGTATTCTTTTTGATGAGTTGGTTACTTTTGAAAGAGATGCGGATATGCGTGATTTTAATGCTGTAAAAAGAATTGCTACTGCATATATTAAGCTTCTTTTTCCTCATTGGGTAAAAAAAGAGGATGTTAATATAGATGAGTTTGATATGTACTGTCTGCAACCCGCAATACGAAGAAGAGGAATAATAAAAGAGCAATGTCACAATATTGATCCTGAGTTCAAAACAAAGATGCCCGAGATAATAGTAAAGAATACTTTATTATAGTGTATATTAGTAGGACGAAAGCTCAATGATTTGACTGACCAAATTAGAATATCACTCAAGTCATTGAGGTCTTAGTAAGATGCTGGAGCTGTTATTAGCCTTAATGTGTGTAATCTCAACATCTACAATTCTTCTGGCCTCTTGTTTGATGCAGTCGTAGTTGAGTTAGATTTTCCATTGCATCGTGTGGGACCGTTAGAGGTAGCGAAGTTCATTATTGAGGAAATTTTGACGTAAGTTTTGGCTTCGGCGGAGATACGGGCATGTCTACTATGATTTCGCAGTGGTAGTTTTTTGTTCAAGGCGTTCATCAAAGCTATCTGATACTGAGCCGACAAACATACTTTGTGTGAGGGTTGAAATTTTCTTCCGAAGTATGTGCGTCGTTATTGTGAATTACCTACATAATGTAAAGCGGAATTTTTCCAACTCACTACCTCTCCTTGTGAAGTCTTCATATCCTTATCTCCATTGTAAATGGCGAAACATTGCTTAGGTATTGCGCCTGATAATTTTGCCCATTTAGAAATACCTTTGAAAAAATCGGATGAGTATGTAGCTCCCGATTTTATTTCATAGGCGTATTGCTTACTTTCAATAGTACGCAATAAATCAACTTCATTGCCTGTGCTATCTCGCCAAAAGGTTAGGTTTGGTTCTTCACCTTTGTTGTATGACTCCTTGGTAAACTCATTGAGCACAATGTTTTCAAATAGGCCTCCACGCAAAAAGTGTGTAGAGACTTGTTCAGGACTTCGGATATCTAAAAGTGAACAAGCTAATCCTGTATCGTAAAAATAGAGCTTTGGGGTTTTTACTAGGCGTTTTGCGAAGTTGTTGTGGTCTGGTTTGAGCAGATAACAAATATAGCTTGCCTCCAAAATAGATATCCACGTGGAAATTGTTGAAACTGCAACGCCACACTCATTTGCCAATGATGACAGATTAAGGAGTTGTCCGATGCGTCCGGCACAGAGTTTTATAAATCGAATGAATTTACTTAAATCACCAATGTTTTTCATCAAACGCACGTCTCGTTCAACGTAGGTCTGAATATAATATGGATAGTAATCTGTTGGATTGATATCTTTGTCGTAAATACGGGGATATGCACCTTTGAATATCTCTTGGTCAACCGTTTTTGGAAGTATGCCGCCATCTGTCATTTCATTGTGAGAAAATGGAAGCAGCTTTAATATGGCTGTTCTTCCAGCCAAGGACTGATTAACATTTTCCATGAGCAGAAAATTGTGCGAGCCTGCAAGCATATACATTCCCTCCTTGTTTTCCTTATCAGTGTGAGTCTGAATATATGAAAATAGAGATGGAACTCGTTGCACCTCATCTATAACAGTCTTATCTGGATAGGTTGCAAGAAATCCTCTCGGATCATCGGTTGCAAACAATCTCATATCTGGGTCTTCAAGCGATACATACTTATAGTCAGGAAAAGATGTTTTCAGCAACGTAGATTTGCCCGATTGTCTTGGACCTGTTACGGTTACAATCGGGTACTTTGCTGCCATCTCTAACAACTTAGTTTTTAATACTCTTTCTATCATATGAAACTTCTTTCTTGCAAATTTACGATTAAAAACTAAATTTGCAAATTTAATGCGGGATTATTTTGTTAATTGGATGATTTACGCTATCTTTGCTCTTGTAATGTTAGTGTGAGTGGACACCCCGAAGACACGGACTGCCAAAGGCTGCCAAACGTCGCGTTTCTAAAACGTTACTAAGAAGAAAATTGACTTGTTTATATCCTTGATAATAAGAAATTTGGAGAGATAAGGTTCATAACCCTATCTCTCCGCAAACAACACTGATAATCAGTAAGTTGTATTGGTTACACCAAAATCTACACCAAAAAGTGGATTTTGGTGTTTTCTTTTTAAAATAATAGGGGCTGCTTTTATGGTATCAAGAGATAGCTCAGGGATCTCTTTTTGTCGAATAGGCTCATGGCGATACTGTTTTATTCCATTGGTTTAATCATTGATTCGATGAAGGCGATTTCGTCTTCGGTTAGGCCGTACTTGGCGTATAGTTCAGCATCCGTCCAAGACTTTGAGAAGTCTTGTAGAGGAACGAGATTATATGCTCCTTGCATTACATTTTGAGTGCTTTTTAGCATTGATACCATCAAATGAAAGAAACGAGTTTTAATATATGAAATTACGTTTGCTGCTTCACTTTTGGTCGAGAATGGACCTACAACTAAATATGTTTCATAACAGCATGATTTATCTTCGGCTATAAATGGATTCAACCAATCAGTTAATGAATTTCCTGTACCCCACGCTTTAGGAATTAACACTTTTATCT
>JAVVOY010000003.1:0-94425 GCA_036656055.1 Bacteroidales bacterium
GTTATGACTTATTTTAAAAAGTCATCGAAATAACGGCTTATCTTCTCGTGGAGATGTACGCGGTCATGTCCGGATACGTTGTGTAGATGTCCGGGGTATACAAAGTAATCTGGCATGGTTCCGCTTTTTATGCTGCTTTTAAGAAATGTGAGGGTATTTTGCCATAATACTACTGGGTCGTTGTCGCAATGGATTAAAAGTAATTTTCCGGAGAGTTTATTGGCTATGTTGTTCATATTTGCACTGTCGTAACCTTCTTTGTTCTCTTCTGGAGATCCCATATAGCGTTCGCCATACATTGCTTCGTAGTATTTCCAATTGGTTACGGCTCCGCCTGAGACGCCTGTTTTAAATATGTCTGGATGATTTAACATCATGTTTAATGTCATAAATCCACCGAAACTCCATCCGTGTACGCCTATCCTGTCGGTGTCGATGTAGGGTAGCGTTTTCAGTAGCTTTATGCCTTGCATCTGGTCGGCTAATTCTATAACACCGAGGCGGTGGTGTGTTTCGCTTTCGAACCTTAATCCTCGGTTGGCTGAGCCTCGGTTATCTGTTGTAAATATTATATACCCTCTTTGTGCCATGTAGATATCCCATCCTCGCACGCCCCAATTGAAAGTGTCTGTTATTTGCTGAATATGTGGTCCGCCGTATACATATATTATTACGGGATATTTTTTTGTAGGGTCTATATCTGCTGGTTTTACTATCCGGTAGTAAATGTCGGTGCTGTTGTCTTCGGCCTTTATGATGCCACACTCTATGTTTGGCATTTTATAGTTACTGAAAGGATCTTTTGCTGTAAAGAGCGTCTGTTTTTCTCCGGTTGTGAGATTGCCTATTTCTATTGTTCGTGGTGTGTTGTGATTGCTGTGGTTGTCTATATAAAATTTTGAGGAGGTGGAGATAATAGTTTTGTGTACGCCTGAAGTGGAGGTTATCCTTTTTCGCTCTCCTGTATTTATGTTTACTTGGTAAAGGGTTGTTTCTATCGGGGATGCTTCGGTGCTGTTTATGTATAGATATTTTCTGTCGGCTGATATTTGGGCTGAAATGATTTCCCACTCTCCGGTGGTGAGCTGTTTTAATTGCTTGCCGTCTGTATTGTAGATGTAGGCATGGCGGAAACCGTCTTTGCGCGAAAGGTATATGAAGTGTTCTTCGTCAATGAATATAAGAGGATGTTCGGGCTCGACATATTTTTTGTTTGTTTCTGTGAAAAGTGTCTTTTCTTGCTTGCCGTTGGTTGTGTTGTATCGTACTAATACACATATATCTTGTTTGCGATTAACCTCAAGGATATATATGTTGTTCTCATTGGGAGACCATGTTATGTTAGTAAAATATCTATCTTCGGGTTTTCCTGTTTTAAGATATATGGTTTTCTTGTTTTTTATGTTGTAAATGCCTACTGTTACTGTGTGGATAGGCATTCCTGCCATCGGATATTTTATATTGATGCTTTTTGTTTTGTGTGTTGTGATATTGATTAGTGGGTAGTTGGCAACTTTGCTTTCGTCCATACGGTAGAAGGCTACGGAGTTTCCGCTGGGTGCCCAGAAAATACCTTCTTTTATTCCGAACTCGTTGCGATGAACATTGTTGGCTCCGAGTGATATGTATTTGCCTCTGTCTTTTTCTATCGGTATCCTATCTCCATTGCCGGTATGAAGGTGTAGCGTCTTTCCGTTGGTGGATATATAGGCTTCTGCTGTTTTACTGTATTGCAGGTTATTGTCTCCTTTGCGGATATTGTATTTTGCAACAATATTTTTATCGAAGGGGTTTATGTGATAGATGTTATTGCCGTTTTTTATCTGAAGGGTGATCTTTTCGTTATATTCTATGGCTTTGAATAGTGGTATCTTTTTTATCGTGTCTATTGCTGTTGTACGAAGGGTTTTGTTTATTCCGTCTATACTTATCAATAACTCCTCTTTTGGGCAGAAAGGAGTACCTATTATAATGTTGTCTCCTTTGCGGTATATGTAATTGTCTCCGGCAAATTGCAATTGAATCATATTTTGGGGGACGAACGATGTATATTGTTTGCCCCCCGGTATAAGCTGTTCAAGTGTGAGGTTGCCGTTTTGCTGTGACATGATCAGTAATACTTGTAAGTGTAATAGTGATTGTTAACCAAAGTTGTTTTACTTCAGTTTTATTCATCTTTTACTCTTCTTTCTTTTTGCGCTTTCTGAACTGTTTGGCTCCACTTTCTCCTCCGAGGGTTGGTTGGCGGAATGTTACGAATTTTGACACGAACTCTTCTCCGTGGATTTTGCTTTTGTTTGCGTTTTCTCCTTCGAAATCATTTCCGAACGTCCTTTCTTGTCTTGGTTCTCGCATTACTGTTGGCTCTCTTTTTGGCTCAAGGGGTTTCCGCTCGTCGAAGCGGAATGACTTTTTATCCTGTGAAACTGGATAGTCGGTCTTTTCTCTTCTTTCGGGTCTTTCAAAATTAGAAGGTCTTTCTCTTCTTTCCGGAGTGCTGTAACCGACAGGTTTTTCTCTCCTGTCTGATGCTCCGTAGCTGGTAGGTCGCTCTCTTCTTTCGGGTCTTTCAAAATTAGAAGATCTTTCTCTTCTTTCCGGAGTGCTGTAACCGGCATGTTTTTCTCTCCTGTCTGATGCTCCGTAGTTGGTAGGTCGCTCTCTTCTTTCGGGTCTATTGTAATCTGATGTTCTGCCTCTATTGGGTTTGCCCCCTTCGGCCAACTCTTTTTTGTAGTCATTATATTTGCCGTCGAATATCTCATATTTGCGGAATTCACACTCTATGGAGCCATTCATCATCGGTATTTTTACTGCTGGTTTGAGACCTATGTTCTCAAATCCTTCTCGTGACGAACTTATTATCCATGCTTCGCAACCTGTAAATACGTGTTTTAGTTGACTACCGAAAGTTAGGTATATGTCTAATAGATCGCGAGGGGAGAGCCTTTCTCCGTAGGGGGGATTGGTTATTAATACGCAGTTTTCCGGGGATGATGTGTATTTCTGAATTGGTTTTATTTCGAGTTCGATATATTTCTCGAGTTTTGCGTTTTTGATATTTTGTCGTGCTACGTCAATGGCTTTGGCTGATATGTCGGAACCGTATATCTTATTTGTAAATTCTCGCTCTTTGTGGTCATCGTTAAATATACTCTCAAATAGGGAGGGGTCGAAATCGCTCCAACGTTCGAATGCGTATCCGTTGCGGTATATTCCGGGTGGGGTGTTGGTTGCAATTAATGCTGCTTCTATTAGTATTGTTCCTGAACCGCACATAGGGTCTAAGAGGTTTTTTGTCCCGTTCCAACCGGCCTTCATCAACATTGCTGCTGCAAGAACTTCATTAATGGGTGCTTCTGTTTGTGCTATGCGGTAACCGCGTTTGTGCAGTGATTCGCCTGAACTGTCAAGTGATATGGTGCATGTGTGGTGGGCAATATGTAGATTAAGCATTATATCGGTGTTTGTCAGACGTACCGATGGTCGCTCTTCGCCTTTTTCTGAGAAATAGTCTACTATTGCATCTTTTGTACGGTAGGTAGCGAATTTTGAGTGTTTGAAGTCTTCGGAATATACTACGGCGTCTATGGCAAAAGTGCTTTTGGGAGTGAGAAATTCACCCCAGTTGAAATTTTTAACTTTTTCGTAGAGCTCATCGGTGTCTTTTGCTTCAAATTTATATATTGGCTTAAGGATTCTTAATGCTGTGCGACAAAAGAAATTTGCGCGATATAGCATTTCGTTGTCTCCTTTGAATGAAACCATGCGGCGTCCCAAGGCTATCTCTTCGCCGCCGATGGTTTTTATCTCTTCGGCAAGTTGTTCTTCTACTCCCTGAAATGTTTTTGCTATTATTTCGAATTTGTCTCTCTTCACTTTTTTATTGTTTTGCTTTGAATTGGGTTAGCTGTTCTCCTGGCTCGACGTTTTCGGTAACCCATATGTTACCGCCGATTGTTGCGCCTTCTCCTATGGTTATACGTCCAAGGATGGTTGCGTTTGAATATATTATTACGTTATTGCCTATTATCGGATGGCGTAGGATCCCTTTTATGGGATTTCCGTTTTCGTCTAACGGAAAACTTTTTGCTCCGAGTGTTACTCCTTGATAGAGTTTTACGTTATTTCCTATTATTGCTGTGGCTCCTATTACAACTCCTGTCCCGTGGTCTATCGTGAAGTATTCTCCTATTGTTGCTGCTGGGTGGATATCTATTCCGGTTTCGGAATGTGCCATCTCTGAGATTATGCGTGGTATAAGTGGTGCTCCTAACTCTATCAGGCGATGGGCGATGCGGTAGTTGGTTATTGCGCGGATGGCGGGGTAACAGAATATCACTTCTGCATAACTTCCGGCAGCAGGGTCGCCGTTGTATGCGGATATTACATCGGTTGCTAATATGCGGCGCAACTCGGGAAGGAATGCGATGAAATCTGCAGATTTTTGTGCTGCTGATTCTCTCTCTTGGGTAATTTCGGTTTCGGTTTTATGGTCGCACGTGTTGCATATTCCGGCGAGAATTTGTTCGGTAAGCAGTTTGTAGAGTTGTTCGGTACTTACGCCCAAATGATATGGAAGGGTGTTTTGATCTATGCGTGAGTGACCAAAGTACCCCGGAAATATTAAAGAACGGCAAAGTTCTATTATTTCGCGCAGTGCTTTTTCGGAGGGCATAGGTTCTGCTTCGTGCTGGAGGTTGCAGAGTATTTTTACCGAATTATATTCGGAGAGTTGTTTGACTGTCTCCGTTATTATTTTTGCATGTTGCTCTTTGTGCATACTGCTTGTTTCGTGTTGTTTTTTTAATTTGCGAAGATATGAAATATTGTTGAGACTTGGAGGGTGGCTCTGGGTTTTATTTTGTCTCTATTTTATTGTTACGGCATTTTGTCTGAAATGATTTTTTATGTGTATGGATCAACTATTTCCCCAATTGGCTCGGTCGAGATTGCGGTAGGTGATGGCTTCGCGGATATGTTCGGCGTTGATATCTCGCTCTCCGGCAAGATCGGCTATTGTTCTGGATACTTTGAGTATGCGGTCGTATGCTCGGGCGGATAGGGAGAAGCGTTGCATGGCTTCTTTGAGCATGGCACGACTCTCTTTGTCGGGCTGGGCATAGCGGTTGAGTAGTTTGGTGGTCATCTGCGCGTTGCTGTGTACTCCGGGGATGGAGATGAATCTTTTTGTCTGTATCTCTCGTGCTTTTATTACTCGCTCGCGAATTGCTGAACTTGGCTCTCCGGGTTGCATATCTGACATCTTATCGAATGGGACGGGGACAACTTCTATCTGTATGTCAATACGGTCTAATAGCGGACCTGAAATGCGACTGAGATATTTCAGTACTGCTCCTTCGGAACAGATACACTCTTTGTCGGGATGATTGTAATATCCGCACGGGCATGGGTTCATGGAGGCTACAAGCATTATGCCTGCTGGATATTCTACTGAGCATTGTGCGCGAGAAACGGTTATCTTGCGGTCTTCTAATGGTTGGCGCATAACTTCTAATACATGGCGTGTAAATTCTGGTAATTCGTCGAGAAACAGAACTCCGTTGTGGGCGAGAGATATTTCTCCGGGTTGTGGATAGCTTCCGCCTCCGACGAGGGCTACGCCAGATATTGTGTGATGGGGGGCACGGAAGGGGCGACGGGAAATTAGTGAGTCTTCTCCGTCTATCTTGCCTGCTACGGAGTGTATTTTGGTGGTCTCAAGGGCTTCGTCTAATGTGAGTGGCGGAAGGATGGAGGGGATGCGTTTTGCTAACATGGATTTTCCTGAGCCGGGGGGACCTATCATTATTAAATTATGCCCGCCGGCAGCTGCAACTTCGAATGCTCGTTTTACATTTTCTTGCCCTTTTACGTCTTCAAAGTCAAGATCGAATTCTTTTTGCTTGCCATAGAACTCTTTTTCGGTGTCTATTACGGTTTTTGTGAGTTCTTCTTCTCCGTTGAAGAATTTTACTACTTCTTTTATGTTTTCTGCGCCGTAAACGTCTATCCCTTCTACTACTGCGGCTTCTCTGATGTTTTCTTTAGGGAGAATGAAGCCCTTGTAACCTTCTTCTTTTGCCTTGATGGCTATTGGTAGAACTCCTTTTATGGGGAGTATTGTTCCGTCTAATGATAGCTCTCCCATTATTAGAAACTCTCCAAGATGATCGCTTTTTACGCTCTCGGATGCGGCTAATACTCCGATAGCTATTGGAAGATCGTATGCGGATCCTTCTTTTTTTATGTCTGCTGGAGCGAGATTTACGACTATTTTGCGCCGGGGAAATTTAAGTTCGTTATGTGAGAGTGCTGAAATTATTCGTTGATGGCTCTCTTTTACTGCGGTATCGGGTAGACCTACCATAAAGAATTGGATTCCTTGTGTGCAATTTACTTCGATTGTAACTATTCTGGCGTTGATTCCTTGTAGTGCAGCGGCAAATAATTTTACGAGCATTTTTATCTTGTTTTTGGTCAATAAATTGGTTACAATCGAAGCAATATCTGTTTTTTGTTTGGTTGATATTTATTTTCTTTTCTTGTTTTTTTCTTTTTTTGTGTTTATGCTTAGATTTTCTATGCTGTCATTGTATGCAATGGTCTTTTTTAGCAGAGTGTTGAGTGAGTCGGTACCTATATCGCGGGCTATTATCAGCCCGTTGCGGTCTAATAGAAAAAATGATGGGATGTGTGTGAGATTTAGTGATTTTATGGTTTGTGAGTTCCATCCGTCTGGAAGTATGGATTGACTCCATGGAAATGCTTCTTGTTTTATGGTTTGGTGCCATGCGGTTTTGTCTAAGTCTACTGATATGCTGTGTATTTGAAGTTTTGTTGTTGGATACTTTTCGTATATGGGACGTAATTGACGTAATGTCTTGCTGCTAAGTGTATCGGAAATAGACCAGAAGGTAACTATGGTAAGCATGTTTTTTTTATTGAAACTGAATATGGAACTGTCTTTTTCGGTATGTAATAGGGTATAGGGCATTATTTTCCCTTTGTCGTATTTTTGTAGTGCCGCAAACTTTTCTATTCTTGCGGCTAATGCGACTGGTTTTGCTTCGGGGGATAATATCTTTATTAGTCTACGGGTAAGTGTTATGTCTTTGTGGCTTGCAACGTATTTATATATAATGAATAGGGATGCCGGGGACTCGAGATGGCTGTGAACGAATGTTGTGGCTATGGTTGTTATGCTGTCTGTTGTGGCGTGTAGATTTTTTGTGTATGTGGTGTCTTTGTAGTTTGTACTAAATTCGGAATGCAGATTGTCTATCTTTTGAAGAATGATGGCATTGTTGTTGTAAAATTCTCCTATAATTGTGTTTACATCGTTGCCACTTATTTCTAATTTGTATGGCGAGAACTCTCCTTTTAGTTTTATATTGTCTCCGTTTTTTACTAATAAAGTGGTTATCAGTTTGTGTGTATCGTCAAATATGTAAAGGGGGGTTTCTGACTCGGATTTGGCTTTTAGTTTGAATTTCCCGAAAATTACTTTTGCGGTGTCGTGTATAATGCCTTCTTTGTAGTTTTCTCTTGTGAAGTATACGTATTCTCCTTTGTAATTGCTTAGGTCTCCGGTTATTGTAAATTTGTTCTTGAATAATCCGTTATCGCACGAGGATAGAAGTGTTATAGCGCTTAGTAGTATGGGCAAAAGTCTTTTCATCTACTGGGGTTAAAATAATGTTGTAAAATTAAGTGTCTCTTTTTTCCGTTTTTGGGGATTGTAGAAAATAATGTGGCAATAATTATTTTGTATTGTTTGGTTATTGTCTACTGGTTGCGAAGATAGCTTTTTTAAGGCAAAGTACAAATATATGTGGTAATTTATGGGTTGTAAAGGTCTGTGTTACGGAATTCGAGGATATCGATAATCATTTTGTGTGCTTCGCGAGCTGGTGATGCTGGGTTTATCTCTATGGCCGTGAGGTAACAGCGGATGGCTTCACGCCAATTAGCTCCTTTGACGTAAGCATTTCCAAGACGGAAATATGCGTCGTCATCGATAGGATGTGCTGCTACATAGTGTTCTAATTCTGTTATGTTTGGATCTGTTTCCATATAGATTGGAATAAAAAAAGATGCCCTTTGTGTACGGACATCTCTTTATCTGGGAGCGGTAAGCGAGACTCGAACTCGTGACCCTCAGCTTGGGAAGCTGATGCTCTACCAACTGAGCTACTACCGCATTATGGTTAAGTGTTGAAAAAGAGTGCTTAATTTGCCCAAATCTTATCATCTTAACAGCGTGCAAATATAATATGTTTTTGCGATTTGGACAAATGTATGTGGACTTTTTTAGGATATTGCATCTTTATCTTAACTTGTTTGCGGTATAATAGGGGGCGGCGGCCTTGCGGAAATAAATAAGCCCGACGGCTACAAGTATAACGGATAATATATATGCGGTGGTGTAATCTTTTATGTCTGCAATTATTCCGCCTATCACAACTCCTATTCCTACGCCTACGTCCCATGAGGTAAGGTAAGTGGAGTTTGCCGTTCCGCGTTGATCGTGTCTGGCTAGGTTTATAAACATTGTTTGTACTGACGGGCATATCATGCCGTAGGAGTATCCTAAGATAAATGCTGATATGAAAAATGTAAGGGGATATTTCATGAATATGTACAGAAAATAACCGACAAAGAGCAGCATTATACCTGATGTGACTAATTGTGTCATCTTGCCGCGCTGAAGATATTTTCCGGTTGTCAGACGTGCTGCTATAAGCCCTAATGCCATAAGCATAAAGAACCACCCGGTGCTGTCTGTAATACCTACTTCGTCTCTTGCGTAGATGGCGAGGTAGGTGGAGAGTATTCCGTAACCGAATGATAATAATAGTACTGTTATTCCCTCTTTTGTCCCTTTTATCAGAAAGAAACGGTCTAATGATAATGGTTTTCTATCCTGTGGTTTTGCTTTTGCTTCTTGATGCTTTTTGGGCATCTTGACGGTGGTTATAAGGATGAACCCGATGGTACATGAGATGAATGCGCAGAGGAAGAGGGCGTTGTATGATCCGAAGAAATTGAGTGTCGTAAATGATATTGTCGGACCGAGAGCCATTCCGAGGTTGTTGCTGATACCGTAATATCCTATTCCTTCGTTGCGTCTCGACGGATAAAGGACATCTATTGCTACGGTGCTGTTGGCTACGGTTATTACGCCGAATATTAACCCGTGCAGGGCTCGTATTATACCGAATGATATTATCCCACCCGGTATAAGATATGCGCCGAATATTAGTGTAAAGATTCCGTAGAATATGATTTGCATGGGTTGTCTCGGCAGTGTGTCTATCAGAAATCCTGCAAATGGACGTACTATTAGTGCTGTCATTGTGTATAGGGAGAGTACTATTCCTATCTGGGTATGTGTTGCTCCGTATTCGGTTTGCATATATATAGGTAAAACGGGCAGCATTGTGAAGAATGCAAAGAAGAGGAGAAAGTTTCCGCCAAGAACGGCCAGAAAGTTGCGATTTAAAAGGGTCTCTTTTTCCATAAAATTTATATAGGAAAATCACGCGACAAAGATACTAAATATTTATAGTTGTATTCTGACCTTATCTGGGTAAAAATGGATTGCAATAAATTTTTTATGGTAGGTAAACAAAATTGGCTTAGATTGCCCTTTTGGCAGATGTTCGGCATTTTGTGTATTTTGCCGGGTTTTTATTAAATGTGTGTGGTTATATTTTAACGGGTTCTTTTTGCAACAGAAGGATGGATTCTGGACCCATGTTGAATAACAGGTCTATTATGGAGAGATCGGGTGTGAATCCGTTGCGTGTTGTGAATACTTGATAATAGGGTATTAGTGTGTTGGGCTCTATCGAGGGGCGTTTTGGGTGTATGGCTTGGCGAAGGTCGTGGCAGTTGTCGGAAGCGGTCATATACTCTTCGCTGTATTTTATATGGTGGTTAATGCCAAGAAGAGGACAGATGGTCTCTTGTAGTGCTTGGTTGAAGTCGAATAGATATTTGTATTTTGCCGAATGTAAAAAGAAGGGTCTGAACTCGTCGCTGTAATATTCGAAGAATGGGGAGGAGTTGTAGGCTGATGTTATGGCTGTCCAGTGAAGGTGTTCCCATTTGTCGTGCCGCGATATCTGGATGTCGCGCGTCAGTGCTTTTATCGTTGCCGGTTTTTCTACTGGGATGCTCAGTGTCATGATGCCTGCTTCGGTTGCTATGCGGCAACGATTGCGATAACTTTGTTTCTGGTAGTTGCAAAATCTCTCTATTACTGCATCGTTATTTTGTATCTGCCGGTAATATGAGACAGGGGCAAGGTATGCTGTTGAGAGGAGAACCATCGGTGGCTATTTTGCTAACGTTTCTACTGATTTAAACAGTCTGTTGAAGCGCAGGTGTCCGTTTAGCCACCCTTTGTCGGGATCGAGAGAAAGCCATACAAAGATAGGTTTTCCTACGATGTGATCTTCTGGGACAAACCCCCAATAACGGCTGTCTGCCGAGTTGTCGCGGTTGTCCCCAAGCATAATATAGTAATCCATTTTAAAGGTGTACTTGTTTGCTTCTTTGCCGTTGATATATATTTTACCGTTTTGGATATTGGTTGTGTTTCCTTCGTAGTTGCGGATAACTCTTTCGTATATGCTCCAGTTATCTGGTGTAAGCAATAAGGTGGCTCCTCTGCGCGGAATCCATACTGGTCCGTAGTTGTTGCGTGTCCATTTGCGATGGGAACCGAGTGGGTACACTTCGCCTCCGAATACTTCGCCGGGTTCTTGTACTATCTTTGATACTATTGGCATAGATGCTAATTTTTGGCGACTCTCTTTTGTGAGGGGCATGCGGTAAACGGGGTTGAATCCTCCTTTTCCGTTTGATGGGAAACCGAGGTAAACGAGGATGTCGTAATAACGGTAGTCGTCTATTATTGCTGTGCGGTCGGCTACGGCAACGCCTAACTCTTCAAATTGTTCGTTTGATAGGCGCAGGTCGTCACGTGACAGCATTACATAGTAGTTGTACTGAAGGTGTTGTGGGTTTTTGGCTGCGACAGAGTTGATGTAAACTTGATTGTTGCGTATTTCAAACCGTTCTCCTGGCATGCCGATACAACGTTTTACGTAATTTTCTCGTCTGTCTACAGGACGGAATATTATATTGCCAAATATCTCTTTGTGCTTTTTTATCATATCGACCCCTTCGTTGTAGGTGAGCGTGTAGTAATCGGGGTTGGGTACGTTGAGGGCTACTGTGTCGCCTGCCGGAAAGTTGAAAACAACGATGTCATTGCGTTTTATCTGTCCTAATCCTTTTAAACGGCGGTATTCTATATGTGGGTTATCGAAATATGATTTACAGTTTAATATTGGCAGTGTATGTTGTGTCAGGGGGAACGACAATGGTGTCATTGGTACGCGCGGACCGTAGCTTAGTTTGCTTACGTAGAGGAAGTCTCCTACGAGTAGCGATTTTTCGAGTGATGATGATGGTATTTTATAATTCTGAAAAAGAAAGTTATTTATCAGAAATACAGCAATGAGTGCGTACAGAATAGCGTCTGTCCATTCTAAAACTCTTCGTAGGACAGGGTTCTTTGCTTTTTTCCATGCTCCCCATGGAATAAATCGTGTAAGGTAGATATCTACAAGGACGATTAACCCGAATAGCAGATAATAGTTACCTAACCATATGGTAAATACTATATATACTGTGGCTGATATACTGAAACGAATCCAACGTAATATTTTTATGTCAGCGAATGGATTTTTGTTCTCTTTGTTTGGCATAGGAATAAGAAATTAAAATTTCAGAAGGTCCTGCATTGTTAGAAATCCGCTTTTGTCTTTTGTAAATTCTGCTGCTATGACGGCTCCAAGGGCTAATCCTGAACGGCTCTTGGCATTGTGGCATATAGTTATGCTGTCTACGTCGGAGTCGTATGTTATGGTATGTATTCCCGGAACTTCATCGCGACGGATGGCTGTTATGGCTATCTCGGTAGGGGAGGGCTCTTTCCCTTCTACCCATGATGTTTTGCGCTCTAATTCGCCTACTATGCCCTCTGCTAATGTTATGGCTGTGCCGCTGGGTGCATCGAGTTTGTGAATATGGTGTGTCTCTTCTATTCTTACATCGTATGATGAAAAATCATTCATAATCTTTGCAAGGTATTTGTTGAGTGCAAAGAGGATGTTGGCACCAACGCTGAAATTTGATGCGTAGAAGAGCGTGTTTCCGTTTTTGCATGCTTCTTTTATCTCAGGGAGGGAATCTAACCATCCTGTTGTTCCTGATACTACTTTTACACCGGCAGCAAATGCTTTGTGATAGTTGTTTAAAGCTGTTTGTGGCATTGTAAATTCTATGGCTACATCGGCGCTTCTGAACTGCTGGGTGTCAAAGTCTTGTTGGTTGTCTTTGTCGATACGGGCTACGATTTCGTGTCCGCGCTGAACGGCTATCTGTTCTATGGATTTTCCCATCTTGCCGTACCCTATTAATGCAATTTTCATATATGCTGTTTCCCTTTTTTGTATGCGTGAATGGCTGGTTGATAGTTATTTGATAGCAATTAATCAAATAATATTTATATCATAATTATTTTTCGTTACTTAATTGTAAATTTGTAACCTATGTTGGTTATAGAAATAGCACAAAGATACTAATTTAGCGGGAATATTGTATAATCTTTTTTATTTATGGAAAATATACTCTCTTATGTGTGGCGTTATAGTTTATTGAGACATACGCCTATTAGGCTTTGTGATGGGACGGTTATGGAGGTTGTTTCGCCGGGCGCGGTGCGTGGGGAGGTGGATACTGTTTTTTATGGGTCTAAAATAAGGATAAATGGGAAAGTGCTTGCAGGAAGTGTGGCTGTTTATCCGTCGTTGCCTGAGGAGGGGAAGAATTTTATACTTTATATTACTGAGGAGGAGGTTGCGGCAGAGGGGGATATTCCTATTCTGAGGTTACGTATAGGGATGAAGGTTAGGGAGGAATTGAGGCGATTGGGTTCGAAATTGGAAGAGCTTCCGTGTGAGGAGAGTTTCACGGAGTTGCCTGAAGTTTTTATTGCTGATCTTTATACTTCGCTTGCTCTGGAGCGTCTTCAGTCAAAGAGTTTGAGAATTCTGGATTGGGTGAATTTGTATCATGGTGATTGGGAGGAGGTTTGTTATGTTTCGCTGGCTCGTAGTCTTGGATTTGGCGTAAACAGTAATCCGTTTGAATTGTTGGCGCGGAATTTGCCACTTAAATTTCTACAAAAGCACGCTGATTCTCTTTTTCAAATTGAAGCATTGCTGTTTGGAATGGCGGGTTTTCTTGTGCAGGGAACTCAAAATGGAGATAATTATTATAACAGGATGGTTAATGAATTCTCTTTTTTAAAGAATAAGTTTTCTTTATCCCCGATAGATCAATCTCTGTGGCGTTTTTCCGGGGTTCGTCCTACTAATTTTCCACATCAGCGTATCGCTTTTCTTGCAAGGCTTGTCTATGGTGGGTTCTCTGTGTTTGCTGAGATTATAGAGGCAAAGGATGAGGCTGTGTTGCGGAATATCTTTGACCTTTATTTAGATGATTATTGGGATATACATTATACTTTTGGTATTGAGACGCCTCCGTCTCATAAAACATTGGGGCGTAGTGCTGTTGATCTGCTTATTATAAATAGTGTGGCTCCGTTGTTGTATTCGTATTCTTTTGTGCAGCAGCGTGAATTGTATGGTGATCGTGCAGTGGCGCTGCTTGAAAAATGCCGGAGTGAGCAGAATTCTATCGTCCGCCGTTTTACTTCGCATGGTATTGTGTGCGATAATGCACTTTCATCGCAGGCTCTTATTGAACTTTATAACAGTTACTGTGTCCAACGCAGATGTCTTGTATGCCGTGTTGGGCATAGGCATATTGCTGTGGCTATGGCGGGCAATGTAAAGTCGTTTTGAATTTATGCTGCGTTTTTGTAAATATGTTATATAGTAAAAAAAAATCTTTTTCGCTACTTTATTGTGGTTACTTCCCGAATTTATTGCTTCCTTTGTAGTTGAGGAATAACCCTCGTCATTAACAGATACTTTTATGAGTAGGAGCAAAATTAATAAACTGATAGAGACGAAACGTCTTACTAAAGCCCAGATAATAGGTAGAATAGAGAAATTTTTCAATGAACATCCTACGCAAATATATAATTTTAAACAGGTTGCGCGTGGAATAGATGTAAAAACTGAGCCGGGAAAGATTGAGGTAATGCATATTCTGATGCAGATGAAATATGATCTTTTTCTTACGGAGACGGATCCCGGCCGCTTCCGCAGAAACCCAAAGAATGATGTTCGTGAAGGTATATTTGAACGTAAGGGGCACGGTGAGCATTATGTGAAGATTGGTGGTGAGGGGACGCCGGTATTGGTTAAGGAAGAGAATTCTTTGCATGCACTTACCGGAGATCGTGTGCAATATGTGTTGTTGAAAAAACGCCACCAGCACGAAATGGAGGCTAAGGTAACGGAGATACTTGAACGCGCTGAACATACGTTTGTTGGGGTGCTTGAAGTGAAGAAGCACTATGCGTTTTTGGCAACAAATAACAGAGTGCTTAGCAATGATATTTATGTACCTCTTGATAAACTGAACGGTGCGCATGACGGAGATAAGGCAATTGTAAAGATAAATGATTGGAGTCCGTCTTCGTCTAATCCTGAGGGGGAGGTTGTTGATATACTTGGAAGACCGGGCGAAAATAATGCAGAGATGCACGCAATCCTTGCCGAGTTTGGATTGCCGTATCGTTATCCGCAGAATGTGGAGGAGGCTGCTGATAAGATAAGTGATGTTATTCCTCCTGATGAGATTGTGCGCCGTGAGGATTTCCGTAGGATAAATACGTTTACGATAGATCCTAAGGATGCAAAGGATTTTGACGATGCTCTTTCGATACGACTTATGGATAACGGAAACTGGGAAGTTGGCGTGCATATAGCGGATGTTACTTATTATGTGAAGCCTGAAACAGTGATTGATAAGGAGGCATATAAGCGTGCAACGTCTGTTTATCTTGTTGATCGTACTGTTCCTATGTTGCCAGAAAAGCTCTGTAATGATCTCTGTTCTTTACGCCCTAATGAGGAGAAACTCTGTTTTGCGGCTGTTTTTGAATTGGATGATAATGCGGAGATTGTTAATTCGCGGATTGGGCGTACCATTATAAAATCTGATCGCCGTTTTGCTTATGAGGAGGTTCAGAAGATTATAGATGAAGGGACGGGAGAATATGATACTGATATTCTTAAACTTAATGATTTAGCGCAGAAACTGCGTAAGCGTCGTTTTGCGCATGGGTCAATAAACTTTGATCGTACTGAAGTGCGTTTTGATATTGATGAGACGGGTAAACCGATAAGTGTTTATTTTAAAGTCTCTAAGGAGGCTAATATGCTTGTGGAGGAGTTTATGCTACTTGCTAATAAGACGGTAGCTGAGGCAATTGGGAAAGTACCAAAGGAGCAGGCAAAGAGAGCATTTGTTTACCGCGTACATGATATGCCGGATGCCGCTAAGATAAGCGATGTAGCTAAATTTGTGCGTCGCTTGGGGTATACGCTTAAGGCGGATGGAACGCGCGGTCAGTTGACGGATTCTATAAATTCAATGCTCTCTAAGGTGAAAAATAAACCTGAAGAGAATCTTATTGAGACAATAACTATCCGTGCTATGGCAAAGGCAATATATACGACTAAAAACATAGGTCATTATGGTTTGTCGTTTAACTATTATACGCACTTTACATCTCCTATCCGTCGTTATCCGGATGTTATGGTGCACCGCTTGCTTGAACGTTACTTAGCCGGAGGGCATAGTGTAAATGAGCAGCTTCTTGAGGAGGAGTGCCAGCATTCGTCTGATATGGAGTTGGTTGCAGCAAATGCGGAACGTGCTTCTGTTAAATACAAACAGGCAGAGTTTCTTGGGTACAGATTAGGAGAGGAGTACGAGGGGACTATTTCGGGGATAAATAAGTTTGGTATTTATGTTGAGATAAATGAGAACAAGTGTGAAGGGATGATTCCGTTCCGTGATTTTGATGATGATTTTTATGAATTTGATGAAAAGAATTATTGTGCGTGCGGACGGTCATCGCATAAATCTTTCCGCCTTGGTGATCAGATGAATATAAAAATTGTCAGGGTTAATATGGAGCGTCGTCAAGTGGATTTTGCGATTGTCAATAAATAAGCTGATGCGTTGGCGATGCACAATCTGACAAATTATCATTCGCATTCTACGTATTGCGACGGGAAGAGTAATATAGAGGAGTTTGTGGCTACGGCTGTTTGGCTTGGCTTCTCGTCTTATGGCATCTCTCCGCATTCTCCGATTCCGCTTAACTCTGATAGCAATATGAGAAAGAGTAGGATGGGGGATTTTATCGGGGAGATGGAAAATCTTAAACTTAAGTATGAAGGGAAGATAGAGTTATATTCAGGCATGGAGATAGACTATCTTGGTGATGAATGGAATGCGACCGGAGAATATTTCAGTTCATTGCCACTTGATTATCGTATAGGTGCGGTACATTTTGTTAAAGATGATGACGGACGGTATGTGGATATTGATTGCAACTGTAATGCGTTTTGCGAAATTACGGATAAGCGGTTTGGCGGTGATATAAGGCATCTTGTAGAGATATATTTTGGCACGATGCGCAGGATGATAGAGACTGGTGGCTTTGATTTTGTAGCGCATCCTGATAAGATATCTATGAACGCCTCGTCGTATTTGCCGGGCATTACCGGCGAAGATTGGTATAATGATCTGGTTTCTGATTATTATACTTTTATTGCATCTAAGGGTGTTATATTGGAGGTAAATACTAAATCTTTCTACCATAAAGGTTGTCTGTTTCCGAATAAAGAATGGTTCAGTTTTCTGAACTCTCTTGGCGTGCAGCTTGTTGTAAATAGCGATGCTCATATTCCAGTGCTTATGACGCAGGGTTATTCAGAGGTGAAACGGATGTTAAAGGATGCCGGATATACTTCTCTTATGCAGTTTAAAGCGGGCGAATGGTGCAAAAATATGCTGTGAACTTCGCTCTTTTATTTTTTCAAAATCAGAGATAATACATACATAAATTATCTGTTACGCAAAATTCTGAACATACATAGATATGTATGTCATGGGTTGAATATTTATGGAAGATGTTTTTTAGACAAATAGCATGATATCCTTTATTTGTTTGTTAGAGACAGATGATTGGCTGCTAATGGTGTAATAACTGTTGTGTTATATTATTTTTGCCTGTTTTCCGGAAATATTTAGTACCTTCGCATTGATGTTTTGGATGATGTATGGAAGAAGATCAGATTAAGGAAAATAGTGTAAGCTACGGTTCGGATGATGTTGTTACGCTCGATTGGAAAGAGCATATACGCCGTCGCCCCGGTATGTATATCGGTAAGTTGGGAGACGGTTCGCATGCGGATGATGGTATTTATGTTCTCCTCAAGGAGGTACTCGATAATGCTATTGATGAGCATATGATGGGGTATGGTAAACAGATTATAATAAACATAAACGGTTCGGTTGTAGAGGTGCGTGATTTTGGACGGGGAATCCCGTTGGATAAGGTTATGGCCGTCTCTTCTAAGATGAATACTGGCGCTAAATATGACTCGAAAGCGTTTAAGAAATCTGTGGGGTTGAACGGTGTGGGTATTAAGGCTGTTAATGCTCTGTCTGAGAGCTTTTTAATAAGCGCATTCCGTGATGGAAAATGCAAGGAGATATTTTATTGCAGAGGGAGTGTGACGGAGGACAAACCTATTACCGATACTAACGAAGAAAATGGTACTTTAGTAAGGTTTACTCCTGATAATGATAAGAATATATTTGATAGTTATAGGTATCAGGATGAGTTTATAGAGAACCTTATAAAAAATTATGTTTATCTTAATAGTGGCCTTGCTATTATATACAATGGTCATCGTTACTATTCGCGAGGGGGACTTCTTGACCTACTTAATGAAAAGATGACTTCTGATCCGCTCTATCCTATTATCCATCTTAAGGGGGAGGATATTGAGGTTACGCTGACGCATTGTGATCAGTATGGGGAGGAGTATTACTCGTTTGTTAATGGTCAGCATACAACGCAGGGTGGAACTCATCTTTCGGCATTTCGAGAGGCTACTACGCGGACTATTAAGGAATTTTTAAATAAGAATTTTGAGTTTTCTGATATTCGCAGCGGACTAGTGGCTGCGGTTAGTATAAAGGTTGAGGAGCCGATCTTTGAGTCGCAGACAAAGACTAAACTAGGTTCTAAGGATATGGGACCTGACGGTCCGACGATAGGAAAGTTTATAGGAGACTTTATGAAGAAGGAGTTGGACAACTTCCTTCATAAGGATTTGCTGACGGCAGAATTGATGCTGAAAAAGATACAGGACTCGGAAAAGGAGCGTAAGGCTATCGCTGGTGTTACTAAACTTGCTCGTGAGAGAGCTAAAAAATCTAACCTGCATAATAAGAAACTGCGTGATTGCCGCGTACACTACAATGATACGAAGGGGGATAATAGGGAGAGATCGACGATATTTATAACTGAGGGTGATTCGGCTACCGGATCTATTACTCTTAGTCGTGATGTTGAGACGCAGGCTGTGTTTAGTTTGCGCGGTAAACCATTGAACTCTTATGGGTTATCGCGCAAGATAGTTTATGAGAATGAAGAGTTTAATTTGTTGCAGGCCGCTCTTAATGTTGAGGAGGATATGGATGGGCTGCGTTATAATAAGATAGTGATTGCGACTGATGCGGATGTGGATGGTATGCATATCCGATTGTTATTGATAACGTTCTTTTTACAGTTTTTTCCTGATATTATAAAGAGGGGGCATGTCTATATTTTACAGACACCTCTTTTTAGGGTACGCAATAAAAAGGAGACTTATTATTGTTATAGTGAAGATGAGCGGATAAATGCAATGGAGCGGGTTGGTGCTCATCCTGAGATAACTCGTTTTAAAGGGTTGGGGGAGATATCGGCTAAAGAGTTTGCTAATTTTATTGGTCATGATATGCGATTGGATCAGGTTACAATGCACCGTCAGGATTCTGTTGCGGACATGCTTGAGTTTTATATGGGTAAAAATTCAATGGAACGTCAGAACTTTATAATAAAAAATATTATTGTTGATGATGACTTGTCATAATAAAACGGCTCTTTTTCCGGGGAGTTTCGACCCTTTTACGCTTGGGCACTTCTCTATTGTGGAGAGAACATTACAGTTTATTGACCGTGTGGTTATTGCTGTTGGTGTGAATGATCTGAAACAGTGCTGCTTCCCGTTGGAGGTGAGAATGGATGCTATAAGAAGAATTTTTAAGGATAACATGAGTGTAGAGGTTATTACTTATGACGGGCTTACGGTTGATGTGGCAAAAGAGGTGGGGGCGGATATTATTGTCCGCGGTGTACGCACGGTTGCGGATTTTGAGTATGAAAAGGGAATAGCAGAGATTAATAAAAGATTGTCGGGAATTGAGACGGTTATCCTTTTTGCTGATCCTGATGTTTCTCATATAAGTTCATCGGTTGTCCGTGAATTGGTACGTTTCGGAAAGGATATTTCGACGTTTATGCCACAGCAAGCTGATGGGGGATGTGCGTAAGAATTGAGTAGTAGGCAGATATTTATTATTGTCTTTAAACAGGCATTTAATTTTAATATGAATCGTTATATGAAAAAATATATTTTGTTGCTGTTTTTAATATTGCCGATTATCTTGCCTGCTCAAGTGAAACAGAGTGAGGGTGCTAAGAAACTGAATCTTGTGGATTATGTTATAACAAACCTTTATGTGGATACTGTTAACGAAAGGGAGGTAGTTGAAGCGGGAATACGCGGAATGCTTGAGAAACTTGATCCTCACTCTTCTTATTTGACTACTGAGGAGGTTAAGGAGATGAGTGAAAACTTAGATGGGAATTTTGACGGAATAGGGATACAGTTTATGATGCAGAAGGATACGGTTTATGTCATCCAGACTATTGTGGGAGGTCCTTCAGAGAAGGTTGGTATAATGGCTGGTGACCGTATAATGTTTATAAACGATACGGTGGTTTCGGGCGTAAATAATGGTGCTAATGATATTAAGAAGAGATTGCGTGGGAAGCAGGGTACAATAGTTAATGTGCTTGTAAAACGCTCTGGGGAACAAGGGCTTATTCCGTTCAGGATAATGCGCGATAAGATACCCCTTTATAGTGTCGATGCGGCATATATGGTTGCTAAGGGTGTAGGTTATATAAGATTGAGCCGTTTTGCTGCTACGTCGTTCGATGAGTTTATTGATGCGATTGTTCCAATGATACGCTTTCGGAAAATGAAGAACCTGATAATAGATTTGCAGGGTAATGGAGGGGGATATCTTATGTCGGCAACAAAGATAGCTAATATGCTTTTAAATGATAATGAGCTTATTGTTTATACTGAGGGGCGCAACTCTCCACGTAGTGAGGAACGGGCTGCTGATAAGGGCGTGTTCCGCAAGGGGAAACTTATCGTTCTTGTGGATGAGAGTTCGGCTTCAGCTTCAGAGATATTATCGGGGGCGGTGCAGGATTGGGATCGTGGGGTTATTATTGGGCGCAGAACATTTGGTAAGGGACTTGTGCAACGCCCGATACAAATGCCGGATGGTTCGATGCTAAGATTGACCGTGGCGCGTTATTATACCCCTACGGGGCGCTCGATTCAACGACCTTACAATGAGGGTAATAGCGTTTATAGGAATGATATTATGGATCGTTATAATCGCGGGGAGATGATAAGTGCTGACAGTATACATTTTGCAGACTCCTTGAAATATACAACTTTTAAAAACAAGCGTACTGTTTATGGGGGTGGTGGAATAATGCCAGACTATTTTGTTCCGGTGGATACAACTAAATATTCGGATTATCATCGTAATATTGTCGCAAAGGGTGTTATGCCACAGGTGGCTACTGATTATGTGGATAGAAACAGAAGCGTTATTTTGGATAAATACCGAAGTGCTAATGACTTTATAAATAATTATCAACCCGAAGATTCTCTTGTTGTGGTATTGAGGGAGGCTGCTAACAAGGAGAATATAGTATTTAAGGAGGATGAGTTTGCCCGTTCGTTGCCGTTGATAAAGTTGCAACTAAAGGCACTTATTGCAAGGGATCTTTTTGGTATGGCTGATTATTTTAGGGTTATAAACGATTCTAATGATGCTTTGTCGAGGGCGTTGGAGATAATAGCCGACGAGGAGCTTTATAACCGCTTGCTTGGTATTAAGGCGCAAGGGAAGTAACTGGCTTTTCCCATTGGAAAAGGGCTTTGACCGGATAATGATCTGAGTCTTTTATGCTACCTATTTTTGTGTAAATGGGTCTTAGGTTTTTGCCGTACAGGATGTGATCTATCCTGAAGTAGAAACGGTCGGCATGGTATGTTATTCCTGGACCAAGTCCTGTTTTTGCATAGGCATCTCCGAGCTCTCCGCGTATGGTATGATAGACGTATGATTGTGGTGTGTCGTTAAAGTCCCCGCATACTATTATTGATTCTCCTAATTCTTTTATTCTTGAGGCGATGATGTCTGCCTGATTTGCGCGCAGTTTTGCTGCTGCGGCAAGTTTCCATGTAAGGCGTTTCTTTACTTCCTGTATGAGAGTGTCTGTCTCTTCGATGTGGCTTGTAAGGTAGTTGAAAAATCCTCTGTCACCGTTTGATAGTTTGTTGGATTCAAGGTGGCTTACTAAGAGTGTTAACTCTCTGTCACCGATAGATACTTTATATAGTGATGCTCCATTGGCGTTACTCTCCGGAAACATATCTTCTGAACTTGTTATGGGGTATTTTGAAAGGCATGCCACACCGGCTGCTGCATATCCATTGTCTTTAAGTGAGAGCTTTTTATAAGGGTATACTTTTGCTAATGCGGTATCAATGTCCTCGTTTTGCAGAAAATTCTTGTTGAACCCGTATGCATATTCTTGAATGCAGACTATATCGGCATTCTCTTTTTTTATATATTCTATTATCGGATTTGTGGATTTTTTGTTGTGCGGGATAAGCTGATTGAAATAGTGTACATTGTATGTAAGTATTGACAGTGTGTCGTTACTGTTTGCTTTTGTAGGGATTATATGTACTGGGGAGTATAGAAATATGCTGCCGGATGATATTGTCATGGCTAATAGAGTTATTATGCCTATTTTGTGCCATTGGATAAACCAGAACAGGAGCAGGATGGTATTTATTGCAAGAAATATGGGAAAAGTCAACGATAGGTATGTTGTGTAATTAAATTTCTCTGGTGATACTGTATATGAGTATGCGGAGAATATAAGAGCTACCCCTGCAACAAGGGTTATTGCAGCTCCTATAAAATTATATGTCATCTTTATGAATCCCATCTCAAAAATAGCGTCCTGATCCGCCTATCCCTTTTTTACGCCAGTATCTTATGAGGAAGAAGCCGAACAGCATTCCTCCGAGATGGGCGAAGTGGGCAACATTGTCGCCTGAGACGTTTGCAACTCCGAAAAATAGTTCTATTAGTCCGTAAAAAGCTACGAAATATTTTGCTTTTATTGGGATAGGAATAAACATTATAAAGAGTTCCGCATTTGGAAAAAGCATTCCAAATGCAAGTAGGATGCCGAATACTGCGCCTGATGCTCCTATTGTATTGAACATGGAGGTGTATAAACTTACCGGGATATCCATAACTCCGCTTAGTGTGTTTACTGCTATTTCAGTCTGTCCTGCGACATGCAGGAACCATACAAACTCCTGTATTAATCCAGCTCCTATGCCGGTAGTCATGTAGTATATGAGAAATCTTTTTGGGCCCCATACTGTCTCAAGTGTTCTGCCGAAAATGAATACCGAGAACATATTGAAGAAGACATGTCCTATGGAGTTGGGGTCGTGCATGAACATATATGTTATGAACTGTGCCGCGTTAAAGTCCGGCGCAGTCATATAATGAAGACCGAGGTATTTTGTGAGGTCGAAATGAAACTTGCCTTGCAGAATGAAAGTTGTGAGCCAGAACAAAAAATTTATTATTATAAGATTTTTCGTAACCGGTGGTATATTGGAAAAAAATGATCGTCCGTTTAACATATTACAAGTTTGTCAATGTAAGAAATATTCAATATATTATTTTATCATCCTGTTAATAACAACGGTATAGCATAAAACTGTTCAGCGATTGCTTTTAATTTCACACATCTATTGTTGTTGTATTGTTATGCAGAATTGCTGATATAAAAGTATCTAAAAAAGCAATAATGTTTTATTTTAAATTAAGATCGCTTCTTAATATGTGAGCAAAAGTAATTAATTTTTCTGGTTTGAAATATAAAAATCCATGCCACTATAAATTTTTAGACTATTGTTTTTTTTTTTAGAATAAATCATTGTTTATTAATTTTTTATCTTTATATTTGCGCTAGCTCCGTGAGAGGTTGGCTTCTCACTAAAATATTAATTATCAAAAAAATAAATCTTTATGAACAAATCAGAGTTAATCAATGCCATTGCAGAAGAGGCTGGCTTGACAAAAGTTGATGCAAAAAAAGCATTGGAGGCATTTCTGGGTGCGGTTTCTGACAGTTTAACTAAAGGAGATAAAATCGCTTTAGTTGGTTTCGGAACATTTTCTGTTAACGAGAAAGGCGAAAGAACAGGTATAAATCCTGCTACGAAACAAAAAATCACTATTCCTGCTAAGAAAGTGGTTAAATTTAAAGCTGGTGCAGAATTAGCAGATAAAGTAAAATAAATTTTACTTTTATTTTTATAATAAGGGGGTCTGTATTGTTCCAGGCTCCCTTTCTTATTTGTATTATACTACCTTTTGTTACTCTGTTTTTATTAAATATGCAAGTATATGTGGAGGTTAATAGTTTTGTAAATGTTTTATTTTATATATAATTTGTATATATTTATGTGGAATTAGTTGTTTGCCAAACACGTGGCTTTTTATTACTTTTGTTCCGGATAAATAGATGTAAAATACGGTATCATTGATATGGATAAGATAACAGATTTGGCAGCTTCGGCTCTCAACGCCCTATATGGTGTTGATATGAATAATCCGGCAATACAGTTGCAGAAGACAAAGAGGGAGTTTGAGGGAAACCTTACACTGGTTGTGTTCCCTTTTCTTAAGGATTCGCGCAAAACACCAGAAGCAACGGCAGCGGAAGTTGGAGAGTATTTGGTGAAAAATTCTTCGTTGGTATCGTCATTTAATGTTGTTAAGGGTTTTCTTAACTTGTCGGTTGCAGAGACTTCGTGGATAGAGCAACTTAACGCGATTGCGCGTGATGAAAAGTTTGGATTTAATGAGGTTACAGAGGATTCTCCGTTGGTAATGATTGAATATTCGTCTCCTAATACAAATAAACCGCTACATCTGGGACATGTAAGGAATAACCTTTTGGGTTACAGCCTTTCACAGATACTTAAGGCTGCCGGAAACAGAGTCGTAAAGACTAATATCGTGAACGATCGTGGGATTCATATATGTAAGTCGATGCTCGCATGGATGAAGTGGGGCGATGGGGTAACTCCTGAAAAAGCCGGCAAGAAGGGTGATCATCTTATTGGTGATTTTTATGTCCTTTTTGATAAGAAATTTAAGGAGGAGGTTGCTCTTCTTGAAAAATTAGGAAAGACCAAAGAGGAGGCTGAGGCTGCTTCGTCACTTATGAATGAGGCACGTGAGATGCTCCGCCGATGGGAAGCCGGGGATGAGGATGTTCATTCTGTATGGCGCATGATGAACAGTTGGGTTTATGCCGGTTTTGATGAGACTTATAAACGCCTCGGTGTAGATTTTGATAAAATATATTATGAGTCGGAAACTTACCTTGAAGGTAAGGAGAAGGTTCTTGAGGGGGTTGATAAGGGGGTGATGTACCGCCGTCCGGATGGATCTGTCTGGGCTGATCTTACTGGTGACGGATTGGATGAGAAGCTGTTGCTGCGTGCTGATGGAACATCGGTGTATATGACTCAGGATATTGGAACGGCAAAACTCCGTTTTTGCGATTATCGGATAGATAAGATGATATATGTAGTGGGTAATGAACAAAATTATCACTTTCAGGTGCTCTCTATATTGTTGGATAAATTAGGCTTTTCGTGGGGGAGAGGGCTTGTGCACTTTTCGTATGGTATGGTTGAGCTTCCTGAGGGGAAGATGAAATCACGCGAGGGGACTGTTGTGGATGCTGATGATCTTATGGCTGAGATGATCTCTGCCGCGCGTGAAACATCGGCGGAGCTTGGGAAACTTGACGGATGTAGTAGTGAAGAGGCTGAAGCAATATCTACGATGATAGGGCTTGGTGCATTGAAATATTTTATACTGAAGGTGGATCCGCGCAAAAATATGACTTTTAATCCTAAGGAGTCGATAGATTTTAACGGAAATACCGGACCGTTTATACAATATACGCATGCTCGCATCTGTTCAGTATTGCGCAAAGCTGCCGAGAGCGGTATCTATATTCCGTTACAGGCTCAGGAGGATACGGAAATTTCGGATAAGGAGGTTATAATGATACAACGTCTCGGCGAGTTCAGAAATGTGCTTAAGGAGGCTGCTGCAACTTACAGTCCTGCATTGATTGCTAATTATGTTTATGATCTTGTGAAGGAGTTCAACCAGTTTTATCATGATTTTTCTATTTTACATGAGGCTGATGAGAAAAAGCGTGCGCTACGTCTTCTGCTTTCTGCTAATGTTGCAAAGGTAATAAGTAATGGGATGGGGCTGTTAGGGATAGCGGTTCCGGAGAGGATGTAATTTAGGGTATAACGGATATGTGGTTTACCACGATTTTGGGCAAAAAATATTCCGAACTCAGGAAAAGAGTTCGGTTTATTTTTTTGTCCGATTGTGGTCTTTTTATCGGAAATACAGATACTTCTCCACGTAATTTTATCGTGTTCTTTTAGAGCAGACAATAGGTGAAATTTCTGTTATCCGTCTCTGTTTTGAAAGCTCTCTTGCTTGAACTTATTTTACTGTCTTGGCTGTTTCGACTTTGCCTTTGAGTTGGAAGCGGACGGTTACGTTCTCTTCTATCTCTATTTCGTCGAAGTTAACCTGTGGTAGTGTTGGTGCAACTTGTTCTGAGAAATCCATCTTTGCACCTACTCCGTATGCATTGCGTACTATACCTCCGCGCGATGGGTAATATGATATTCTTATGGCATCGCCGATGGTTTGTCCTAAACCGTAGGCAAGGGTTTTGGCATCGGAGAGAGTGTTTTGTACGGCTACGATTTTAAGGCTGTCGGATATTGCCTTGTGATCGCTGCTCCATATTTTATTTATGCTGCTGTTGGAGATTTCTTCTGCTACGAGAGCATCCATTACATTTTGTGCCTCTTCTGCTGTCGATACTACTAACATGTAAGTCTTGTATTGGTAAATCTTGTTCTTTTTCTGGGTTGTAATGTATTGTTGGTATAGGGAGAGTTGCTTTTTTGCATCGACTCCGGCATTTTTAAGGGCTTTTGCCAGATTGCTCTCTAACTCTTGCATTGTATATTTACCTTTGTTGTCAGATTCGCGTAGTGTTATCTCTATCTGGGCTTTGTTGGGCAAGATTTTTGTCTTTGCATTGCCTGAGACTTCTACGTATGGTGGTTCTTGGCACTCTTGTGCGCTGATTGCTAATGGTGATAGTAGCACTGCTGCGATAATAAATAATTTTTTCATGTAGTCTGTTTTATATGTTATTTAACTAATTTCCATTCTGCTCCTTCTTTTGTGTCTTTTATTTCAAATCCGATCTCGGTAAGACGATTGCGGATGAGGTCGGCTGTACTCCAATCTTTGCGTCCTTTGGCTTCTTGACGGAGTTGAAGTACTAAATCGAGAGCCTCTTCGTAGGCTTTATTGCCTGTGGTTGTGCTTTCGTTTTCTAATGTGAGTCCAAGGATATTGAACATGAATATGCTGAACGTCTCTTTTAGTTCTTTGATATCTTCTGCTGATATTGTTGTTGTGCCGGAAAGGGTGGTGTTTATCTGTTTTACTGCATCAAATAGGTGTGAGATTACTATCGGGGTGGATAGATCGTCGTTCATTGCTTCGTAGCATCTCTGTCTTAATCCGGAAATCTCTGCCGTCGTTTTATCTGATGGTGTGATTTTTGACAGGTTCTCTAATCCTTGGCATAAGCGTTGGTAAGCTTTTTCGGCGGCAACGAGTGCTTCGCTGCTGAAATCTAATGTGCTGCGGTAGTGTGCCTGTAAAATAAAGAACCTTATGGTCATGGGTGTGAATGATTGGCTCAGCAGGGGGTGTGTACCGGTGAAGAATTGGTCGAGTGTTATGAAATTCCCGAGTGATTTGCCCATCTTTTGTCCGTTTATTGTGACCATGTTGTTGTGCATCCAGTAGTGTACGGTCTCTTTTCCTTGTGCTGCAACGGATTGTGCTATTTCGCACTCGTGGTGAGGGAACATGAGATCCATTCCGCCACCGTGTATGTCAAATTCTTCTCCTAAGTATTTTGTCCCCATTACTGAGCATTCGAGATGCCATCCGGGGAATCCATCGCTCCATGGTGAGGGCCATCGCATGATGTGTTCGGGCGATGCTTTTTTCCAGAGTGCAAAATCGAATGAATTGCGCTTTTCTTGCTGTCCGTCGAGTTCTCGTGTTGTGTTGAGTAATTCATCTATATTTCTTCCAGAGAGTTTGCCGTAGTGGTATTTACGGCTGTATTTTTCTACATCGAAATATACTGATCCTTCGCTGATATAGGCATATCCGGCATCAAGAATTTTTTTTATATACTCTATCTGTTCTATTATATGTCCTGATGCGTGTGGTTCAATGCTGGGTGGAAGAACGTTGAGCCGCTCCATGGCTTTGTGGTAACGGTTAAGGTAATATTGTACTACTTCCATGGGCTCAAGTGAGTCGATACGTGCTTTTTTTGCTATCTTATCTTCGCCATCGTCTGCATCGTGTTCGAGATGTCCTACATCAGTTATGTTACGGACATAGCGGACTTTATACCCGAGGTGCTGGAGGTAACGGAACAGGATGTCGAAGGTTATTGCGGGTCGTGCATGTCCGAGGTGTCCGTCTCCGTAAACGGTGGGTCCGCAGACGTACATTCCGGCTTTTCCTTCGTTTATGGGTTTGAAGGGCTCTTTTTTACGCGAGAGGGTATTGTATATTATTAGTTGTTGTTCCATGATGGGGTGGTGTGGAGCTTTTGAATTGTTAGTTTGCAAATGGCGTGGCGGTTGCTCCTTGATTTCCGTTGAGGTTTATCTTGCCGTATTGCAGTTCGTATTTTGAAATATTGTCTTGAAGTGCAAATAAAAGTCGTTTTGCATGTTCTGGTGTAAGTATTATGCGCGATTTGACCGGTGTTTTGTTCACGCCGGGCATCATGCGTGCAAAGTCTACTATAAATTCTGATGATGAGTGGGATATTACTGCCAAATTGGAGTATATTCCTTCTGCTACTTCGGGGGAGAGTTCAAGCTCAATCCCTTTTTTCTGTTCTTCCATAATTATATATCTAAATGTGAAATATATCGTTATTGTTCACTATTTGTCCGTCACATAGGTGGATTACTCGGTCTGCCATCTTTGATAGCATCTGATCGTGTGTTACTATCACGAACGTTTGTCCCATCTCTTGACGTAGTTTGAGGAAAAGTTTGTGAAGTTCTTCTTTTTGACGGGTGTCTAAACTTCCGGAGGGTTCGTCCGCTAATATTATATCGGGGTTGTTGATTAGTGCTCGTGCTACTGCTACGCGCTGCTTTTCTCCACCTGATAGTTGTGATGGTTTGTGGTCGAGACGTTTGCCGAGTTCAAGAAATGATAATAACTCTTTTGCTCGCGCTGATGCTTGTTTTGAATCGGCTTTGCCTATGAGCGCAGGGATCATAACGTTTTCTCGGGCTGTAAATTCTGGGAGCAACTGATGAAACTGAAATATAAATCCTATATGTTTGTTCCGGAATGATGCGAGGGCTTTTCCTTTGAGTGTGACAATATCTGTCTCTCCTATAATGATGTTTCCGCTGGTTGGGGTATCAAGTGTCCCAATTATTTGCAATAGTGTTGTTTTACCTGCTCCGCTAGGTCCTACTACGGCTACGATCTCCCCTCTTTTTATGGAGACGTCTACGCCTTTGAGGACTTCTAATGTCCCGAAACTTTTGTGTATGTTTTTTGCTTCTACCATAACCCTATTAGCTTTCTTATTGTGTATGATGCTAGATAACATCCGAATATTGCGGGGAGATATGATATTGTTCCTACTGTTGTGCGTTTGTTTTTTTCTTCCGTAGGAATTATGTATTCTGAACTGACGTCTTCTTCTGAGAATACCGTCATTATGCCTGATTTTATCCCTTTATCGCGTAATCCTCTGCGAACGGCTCTTGCTAATGCGCAGTGTTCGGTCTTTGATATGTCTGCGTATTTTACTGCTGATGGATCTATTCTTCCTCCGGCTCCCATTGAGGATATTACGTCTGTGTTATTCTCTTTGCACGCTGTTATCAGATTTATTTTTGGGGCGAGAGTATCTATTGCGTCTATAACAAAGTCGTAATTTCCGCAGTGGATCAATTTTTCCATCTCTGAATATTCTATGTAACGGGAAACGGAGTGAAGTTTTATTTCTGGGTTTATGTCTGTTATCCGAATCTCCATAACATCGGTCTTGTGTTTTTTGAGGGTACTGGTTGTTGCGGGAAGTTGACGGTTTATATTGGTTGGCGTTATTGTGTCGCCGTCAATAATTGTCATCTCTCCTATGCCTGCACGTGCTACGAGTTCTGCTGCGTAGGCCCCTACACCTCCGAGTCCCATAACAAGAACGTGTGATTCTGAAAGTTTCTTTATGCCTTCTGTTTTTATTATCAGTTCTGTTCTGGATAACCACTCTTGCATTTTAGTCACTTTTTATGGTAATAATCGGCTTTTTGGGACTGTCTATTTTTTACGTCTGCCAGCTGTCTTTCCGAATTTTTCAGTGGCTTTTATTTGTTACGCAATGCTTCGTCCATTGATTTTGCAGCCCTGAGACCATCGCCCATTGCAAGTATTACGGTGGCTCCTCCGCGGACGATATCGCCTCCGGCGTAAAGGTCGGAGATGTCTGAACGCATTGTTGTTTCATCGACAATTATTGTCCCTTTTTTGCTTATCTGTAATCCTTGAATTGAATTGGGTATTAACGGATTTGGCGAAACGCCTACGCTGACGATAACTTCATCTATGTCAATTGTTTCAATTGCTCCTTCTATCGGTTCTGGTGAACGTCTGCCTGAAGCATCGGGTTCTCCGAGTTGCATTTTCTGGAGACGCATTGATTTTACGTGCCCTTTTTCGTCGCCTATGTATTCTATTGGGTTGTGAAGTGTCATGAACTCTACTTGTTCTTGTTTTGCATGGTGTATCTCTTCTACGCGTGCGGGCATCTCTTCTTCGCTGCGACGATAGACGATAATGGCGCGTTCGGCTCCGACGCGTTTTGCTGTCCTTACTGAGTCCATTGCTGTGTTACCTCCGCCTATTACGGCAACGTTTTTGCCTTTTATCATTGGTGTTTCTGAATCTTTTTCGGCTGCACCCATAAGGTTTACGCGGGTGAGGTATTCGTTGCTGGACATGACTCCGATAAGGTTCTCTCCCGGGATATTCATGAATCGGGGCAATCCGGCACCACTGCCGATGAATATGCCTTTGAATCCATTTGTGTGTATGTCGTCGTATGAGATGGTTTTGCCTACAATGCAGTCTGTGATAAATTCAACCCCCATTTTGCGTAGGTTGTTTATCTCTACGTTGACGATGTTGTTGGGTAGACGAAATTCGGGAATGCCGTATTTGAGAACACCACCTATTTCGTGAAGGGCTTCAAAAACGGTAATATTGTAACCGCGTTTTGCCATCTCTCCTGCAAAGGATAGTCCGGCGGGACCAGAGCCTACTACGGCTATCTTTGTTCCGTTCTTCTCTTTTATTTCAGTGGTGGTAATATTGCCACTTTCGCGTTCATAATCGGCGGCAAATCTCTCTAAATAACCTACGGCAACTGGCTCTTTGCCGAGTTTGAGTTTATAAAAACAGAATGATTCGCACTGTTTCTCCTGTGGGCATACTCGTCCGCAGACTGCTGGAAGTGTGCTGGTCTTTTTGAGTGTTTTTGCTGCTTCGAGGAACTCTCCGCGCTCAATGTTTTTTATGAAGGTTGGGATGAATATGTTTACAGGGCACCCTTCCATGCATCTTGGGTCGGGGCAGTCGAGGCAGCGGGATGCTTCGCGTTGCGCCTGTTCTGAGGTGAGCCCGCAGTTTACTTCTTCATTGTTTGTTATGCGGTAGGCGGGGGAGAGCTCATTCATTTTAACGCGCTCTATTTCTGTCCTATCTTTGCTCTTTTTCTCTTTGCGCAATGTTTCACGCCACTCTTCGGCTCTTTGCGCTAATGCTTCTTCTTTACTCATAATAATCTGTGTGACGGACTGTATTTTCCGTCTTCCTTGTAAAATTTATTCTATCTCTTTGTATGATGATAAGCGCATAAGCATTTCATCGAAATTAACTTGATGTGCATCAAATTCAGGGCCGTCAACGCATACAAATTTTGTCTTCCCGCCAACGGTTATGCGACATGCTCCGCACATACCTGTTCCATCAACCATAATGGTGTTCAGTGACGCTACTGTGGGAATGTTATACTTCTTTGTGAGGAGTGAAACGAATTTCATCATTATAGCTGGACCTATTGTTAAGCAGAGATCTATTTTTTCGCGCAAGATTATCTCTTCGGCTCCGTTTGTTACAAGTCCTTTTTTGCCGCTGGAGCCGTCGTCGGTCATTATTATTACTTCATCGGCATTTGCTCGCATCTGCTCTTCGAGTATTATCAACTCTTTTGTGCGGGCGGCGAGGATAACGATTACTTTGTTCCCTGCTTTTTTAAATGCTTCGACAATGGGGAGTAGTGGCGCTACGCCTACTCCTCCTCCGCAACATAGCACTGTCCCTACTTTTTGAATATGCGTGGCTTGTCCGAGAGGACCTACTACATCTGTCAGATAATCCCCAACCTCAAGTGAACATATCTTCTTTGTGGATTTTCCTACAGCTTGTATCACAAGAGTTATTGTCCCTTTTTGTGAATCTGACTGTGCAATTGTAAGAGGTATTCTTTCGCCTTTTTCTCCGGCGCGTACTATCACAAAGTGTCCTGCTTTTCGTGCTTTTGCTATAAGTGGGGCTTCGACAACCAACTTAATGACATTTTCTGAAAAATGCTCTTTTCCTATAATCTTGTTCATGTTATATAATCATGATATTTTGTGGCATAAAAGTCTATAATGCTGTATTAAAGCACAAAGATAGATATTTTTGAAGGAGTAGCCATAAAATTGCTGAAAAATACTCCTTTTACCTAAAATGGCAGTGGTGTATTAAAAAATTGTCCGGATGTTTTTTTGTGTCGGTTGAAATAACTAAATTTGCAGCATAATTTATGTGGAGGGATTTGGCTGCTTGCAACCACAGAAAAAAATGCTAAAACTATATCTGTTCCGTTCTGGAAAGGTGGTAGTGAAAATCCTCTCACATAGTTAGTATAAACGTTTTCTCATAAAATTAATTGCTATGGGTTATCTTTTTACATCGGAATCGGTATCGGAGGGGCATCCTGATAAGGTTGCCGATCAAATATCTGATGCTCTACTGGATGAGTTCCTTGCACGTGACCGAAACTCGAAAGTGGCATGTGAGACTCTTGTAACAACCGGACAGGTGGTTATTGCAGGGGAGGTTAAATCGAGCGCGTATATTGATCTGACTGATGTTACGCGCAGGGTAATAAACAGAATTGGATATACTAAGAGTGAGTATAATTTCGACGGGAACTCTTGTGGCGTATTTTCTGCTATTCATGAACAGTCGCCTGATATTAACCGTGGCGTGGAGCGTGAAAATGAGATGGATCAGGGGGCTGGAGATCAGGGTATGATGTTTGGTTACGCGTGTGACGAAACGGATAATTTTATGCCGCTTTCGTTGGATCTGTCGCATGCTCTTTTGCTTGAACTTGCTGAGATACGCCGAGATGGTAGGCTAATGCCGTACTTACGCCCGGATGCTAAATCGCAAGTAACGGTTGAGTATGATGATAATAATGTTCCGGTGCATATTGATACGATAGTGGTATCTACACAGCATGATGAATTTATTTCAGGAGCTGCTAATGTGGCGGATCGTGAGTCTGATATGTTTATGCTGGAGCGTATTCGTAAGGATGTAAAGGAGATACTTATTCCGCGAGTGGTAGGTAAACTTCCTGAACGTTTGCGATCTCTTTTTGACGAGAGGGTAAAATTGTATGTTAATCCTACCGGAAAGTTTGTGATAGGTGGTCCTCATGGTGATACTGGTCTTACTGGACGTAAAATAATTGTGGATACTTATGGTGGAAAAGGGGCTCATGGTGGTGGTGCGTTTTCGGGTAAGGACCCGTCTAAGGTAGACCGCTCGGGAGCGTATGCTGCTCGCCATATTGCTAAAAACCTTGTCGCAGCCGGAGTAGCATCGGAAGTGCTTGTGCAGGTCTCCTACGCTATTGGGGTGGCTGAACCTATAAATGTTTATGTTAATACTTCTGGTACTTGTAAGATAGGTGTTAGTGATAACCTTATAGCGGATAAGGTTTCTGAAATATTTGATATGCGTCCGCGTGCAATTGAGCAGCGGCTGAAGTTGCGCAACCCTATATATGAGGAGACGGCGGCTTACGGGCATATGGGGCGCGAGCCGCGTACTGTTGTTAAACGTTTTGTCTCAAAATATTTCCCGGATGTGGAGTGTGAAGTGGAGTTGTTTACATGGGAGAAACTCGATTTCGTGGATAGGATAAAAGCAGCTTTTGGAATAAGATAATCATGATTACAGGCTCTTAATAATCTCTTTTTTAGTAGTTGTTGCTAAAAAAGGCATTATTCTGTTTTATTCCGTATTTTTAGTGAGGGCGGAAGATATTGTAGTGAAGATAGGGTATGATTCAACATAATCCAAATTTATTTGGATTATGTATTAGCTTTGCATTATCTTTGCTTAATATAAATAAAAGCTAAAATAGGCTGGGTTTCAATATAATCCAAATTTATTTGGATTATATTGGGGATAGGCTCTTTTGTATATGGCAAATGTTTTTAATTGCGGATTGAAATGGTTACAGCCTCTTTTTTCCCATCATTACCTATAACCAACTCAGCACTTATTTTCTTTGTAGTGCTGACGATAATTCTGTTTGCACCTATTATTCTGAACCGTCTTCATATTCCGCATATTATTGGGCTTATTTTTGCCGGAATGATTGTAGGTCCTTATGGGCTGAATCTTTTGGCTTATGACGCAAGTTTTGGAATATTTGGAAATGTGGGTCTATTGTACCTTATGTTTCTTGTTGGTCTTGAAATGAGTATATCTGATTTTAAGAAGAATAAGCGTGAGGGGATAATGTTTGGCATTTATACGTTTGCAATTCCACTTGTCTTTGGATTGCTGACATCTAAGTATCTGCTGGGGATAAGTTGGTTGGCTTCTTCTTTGCTGGCGACAGTTTATGCTTCTCATACTCTTATTGCGTTCCCTATTGTTAGCCGTTACGGAACATCGAAGGCGCGTTCAGTATCTATTGCGATAGCTGGAACGGTAATCACTGTTATCGCGTCTCTTACGTTGATGGCTATTGTGGCTGGTATTGCCGGCGAGGGGGCAGGTATGTTCCAATGGGTGCGCTTAGTGGTTGGTGTGGCGTTGTATACTGTAATGCTTTTATACTCTTATCCGCGCATTACGCGTTGGTTTTTCAAGAAATACAATGATCAGGTTTCACAATTTATATTTATTCTTGCTCTTGTGTTTGCAGCTGCATATCTTGCCGAATGGATAGGGTTAGTAGGAATTATTGGTGCATTTTTTGCAGGAATAATACTTACGCGCTATATTCCGGCGGTATCTCCGCTTATGAACCGTATAGAGTTTGTTGGGAATGCTTTGTTTATTCCTTATTTTCTTATAGGTGTTGGAATGATGATTAACCTGCGCGGTTTTACTTCGTGGTACAGTATATGGGTGGCGATGGTTATGATTGTAGTGGCGATACTTTCAAAGTGGATCGCTGCATGGGTGATGCAGAAGCATTTTGGTCTTTCGCAAAGATCGCGAAATATGATTTTTGGACTGAGTTCGGCGAAGGCTGCTGCGACTTTGGCGGCGGTTCTGATTGGATATAAGGTGGGTCTGTTTGATGCTGCAATATTTAATGGGGCAATATTGATGATATTGGTAACTTGTACGGTTAGTGCTTTTGTTACTGAGGAGGCTGCAAAGGAGATAGCACTTGGGGCTATGTCGGGTGAGGGTGGGGCAAGTGTGCCGGATGATGCGGAAAAGATACTTATTCCGATATCTAACCCTCTTACTACGGACCTTTTGGTGAATTTGGCTCTTATTATGAAAAATCCGAGATTGAAGGTCCCTTTGTGTTTGCTCAATGTTATAAATGATGCACGGCAGGATAATCCGTCGGCAAGAAAAATATCTGAGAATACTCTTTTGCATGCGTCAAAAATAGTTACTGCTGCGGATACTCCGGTGGAGACGATTTCACGCTATGATATGAATGTGGCGGCAGGAATAATACATACTATAAAGGAGAAGGGTATTTCGGAGGTTTTATTGGGATTGCACTATAAGGCTAATATAGCTGATACTTTTTTGGGAATTAAGGCTGAAACGTTGCTTAAGGGGTCGTCAAAGATGGTATTGATAGCTAAGATGCAGATTCCTGCAAATACCATTACACGCATAGTTTTGGTTGTTCCTGAAAAGGCTGAGTATGAAACCGGTTTTGCGAAATGGGTAAACCGGATTGCAAATATGGCTTCGCAACTTGGCTGCCGAGTCATATTCTACGGACAGAGTGCAACGCTGATGCAGATAAAGGGGAGACTGCTTGAGGCGAATAGTAATATTCGTGCTGAATTTCAGATAATGGATAAATGGGGCGATATACTTATGCTTACCGGGGTTGTGCTTGATGATGATTTGTTTGTGATAGTCTCTTCGCGTCCGGCATCAGTCTCTTATAATCCTGATTTTGAGAAGTTGCCTTCTTTCTTGTCTCGCTACTTTTCGGGAAATAATATTGTAGTTCTTTATCCTGAGCAGTTTGGGGAGGAGGGGGAACTTACGTTTTTTAGTGATCCCTTGGCTATAAATGTAAGGCAGAATCATGAATTTATAACGCATATTCGTAATTATTTGAGGAGCTTTTTTTCACGAGGCTTTTTTCTTAAAAAAAGAAATAAAGATACATTTTGATGATGGTAAAATTTATAAATAAGTTATTTATAGTAATGGTGATGCTTATTTTTGCGCCGTTGATTCGTGCGCAGATAAGTGAGGGAGGGGTGCCTCCGAGTTTTGTTTATTCGTTGAAAGATCCATCTTTGAAGGCTGATATGGAAATTACTCCTTATAGGATAAAGAATCCCTTCTCTTTGAGTCAGTTGATGGAGGATGAGGCTATTTCGGGAAATGGTCTACCTGAAAGGGTGGGGATTTTGCTTGCTGCTGGGCTTTCGCTGTCTGATGCTGGTGAATGGACAAAATTATCTACCGGTGAAATGATTTGTCGCTTGCGAGTGCAGTCGCAAGGTGCTATTGCAATTTCTCTGTATTATAAAAGGTTTTATATCCCTGAGGGGGGACGGTTATTTATATACAACAAAAGTCATACGCAGTTACTGGGGGCGTATACCTCGCGGACGAATCCGGATGGAGGTCTCTTTTCGTCGGAATTTGTGGCAGGGGACGATATTATTCTTGAATATGCTGCTCCTGAAATTAATAATGAAGCTCCGCAGATAGAGATATCGGATATATGTTATGGTTATAAGAATCTTAGGGTTTTAAATGGTGTAGATATTAGCTGCATGGTGGATATTAATTGTCCTGAGGGTAATGATTGGAAGAATGAAAAGGATGGTGTGGTAAAGATGATTACTGTGATTGGGCGTTATTCGTACTTGTGTACGGCTACGCTTTTGAATAATACGTCCGAGGATTTTAAACCGTATATGTATACGGCGTTTCATTGTCTAAAGGATGACTATAAGTTTGTTTCTACAACGGAACTTTTGCAGTCACAATTTTACTTTAATTATGAGACCACTTCGTGTATGGGTGATATGATAAGGGATTATACATCAATTATTGGGTGCGAATTTCTTGAAGGTTCTGATTTAAACGGAGGTCTTGATCAGGCGTTGTTGCTTATGAAGGGCAGAATACCATCGGGGCTTAATCCTTATTTTAATGGATGGGATAGAGGAGTGGGGGCGTCAGAGTCGGGTGTATGTATTCATCATCCGCAAGGGAGTGTAAAAAAAATCTCTACATTCACTTCTCCTGCCGTATCTTATACATGGAGATCTCCCGGTGTGACAGGATTTAATGATGGACATTGGAGTGTACATTTTGTAAGGACAAGTAATGGCTTTTCTGTAACTGAGAAGGGTTCTTCGGGTTCTTCTCTGTTTAATCAGGAGCATAATGTGGTAGGCTCTTTGACTGGGGGATCGTCTTCGTGTTCTAACCTTAACGGAATAAATTGCTATGGTAAATTGCACCTATTTTTCGATAATGTCTCTAAATATTTGGATCCCTTAGGAAAAGGGTGGGGAAAATTAAACGGTTGCCACATGCTTAATGTAAGGCCTGCTCCTCGGAATTTGTCAGCAAGATGGAGCAATGACCGTACGGAGGTGACGCTTACATGGGAAGCTCCGGATAAGATACCTCTTTCGTATGTGATATATCGAAATGATTTAGAAGTAGGTAGGGGTAGCGCGTTATCATTTACTGAGAGCGGACTTTATGCCGGGCTTCATGAATATCAGGTGGTTGCTCTTTATGAGAATGATGAGAAATCCGCAAAAAGTGCTGCTGTAATGGTTGAAAAGCATATTATTGCTCCTCCTAGAAATATTTCTGCAACGCGTGTTGGTGAGCAGGATGTTGAAGTTAAGTGGAATCTACCGATAGCTGAGCAGCAGATATTTTGGGGAAGTGGTAAAAGTGGTAATTGGGGTGGATATTCGGGAAATGTATTCCCGTTTTATTTTGGACAACAGTGGTCGCCTTCGGATTTGAAGTGTGTTGACCGTTGTACTATTACGAAAGTGAAGTTTTTTGAACATGCGAATGTGAATTATGCTATATATATAGAACAAGGGGACAGAATTTATACCGAGGAGGTGGAGAGGTCTGATAAAAACAGAGATATAGAAAAGCTTCTCTCTGTCCCTTTTGTTGTGGATGCTTCGCAGAAACTTATATGTGCCGTGAAGGTATTGAAAGCTGATAATAAGTATTATCTTACAACAGATGCTGCTCCCGCTCTCCCAAATAGGGGAAATATATTTTCGATTGACGGAAAGAAGTGGAATGCATTGACAAGTAATAACTTTTATCTTAAATTTAGCCTTTCTTCGGTAATGGGTGAGGAAAAATTTGCTGCGAGAGGAGATGTACAGACAGAGATTGTTTCGGCTGAAGAGGAACATAATTTTATTTTTTCTACTGTTAACTCTCTTAAGAGTGATGTTGTTTCAGAAGGTGCAATAGTAGCTTCTTCTCGCCCAGTAGGTTTTATGGCGCCTTGTTATGACGTTTATCGTAATGGTGGGTTATTTAGCTTGGGTGCAGTGGAAAAATCGGTAAAGGATATTGGTGTTGAAAAAGGAAAGAGTTATATTTACAAAGTATCTGCCCGTTATGGTGATGAAGGCGAGGATTTTTCGGAGTCGGCTCCTTTTTTTCTTAAACCGGAAAGTTTTGATGCGAATATAAAGAGTTTGGTAGTAAACGGTGTTGAGGCGTCTCTTGTTTCAGGTGAGCTGAGGTATAATATTGCATTGGATTGCGATGTTAGCAAAGCAACGATCTTCGTATCGACACAGCATAGTGGTGCTGTGGTTAAAATAAATGATAAGATAGGGCGCACTTATACTGAAGATGTTGATGCTGGAAAGCATGTGGTCCCAGTTGAAGTGATTTCTGAGAGCGGGGAGAATGCCAAATCTTATGCACTTGGTATCTATAAATTGCCTGATAATATAATATTAAAGCGTTGGGATGACGTGCTTGTTGTAGCTAATAATCCTGAAATCAACGGAGGTTTCCGTTTTTCTTCTTACAAATGGTATAGGAATGGAGTTGTTCTGGATGCTTTGTCGCAGTATATAACTCTTCCGGCAAACAAGTCGTCAGCGGATGTTTATATGGTAGAACTTGTTACTGAGGATGGTGTTATAGTTAAAAGTTGTGGACAAAAATTTGATCTTGGTGCTACGAGGATACAGCTTTATCCTACGTCTGTTAAAGGAGGGGATGTGGTTACGTTGTATATTGATCAAGATTGTGGCTTGCCTGAGAGGGCGACCGTGGTGATTTCAGATATGGGTGGGAGGATAAATACGGTGCCTGTAACGGGGAGATGCTCTAAAATTATAGTGCCATCTGTTGTCGGAACATATATTGTAAAGGTCTTTGCTTCTGACGGTACAGTGGGTGAATTTAAAATAAGGGTGATAAAATAATGCCTGTTTATTTAATAATTAAATAATATATGCCATGAAAAGATTTTTATCGATTTTAGCATTAGTATTGTCAATTTGTACAGCCTCTTATGGAAGGGGGATTGATAATGAATTTTCTGCTGAGTTAACGGGCGGTTTATCGGCAATGTATTATAGCCATACAGGTGGTAATTATGATCCTATGCCGGGTACTTCTGGCGGTGTGACATATCTGCATCATTTTAATGATAGTTGGGGTTTTGGAACTGGAGCCGGAGTAAGGTTGTATCAGAGTCGAATAAGATTCAATGAGTACTCTGACGAGTATCCTTCTACGGCATCTCCAATATTGGACGGAAACGCGACAACCGGTAATTTTACGTTTTCGTACCGTTATACTGATCTGGAGGATAAACAGCGCGCGCTTTATTTAACAATCCCTGTGTTTGCTCAGTATCAGCATGAGGTGGGTTTTTATACTCGTCTTGGCGTGCAGTTGGGGATACCTATTTCAGGTGGGAGTACAATACGTTATGGAGAACTTAGGACGAAAGGGTTCTTTCCTCATGAGAATGTAATTTATGATAATCTACCGCAGCATGGTTTCGGAACTTATTATGGCGGAAATATTGATGATATAGATATTGAAATGTCATACCGGGTAAATACTTCGCTTCTGGCTGAAGTAGGGTGGAAATGGAATTGGTTTGACCAATATGTCCTTTATCTTGGTGTGACTGGAGAATATGGTTTCTGTAATATGATAAAACGCGAGATTACGCGACCGCAACTTGTTTATAATGACGGAGACTTTATATATACGCCTATTTGGGAGGCTAATGCGAAGAGTGGTAATGAAAGGAATCCTGTTACCGGTGCTAAGGTGCACTCTTATGCTTTCAGTTTGGTGCTGAGATATTCGTTCGGATGGTAAGTGTGTGATTCGTGGCTGATTGAATATATCTACGCCGATATTATTGAACTTGTGCTATTTATAAAAAAATCCGTCTCGGTTGCTGCCGTAACGGATTTTTTTATTACCTTTGTTAGGTTTTAGCGCTGATTTGTACTTATTGCAAGCGCCTTGCAAACAGATAATTGTAATAAAAACAGAATAAAAATGTCAAAAGAAAATTTGGAGGATACAGAGACCTATTCGGCAAATAGTATTCAGGTGTTGGAAGGGCTTGAAGCAGTACGCAAACGCCCCGCAATGTATATTGGAGATATTAGCGTAAAGGGTCTCCATCATCTGGTATATGAGGTTGTTGACAACTCGATTGACGAGGCTCTTGCCGGATATGCACACAAGATAGATGTAATAATAAACGAAGATAACTCTGTTACGGTTGCTGATGACGGACGAGGAATTCCGGTGGATATGCACGAAAAAGAGCACAAATCAGCTCTTGAGGTTGTCCTTACAGTGCTTCATGCCGGTGGAAAGTTTAATAAGGATTCTTATAAAGTTTCCGGCGGACTGCATGGTGTTGGAGTGTCGTGTGTAAATGCATTGTCGTCTTATCTGCGCGCAGAGGTGAGACGTGGCGGTAAGGTATATATGCAGGAGTACAGCAAAGGAAAACCGCTTGCAGATGTAAAGATTATTGGGGATACCAATGAAACAGGAACAACTGTAACTTTTTGTCCTGATGATTCGATATTTATTGAGAAGGCATTTCAGTTTTCAATACTTGCAGGACGTCTTCGTGATCTTGCTTTCCTTAATGCCGGTATACGCCTCTCTCTGATTGACCGTAGGGAGAAAAATGCCGAAGGTAACTTCCATTGTGAAGAGTTTTATTCGGCAGAGGGGTTGAAGGAGTTTGCGCGTTATATTGATAGCGCAAAGGAGCACCTCTTTGAGGAGGTTATACATATCAATACGGAGCGTCAGGGGGTTCCGGTTGAGGTTGCAATGACGTACAATACGACATATAATGAGAATTTGTTCTCTTATGTGAATAATATAAATACGATAGAGGGTGGTACGCATGTTGCCGGTTTTCGTCGTGCTTTGACGCGTACGCTTAAAAAATATGCCGAGGACTCTAAGATGCTTGAAAAAGTAAAGATAGATATAAGTCCTGAAGATTTCCGTGAGGGGCTTACGGCTGTTATTTCTGTTAAGGTTATGGAGCCTCAGTTTGAGGGACAGACAAAAACTAAACTTGGTAACAACGAGGTGAGCGGAGCTGTTGAGATAGCTGTGGGGGAAGCATTGGGAAACTTCCTTGAAGAGAACCCTAAACAAGCTAAAATGATTGTTGACAAGGTGGTGCTTGCTGCTACGGCTCGTCATGCTGCACGTCATGCACGTGAGCTCGTGCAACGCAAATCTCCGTTGTCAGGGGGTGGGCTTCCGGGTAAGTTAGCAGATTGTTCGAAGCGTGACCCTGAGATGTGCGAGATATTCCTTGTGGAGGGAGATTCTGCAGGTGGTACTGCTAAGCAGGGACGGGACAGAAATTTTCAAGCTATATTACCTTTGCGTGGAAAGATATTGAACGTTGAGAAGGCGATGCAGCATAAAGTTCTGGAGAGCCAAGAGATTCGTAATATATATATGGCGTTGGGTGTAACGATTGGAACAGAGGATGATAGTAAAGAGGCTAACTTGAATAAACTGCGTTATCACAAGATTATAATAATGACTGATGCCGATGTGGATGGTAGTCATATTGCTACGCTTATAATGACTTTCTTCTTTCGCCATATGCGCCCTTTGATTGAAAATGGGTATCTGTATATTGCAACTCCTCCATTATATCTTTGCAAATCTAAAGGGGGCAAAGTACAGGAGTATTGTTGGAATGATTTTCAACGTGAGCAGTTTTCGCAGAGGTTTAACGGGGATATAACAATACAGCGTTATAAGGGTCTGGGAGAGATGAATGATTCGCAATTGTGGGAGACTACAATGAATCCTGAAATGCGTACTTTGCGACAGGTCTCGATTGATAATGCGGCTGAAGCAGACCGTGTTTTTTCAATGCTGATGGGAGAGGATGTCCCTCCCCGCAGAGAGTTTATAGAGCAAAATGCTACGTATGCAAATATTGATATATAATTTTAACTTGTAAAAAAAAGGAGGCAAAATTTTTTGCCTCCTTTTTTTAAGTATATAGGGCGTTTATGTGAATAATATGCAACCTTTTTTTTAGCAGAGGTACGTCTATTATTATAAATATAAAATTTGAAAATTATGCGATTGAGAATTTTTACGCTCACGATATTGATATTCTTGATAACTTCTGGTTTTGCAGCTGATATAAAAGGGTTGGTTGTGGACGTGAATACAAAAGAGCGGATAGGGTATGCTACGGTAGTTATAAGTGATAGTTTGCGACAAATGAAGAATATGACTGTGGTTGCTGCGGATGATGGACATTTCTCTTTTGCCGGTGTAAGACATGGAAACTATAATCTTAAAGCTTCTTTTGTTGGATATAATGATTTGGTTGTAAATGTTAATGTGCCAAATGAAAATTCAATTGTAAACTTGCAGGAATTAGGTCTTAAATCGACATTGAATGCGTTGGATGAGGTTAATGTTGTTGGGCAGAAGTCGCAAATGCGTTTAGAAATAGACCGCAAGGTGTTTGATGTTGACCAGAATATTGCTTCGGATGGGGCTTCGGCTTCGGATGTTTTGCAGAATATTCCATCGGTGGCGGTGGACCAGGAGGGTAAAATTTCTTTGCGCAATAACCCTAACGTGGACCTATGGATAAATGGTAAGCCATCGGGACTGACTGGTGATAGTCGTGCACAGTATCTTGAGCAGTTGCCAGCCGGAAGTGTGCAGACGATAGAGGTTATAACAAACCCGTCATCTAAATATAGTGCCGAAGGGTCGGCGGGGGCGATAAATCTTGTGCTTAAAAAGGGGCTTAAGAAGGGGTATTTCGGTGGCGTTACGGCGAGCGCTGATACGTGGGGTGGGGCTGGTGTTTCAGGTAATTATAACCTTACTACTAATAAAGTGGATTTAGGACTGAATGCCGGCGCGCGGTATTCGCAGTGGCTATTTTATAATGATATGTGCCGTCGTTCATGGCAGGGTAATGATACTACTGTGATGAATCAGTATAATGATAGCAATTATAAGAATTGGCAATTTATGCTGCGAGCAAATCTTGCATATCATATTACGGACAAGGATGAAATAGAGTTTACTGGTGCCGCGATGCCAGGTATCCCTTCCGGGAATACATCTATGGTTTCGTCTGACGGAATGGGGATGACTACGCGTGATAGGGTTGCAAAGGAATCGGGTTTGTTTAGTCTCTATATGGCAAAAGTAGATTATACTCATAAATTCAGTGAGGCTAACTCTTTGCGTATTTACGGTAGTTATAGGAATTACAGTGGGGATACGAAGACTAAATTCTCACAGTTGGCACTGAATGTTTTTTCTGCGCAGAAACAGGATGATGTGGGGAGAGTTTATTCGGGAGATCTTCAGATTGATTACTCTAATCAGATAAACAAGATATTCAAGATAGAGAGTGGTTTAAGTGGTCTTTGGGGAAATATTATCAACGATGTGAATACTTTTCAGGGGGTGGATATGGATAATATGAATCCGGCTCCGGGGTTGAATTATAATTTTAATGAGTTATTTAATGTTTATGCGCTTTATGTAACTTTTTCGGGGAAGGTAAAGGGTTTTGGATTTCTGGCTGGGCTGAGAGGGGAAAATATGAATTATAAGACGGTTAGCCGCCCTTATTCTGAGCAGGCTCCTGATGCGAAACATAATTATTTTCGTCTTTTTCCATCGGTGTTTCTATCTTATTCTCTGCCTAAGAATAATGAGATACAACTTAATTATACGAGCCGCGTAAATTATCCGAGCGATATGACTTTGAACCCTTTTCATCAGATTACTGACTCTACTACGATCTCTTATGGTAATCCGTCTATTAAACCTGAGTATTCGCAATCTGTGGAGCTCAATTATATAAAGAATTGGGATGACCATACGCTTTCTGCTTCGGCTTATTACCGTTTTACTGACGGGGTGGTGCAGCAGGTAAGCTATTATGAATCTCCTGTTATGTATTATACCTACGAGAATGTTACACGCCAACAGAATGTGGGTGTGGAGGTAGTGGCTAAAAATAAGTTGTTTAAGATATTGAATCTTACTACTACGTTGAATTTATATTATCAGAAGCAGAATCCGTTTGATTTTGTATATGTGAGTAATGCTGGTGTGAAGAGTGTGATGCATTATGACGAGAATTCTAATTTTACATGGACGTTGCGGGTTATGGCTTCTCTTATTTTGCCTAAGGATATTTCGTTTCAGGTCTCGGGTGAGTATAATGCTAAACAGGTGTTGGTGCAGGGGAGTGTTTTACCTAGTTATGCTTTGGATCTTGGGCTTCGCAAGGGTTTCTTGAATAAAAAGTTATTTGTTTCTATTGCTGGCCGTAATATTCTTAATTCACGTTCATGGACAAGGGAGACCTACGGAGATAATTTTTCGCAGAATATGAAATGGATATATGGCAAATGGCAGTTGCGTTTTTCGGTGTCGTACTATTTTGGCAAGAATGCTAAAAACAAGAATGTACCGCAACAGCAGGATATTATTAATTCGGGTGATGGGGGAATGGATGGAGGAAAGGGGGGGATGTAATTTCTTTGGTGTGATGGGTTATATTATGGTAAATTTATCTACGTCGAAAAGCCCGGAAGCGGTTATCTTTAGGGATGGTATTACGGGGAGTGACATGAATGAGAGTGTCATAAGCGGTGATGAGAGGTTACTTCCTAAGGTCTTTATCTTATCTTCTATTTTGGTATATTGACTGGCGACTTGGTCTATGCTTTCTTTTGACATGAGCCCTGCAATGTCTAAAGGTAGTGTTATTGTCTCTGATCCGTCGCATACGGCTATTCCTCCTTGCATCCGGACTATTGTATTTATAACTTTGACGATTGATATGTCATCGTATCCTACTACTGTTATATTGTGACTGTCGTGTCCTATGGTTGAACCGAATGCCCCCTTTTTTATGCCGAAACCGTGTATGTACCCGACTGTGGGTGTAGCCCCTTTTTGGTAGCGGTTGTAACAGACTATCTTGAGAATGTCATATTTTTTGCTGTCTGATTTAAGATGTTTTGTATAGAGTGAATTGGGTATTATTCCAATAATATCTTCGTGGTTGCCTCCTTGTATGTCGGTGGTGGTAACGGGTGTTGCTGCAAAGTTGTTTATCTCCTCGTGTTGTTGAATATAACCTTTGTCATTTATTGGTGAGCCGTTAATATAAACGGTTTTGGTTTTGAACTCAACGGGGTTGTTTACGATTATGAAATCTGCTTTATCGCCGGCGCGTAATAATCCTACGGGAAGGTTGTAGTGGCTGATTGGATTGATTGTTGCTGCTCTTAGTACGTTGAAAAGGTCGTAACCGGCTGTTACTGCGCGGCGTACTATTTCGTTGATATGATTATGTCGTAGATCGGATGATTTGAGGTCATCTGTGCAGAACATTATCTTGTCGGGGTATTTGCTGATAAGTGGCATAAGTTGATTGAGCGATTTCGCGGAGCTTCCTTCGCGTATCTGTATCTTCATACCGGCTTTTATCTTCTCTTCTGCTTCGGCGTATGATGTGGTTTCGTGGTCGGTGGTGATCCCTGCTGCGATATATTTTTTAAGCTCTTTTCCGGTTATGGAGGGGGCGTGACCGTCTATTGGTTTGCCGACATGTAGGGACGCTTTTATTTTTGCCATAACTTCTGTGTCGTTATGTATAACGCCGGGGCAGTTCATCATTTCGCTTAGTCCTATGAAATCGGCTTTCTTAATCAGGGTTGTTGTCTCTGCCGTGTTTATTCTTGCTCCTGTTGCTTCAAAGTCTACTGATGGTACGCATGAGGGGAGGGTAAAGAATATTTTCATTTGTGTATGTTCTGCATTCTTTATCATAAATTCTAACCCTTTTATGCCACATACGTTGGCTATTTCATGCGGATCGCTTATAGAGGCTATTGTGCCGTGCAACATGGCATTGCGCCCAAATTCAGCAGGCGTTAGCATGGTGCTCTCGATATGGCAGTGTGAATCTATGAAGCCCGGAATTATATAGCCTTCGTTGCCGCTTAATTTGTTTTCGGAGATGGATATTATCTCTTTTATATTTTCTCCTTCTATTGATATTTTTGCTGCAAATATTGTGCGGTTATGTATGTCAACTACTTTTCCTAATATATATTTTTCCATCTTTACTCCTTCTGTTTTGCGAATGTAATGAATATGGTGGATATTGACAAGATACGGGGCGTTCTCAATTAATGACAACGCCCCGTATCTGTATTTGCTCGTATGTTTGTTATCTTATAGGAAGGTATTCTACGAATGCTTCAATGGCTTCGTATGATGCGAGACCGAGTTTTGAATAGAGTTCGGCTGTGGCTTTGTTCCTGTCTTCGGCGCGTTGCCAGAAGAGTCTTTCGTCATCGCCAAGGAATGGTGCGTTTTCCATCTGAGATTGGTGCTTGAGAATTGAGTTGCGTTTCTGACGTAACTCTTCGGGACTGATAGGAACGGCCATCTCTATATAATCTATATCCCATTCTGCCCATGCGCCACGATACATCCAGATGCGACACTCTTGCATCCATTTTTCGTCTTTTATGTCGTCTATTGCTGCCAAAACGGCATCGAGGCATACGCGGTGTGTGCCGTGTGGATCGGCGAGGTCTCCGGCAACAAATATCTGATCGGGTTTGATGTCGAGGAGCAATTTTTTCGCTATATCTACATCGCGTTGTTCGAGTGCTCCTTTTTTAATGGTTCCTGTCTCGTAGAAAGGTAATGCGAGAAAGTGTACGTTTTCTGGTTTTAGCCCTATGTAGTTGCATGCCGTGCGTGCTTCTGATTGGCGTATCATCCCTTTAAGATAACGGGCTGTGGGGATGTCTATATCGCCCTCTTTTTTGTTTTGTACTGATTCTGTTATATCTTTAAGATGTTTAGCCAGATCAGGTGTCCCGAAGTTGAAATCTTTGGAGATGCTGTTCATTAGCATAACGTAACGCATCATGTCTTCATCGCCAACGGCTATGTTCCCGGATGTTTCGTATGCGAGGTGTACTTCGTGGTTCTGGTCTACAAGTCTGCGCAGGGTACCGCCCATTGATATTACATCGTCATCGGGATGGGGACTGAATACGATTACTTTTTTGGGGTATGGCTTGGTGCGTTCGGGACGGAACGTATCATCGGCATTAGGTTTGCCACCCGGCCATCCGGTTATGGTGTGCTGAATGTCGTTGAATATGCGTATATTAACTTCGTATGCAGATTTGTAAAGGGTGAGACGCTCGCTTAGTCCGTTGTCGTTGTAATCTTTGTTGGTAAGTTTTAGAATGGGTTTTCCGGTAATGCCACAGAGCCATACTATGGCTCGCCTTATAAGGTGATCGTTCCATTCGCATGATGAGACAAGCCACGGTTTGCTTATTCTTGTGAGTTTTTCAGCGGCTGTCAGGTCGGTAACAATGCGTGCGTTTTTGCTCATCTGTAGGAAGCTTGCCGGAACGGCATCGGTTATTGGTCCTTCTATTGCTTCTTTAAGTTTTGCTGAAACTTCTTCGCCCCAACCTACTATTATTGCTTCTTTGGCTTTGAGTATTGTGGAGATTCCTATGGTTATTGCGTTTTTCTGCCATTTTTCATTTGACGGGAATACTTTTGATATGAGGTTCTGCGAATCTTCGCTGAGTAGCATAAGGCGTGTGGTGGATGCTAATTGTGATCCGGGTTCGTTGAAGGTGAGGGAACCAGACTGTCCGATCTCTAATAGAACAAGGTCGAGACCTCCAAATGCGGCTATTTTCTCTTCGTAGTGTTTACAGTATTCAAATACCTCTTCTTTTGGGATGTTTCCTTCGGGAGAGTATATATTTTCGGGTTTTATATCTACTTTGTCGAGCAAATATTCTTTAAGAATGTTAAGCGTGCTGCTTGCTCCTTCTTCTAATGGGTAGAAATCACTTGCATTGAATACAATAACGTTGGCAAAACTTAACCCTTTTGTTTTATGGAGATTTACTAATTCATGGTAAACGATATGCATTCCTGCTCCCCAGCCGAGGGCCATGACGCATTTTCGGTTTCCTTTATTACATTTTTCCATGACTGCTGCAACTTTTCTTGCAACATGGGCTGCGCCGTTTTCGGCACTTTCGTAAATTTCCGTGAATGTTTTCTCAAATTTAGATAATGAGGTTATTTCAAGTATATTATCTGTACAATAATATCTTTTTGGAACCCAATCGAGCTTTATTTGAGTACTCAAATTTGTTTTCATGTGATTTATGTATTTACTGGTACAGTTTTATTGCTAACAAAGGTACGGTAAAAAAAATTAATTGGAAACTTTTTCTGTTAGCAAAATAATTGTTGTGTATAAAAATATAATATATTTATAAACAATTCGCTAAGGTTTTTTACTATCTTTGCCTAAAGATAAACGAAGACAATGATAGGTGGTGTGTTATCTAATTTAAATTTATTTGAATTTGATACTCTGCTTATGTTATTTCGGCATTGTAAAATTATAATATTTAAAGGCTATGAGACTTATTATCCAACCGTGTTATGAGAATGTTTCGCGCTGGGCTGCGAATTATGTTGCTTCCCGTATTAAGGCGTTTAATCCTTCTGAGAGTAAAAAATTTGTTTTGGGGCTACCTACCGGATCTTCACCGCTTGGTATGTACAAGGCTTTGATAGAGCTGAATAAAAAAGGTGTGGTGTCGTTCAAAAATGTTATAACGTTTAATATGGATGAGTATGTAGGGCTTCCTCGTGAGCATCAGGAGAGTTATTATTCTTTTATGTGGAAGAACTTTTTTAGCCATATTGATATCGTTGCCGAAAATGTGAATATACTTAACGGGAATGTGTCTGATACTGAGGCTGAATGTGCTGCTTATGAGCAGAAGATAAAAGCTGTTGGGGGAATAGATCTTTTTCTTGGGGGTATAGGTCCTGATGGGCATATAGCTTTTAATGAACCGGGATCGTCGTTGTCTTCACGTACGCGAATGAAGTCTCTTACTACGGATACTATCATTGCAAATTCACGATTCTTTGATAATGATGTCAATAAGGTGCCAAAAACGGCGCTTACGGTTGGTGTTGCTACGATTATGGATGCTAAAAGTGTACTCATAATAGTTAATGGGCACAGCAAGGCTCGTGCTCTTAAGCACGGTGTAGAGGGTGGAATATCTCAGATGTGGACTATAAGCGCATTGCAGAATCATCCTCACAGTATAATAGTTTGTGATGAAGATGCTACTGCTGAAATTACAGTGGGCTCGTATAAATATTTTAAGGATATTGAGAAATTGAATCTTGATCCTAATTCTTTGCTCTGATATTTAACGGAGCCCCAAAGGGGAGCTGTTTAAATTTTTGAGAAGAGATATATTTGCAAAATATAAATTGTATTGGCAGATTTTTATGTGGCTTTTGAGGCTGTTTAAAAGTTTGACCAAAATTTTAACTGAGTCTTAATTATGGGCAAGAGGGTTTTAGTAACAGGTGCTGGTGGGTTTATTGGCGGTTTTATCATAGAGGGGGCGTTGAAGCGCGGTTTTGAAACTTTTGCTGGGGTAAGGGCTTCTACTAATCTTAGCTATCTTAAGGATGAAAGATTAAAAATTGTTACTCTCTCTTTTGACAATAAGACAAAGCTAAAAGAGGAGATTTCGACCTTTAAGGCTAAATATGGCAAATGGGATTATATTATTCATAATCTTGGCGTTACAAAGAGTTTTAATAAGCAGGATTTTGATAGGATAAACTTCGGATATCTGAAACTTTTTGTGGAGGTGCTTACTGAAATGGATTGTGTCCCTGAGAAGTTTATTTATATGAGTAGTCTGAGCGCATGGGGTGGAACTAGCGAAAAGGGACCATCACCTATTAGGCCTACTGATTCGCCAAGCCCGGATACTGCTTATGGACGGAGTAAATTACGGGCGGAGTTTTTTCTGCGCTCGTGCAAGGGTTTCCCGTTTGTAATTTTGCGTCCTACGGGGGTGTATGGGCCGAGGGAGAGGGACTACTTTATGATGATAAATCTTATCAAAACAGGATTGGATCTGTTGATAGGAACAAAAAAGAAGAGGCTCACATTTTTATATGTTAAGGATTTGGTAAAAGCCATATTTCTTGCAATTGATAAGGGGTGTTTGGGTGAAGGGTATTTTCTGACGGATAGTAATGTATATTCACAAAAAGATTTCAGAAGGATAACTGCCAAAGCACTTGGTAAAAAGTATGTATTACCAATTGTAGTACCAGTATCTTTATGCCGATTTATTTGCGAGCGCTCAGAGGATATAGCAACGATTAAGGGTAAGCCGTCTACTCTTAATAGGGATAAATTTAAAATACTGACCCAGAATAATTGGTCTTGTGATATTTCAAAGGCTAAGGAGGAACTTGGATTTGTCCCTGAATATAATTTGGAGCGGGGAATAGGTGAAGCTGTTATGTGGTACAGAGAGAATGGATGGCTGTAATAGCACGGGATTAAACTATATGTTATGGTTTACGAATATGATTTTTTAGTTGTTGGCTCGGGAATAGCCGGAATGAGTTTTGCCCTTAAGGTGGCAGATAAAGGTCGGGTGGCAGTTATATGTAAAACAGGAATTGAGGAGGCTAATACGTTTTATGCACAGGGAGGAATTGCGTCAGTTACTAAATCTGATGATAACTTTGAAAAGCATATACAGGATACATTGATTTGTGGAGGTGGTGTTTGTAATCGTGCTGCTGTGGAGAAGGTTGTGCGTGAGGCTCCATCGCAGATAAAAGAGCTTGTGGATTGGGGGGTTAGTTTTGACCGTGATGATAAAGGTCGTTTTGATCTGCACCGCGAAGGTGGACATTCGGAATTCCGTATATTGCATCATCAGGATAATACTGGGGCTGAAATACAGGACAGTCTTATTCGTGCTATTAAAAGCCACCCTAAGATAAAGGTTTTTGAGAATCACTTTGCAATAGAGCTTATTACTCAGCACCATCTCGGAACAAATGTTACTCGGCACACGCCGGATATTACGTGCTACGGGGTTTACGTGCTTGATCAGAATACAAATCACATACATACTTTTTTGTCAAAAACGACTCTTATCGCAACGGGTGGGATAGGAAATGTTTATCGTACCACAACTAATCCTCCGGTAGCTACGGGGGATGGAATAGCAATGGTTTATAGGGCTAAGGGTGGTGTTAGTGATATGGAGTTTATTCAGTTCCATCCTACGGCACTTTATAATCCGGGTGAGCGACCGAGCTTTTTGATTACTGAAGCTATGCGGGGATACGGTGCTGTGCTTCGGACGAAGGACGGAAAGGAATTTATGCAGAAGTATGATGAACGAAGATCTCTTGCTCCTCGTGATATAGTTGCGCGCGCCATAGATAATGAGATGAAAACACGTGGGGAGGAGTGCGTTTATTTGGATGTTACTCACAAGGATGCTGATGAGACGCGCAAGCATTTTCCAAATATATATTGTAAGTGTCTTACGTTAGGAATTGATATTACTAAGGATTATATTCCGGTGGCTCCTGCGGCTCATTATCTTTGCGGTGGTATTGATGTGGATCTTAATGGTCGCTCTTCTATAAAGCACCTTTATGCTGTCGGGGAGTGTGCATGTACGGGGTTACATGGTGCAAATCGCCTTGCATCGAATTCGCTGATTGAGGCTGTCGTTTATGCTGATGCTGCTGCAAAACATGCTATAAGTGTGATTCCTGAGATTGAGATGCAGAGGGGGATCCCGGATTGGAATGATGAGGGAACTTCGCTCCCTGAGGAGATGGTGCTTATTACGCAGAGTGTACGTGAGGTGGAGCAGTTGATGTCGGCTTATGTTGGAATTGTGCGATCGAACTTAAGGCTTAAGCGTGCAACTGACAGGCTTGAAATACTTTTTCGTGAGACAGAGAATCTGTTTCAACATTCGGTGGTAACGCGCGAAATATGTGAGCTACGCAATATTGTTAATGTTGGTTACCTGATAATAAAACAGGCAATGGCAAGGAAGGAGAGTGTAGGGTTGCATTATACGATAGATTATCCTAAAACTAACAGGAGTATCTGAGGCGTAGCTGGCTAATTATTCTTAATTTAATCTCTCTCTTCGTTTTCTACTTGTTTCCATGCGTTAAGACGGTATTTTTCGGCGTATCTCTTTTCCCATAATAGCCAAATAAAAAATACGAAAACTGACATGGCTTTTCCTGAGTAATCATGGACTTGGACGAAGATATTCATGTCTATTTTTGTTATATAGGCAACAAATGCAAGGCGAAAACAATTTATTATGAAGAAGGCTATGAGGGATGCGGGTATAAACCATAATCTTGGCTTTGTCGGTCCGGGAAGGAGTAGCATTACTAAAAGAATGATAACCATTTCGCGGTTTCCGGCGCAGGTGGGAAATATTTTTACACCGCCGGCGTATTTACCGTTTTCTAATATAAATATGTCTACATTGTTGTGTATGGTTTCTTGCCTAAATGCAACGCGGGTGAAGAAATTAACTCCATCTGCTGTTTTTTCTGATATCCACTGATTGTACTTTTCGAGGTTTATAAATGTCATTACAGGTGTTGGTTTGTGTGTACCGTCATATCCTGTGTATAGGGCAAAATTACTGTCTCCTCCCCACCATATAATGCGGACAAAGGCGAAGATAACGAAGAATAGAATTAACCCATTGAATCCGTTTACTCTTGAGTCGCCGAGAGCCATCCACCTCTTTTTGGGAAGATGCTTTTTTAGTTGTCTTAGAAGTTTGCAGTAGAGTTTCATCTGATTAATTTATTATATGTTTAGTTAAATCTATAATGAGTATTTATACTTTTGTCAATTCGTCTTTTATCTCTTTTATTGTTTTGCATGATATTGGATGGTAGAGTTGTGGTGCTATCTCTGCAAGTGGCTCTATTACAAATGTTCGTTGCTGCATTTTTGGATGTGGTATTGTTAGATTTTCTTCTTCTATTATAATGTTGTTGTATAGCAGTATATCAATATCTATCGTACGGTCTTCGTATTTATCTCCTCTTTTTTTACTGCGTCCCAAATTTGTCTCAATCTTTTGTGTTTGTTCGAGAAGTTGGTACGGAGTGAGATCGGTCTCTATTTCGACAGCGATGTTGATAAAGTTGTTTGTGGATGTAAATCCCCATGGGGCTGTCTCATATTGTGAGGATACTTTTATAATATGTCCTATGTTTTTTTCTATCTCATTGAGTGCTATTGTTATATTGTTGTCCCGATTGCCGAGATTGGATCCAAGGGAGAGATAGATGGTATTCATTAGTCTATTATAAGCATTGCGTCTCCGTATGCACCGAAACGGTATTTTTCTTTTACGGCTTCTCTGTATGCTTCCATTACGTATTCGTATCCACCGAATGCCGTCACCATCATAAGCATGGTTGAGAGTGGCATGTGGAAGTTGCTTACCATTGCATTTGCTATTGTAAAATCGTATGGTGGAAAGATGAATTTGTTTGTCCATCCTTCAAAACCTTTTATATGTGAGTCGGTACAAACGGTTGTCTCTATTGCACGCATGGTGGATGTTCCTACTATGCAAACTTTTTTATCGTTGTCTTTGGTTGTATTGATTTTCTCTGTTGTTTCGTTGTTTATTAACATAGGTTCGGAATCCATTTTGTGTTTTGTAAGGTCTTCTACGTCTATGTCTTTGAAACTGCCGAGTCCTATGTGGAGTGTTATAAATGCTGAGTCTATTCCTTTTATTTCCATCCTTTTAAGAAGTTCACGGCTGAAATGTAATCCTGCTGCGGGGGCTACTACGGCTCCTTCTTTTTGTGCAAAGATGGTTTGGTAACGCTCAACGTCTTCTGATTCTGGCTTGCGTTTTATATATTCGGGTAGGGGGGTCTCTCCGAGGGATAACAGAATGGTTTTGAACTCTTCATGTTCGCCATCGTAAAGAAATCTTAATGTGCGACCGCGAGAGGTTGTGTTGTCAATTACTTCGGCTACAACTGATTCGTCTTCGCCGAAGTAGAGCTTATTTCCAATGCGTATTTTGCGTGCTGGGTCGACAAGTACATCCCAAAGCCGGTTGGCGCGGTTTAGCTCGCGGAGCAGAAAAACCTCTATCTGGGCTCCGGTCTTCTCTTTGTTTCCGAAAAGGCGTGCCGGAAATACTTGTGTGTTGTTAAATACAAACAGGTCACCGTCATCAAAGAACTTTATTATATCTTTGAATACCAGATGTTCTATCTTTCCGGTCTTGCGGTGAAGTATCATCATACGGGATTCATCGCGATGTTCGGAAGGGTATTGGGCTATTAACTCTTCTGGTAGTCTGAATTTGAATTGTGACAGTTTCATGTGCTTTTTTATTTTTCCGGGATTTATGTCTTTCTGCAATGGATAAAATTTGAAGGTAAAATCAAATATGCTTTGTCCATATCCGGAGTTGTTAATATTTTTTACTCTTTTGCAGGCTCTGCTGATTGCGATACGATCTTTTCAATTTGGTCAACGTTAAAGCAATCTTCAAGTTTTACATCTCCTATACGTGTTCTTGTGAGGGCTGTAAGGTGTGCTCCACTTCCGAGTGCTTCTCCTATGTCGCGCGCTAATGCTCGGATATAGGTCCCTTTGCTGCATACTACGCGTATTTTTATCTCTGTTTCTGAAAATTCAAGGAGCTCTATCTCTTCTATTTTAAGTTTCTTTGATTTTAGCTCTACTTCGCACCCTTTGCGTGCAAGGTGGTAAGCTCTTTTGCCATCTACTTTTACGGCGGAAAAGATTGGAGGAATTTGATCTATCTCGCCTATGAAATGTTGTAATGTATCTTCTGCTTTTTTGCGTGTTATATGTGCGGTCGGATATGTGAAATCTATTTCGGTTTCAAGATCGAATGATGGCGTGGTGGCTCCGAGCCTTATTGTTGCTATGTACTCTTTATCGTGACCTTGTAGCGCGGAAATTTGCTTTGTTGCACGTCCGGTACAGAGTGTAATTACTCCTGTTGCAAGAGGATCAAGCGTGCCGGAGTGCCCCACTTTGAAATTCTTTATGCCGAGTTTCTTGTGTATGTGTCCGCGGAGGACCTTTACAAGCTTAAATGATGTCCAATGTAAGGGCTTGTCGAAATGAAGTATCTCCCCTTCGGTAAAGTTGTAAACTCTATCTTTTGATATCTCCTGCACAGACGGTTTTTTTAAGTTAAAGAATATATTATTGCAAATAACCCTGCGGCAACGCAATAGTATGTAAAGTATATGAGTTTTCCTCTTTTTACAATGTTTATCATCATTTTGCATGCAATGCATCCGGCTATGAAGGCAGAGATAAAACCTATCAGAAGCGAGTAGGTGGAGATGCCGGAGTTCTCGGGTGAGAAACCTCCTTTTATGAGGTCTAGAAAGGCTTCGCCAAGTATGGGGACAATTACCATAAGAAACGAAAATTTTGCAATTTCTTCTTTTTTGTCGCCCAATAGTAATCCTGTTGCTATTGTCGTTCCTGAGCGCGATAGCCCAGGTAGTACGGCTACGGCTTGTGATGCTCCTATTATAAGGGCATCGGAGAAAGATATTTTATCTTTTTTGCGTGGTTTTGCATAGTATGCGAACGCGAGAAGGGCAGCTGTTACTAATAACATTATGCCGACAAGCAAAAGACCGTTTCCGAATAGCTCTTCGATGTAATCTTTGAAGAAGAGACCTATAATTCCTACCGGAATCATTGATAATGCTATCTTTGATAGGTATTGTGTGGATTCATTCCATTTGAACTTGAAAACTCCTCTTAACAGAATGTTTATCTCTCCCCAGAGAACGACTATTGTACTGCATACAGTGGCTGCATGAACTACAACGGCAAAAGTAAGGTTTTCTTCGCCTACATTATTGCCCATTAGTGCGTTGGCTATTTGTAGGTGTCCGCTGCTGCTTACCGGCAGGTATTCTGTAAATCCTTGAAGAAGACCTAATAAAAATGCTTCTAATCCGCTCATTTGGTTTCCTCCTTTTTATCTTTATACATTATTGCGTATACGATGAATATGAATCCAAAGAATGATATGCCGGGTGCAAGGACTATGCGACGCCAACTAAATATCTCGGGGTTGTAATATTTAGGTGTGGAACCGCTGCCGGCCATAAGTGACAGACCGAGGATTATTATTATGAATGCTGCGGCTATAAGTATATAATTTTTTTTCCCAAGTGCAAAGTTTGAGGTGGGTTCGCTAAGTATACTGCCGTTTTTGGTGTTTGTTTTATGTTTTATCATTTTACATATAATATAAATCGTCTTTTTCCATGGATATATAGCGGTTTACTGCAAAATAAGCTGATATGGCTGTAAGTATTATCCCTAATGCCAGTACTATTGCAAATACTTGTAATAATGTAACTATATTTATTAGTATAGAGAGGTTTTCAAACTCTGATATGAGGTAATAGGCGCAGCCTGATAGGAGTGCCATTGCTATTGCGGAGGCTATTATTCCTCCTATTATGTTGTTTATTATAAATGGGCGGCGGATAAATCCTGATGTTGCTCCTACTAGTTTCATAGTGTGTATAAGGAACCGTTTTGAATATGCCATAAGTCTTATCGTATTGCTTATAAGTGCAAAGGATATTATCATGAGTACAACTGACAGCGACAACAGTATGTATTCTGCTTTGCGCATATTGTCGTTTACAAGTTGTATTACATCTTTTTGGCATATTATATCGGCAACGACATCAGTGTGTTTGCGTAGTCCTTTCTCTATCCATGTAAGGCTGTCTTGATTTGCATATTCGGCTGCAAGTTTTACCTCTATTGAGGATTGTAAAGGGTTGAAACCAAGTAGGTCTTTAGGGTTTTCGCCTAACTCAACTTCAAGTTCTTTAAGCGCATCGTCTTTTGAAATGTATTGGGTTGCTCTTACGTAGGGTGCAATATTAAGGGCTCTTTTTATATCTTCTACTCCGCGCTTGGGTGCGGTGTCTTTAAGTACGATTGAAAAGCCCATATTCTCTTTTATATATTTTGTAAGTTGTGTTCCAAGAATGGACATCATTGCTATTACTCCAAGAATAAAGAGGACTAACGATATGCTTATTGTAGAGGTTACACGTGCGTTTAAAAACGAGATACGACGTTTTTCTTTTGTTTCTTGCATTTTGACTCTTTTTTTAACTCCTTTATTATCAAACGAAAAAACAGTCTGAAAAAGACTCTCAGACTTATGAATGTGAATTTTAAATTGACTCTGAAAAAGGGTATATCTATCCAAATTCTTTGCAAAAGTAGTAAAGATTCCATGAAATATACTATTTTTCATCCATAAAATTTTGCTGATTATTTTTAGTGATACCTTGGGGTTTGTGTGGTAGCCTTTTAACTCTTCTTGTATTATATCTGTTATTTACGTGGCTACCGTAGGGATATTCTGCTCCTAAGTGAAATCTGTGGTGTGTATTTGTTGTTGTAGGATGAATAATAGTTTTTTGTCACATGTTGTCTTACCTGACTGTTTGGGGATAATATAAGGAGGTGATGATGTGAATTTTGCTAATGTTCATTTGGGATGCAAAACAATTCTTTGAGATTATTTGTTTTTTTGCCATTCTCTTTTTAGAGTGGACTTATGTGAAAATATAATTACGGGGTATCGGTATATATTTTGGAGCTTGTAATGAATAGTCATGAAAGTGAATTTGATTTTGAATTTGTATTGCTCTATCTTTGTCATCTATGTGGATAAAAAAGCATTTTATATATCTTAAGGGTAAATTTGTGATTTTTCTGAAAGGATTTAATTTCAGAACGGGGGTTATTGTGACTTTGTTGTGTATCCCTTTTTATATTTTGTCTTTTGCTCAAATATTGTTACCTATATCTGTTGCGGCGAAAGGTATTTTGTGGGTGATATTTTTTGGTATGGCTAAGATTGTACAGTATTCTGGTCTTGCAATATTGGGGGTGGAGGGGATAAAGAGATTGAAGGGTTATTTGTCTTCTCTTGTTGGAAAGGAGAAGTAGGTTTAGATATTTGTTGTTTGATTGAAAAATAAAAATCCCGACTTTGTTAAAAAGCCGGGATTTTGTATCTATTTACAGCTGGGATCAGTCTTTTAATTTTGCTGATATGAATTCGCGGTTTAGTCGTGCTATGTTGGTAATTGATACGCCTTTGGGACACTCTGCTTCGCAGGCTCCGGTATTGGTGCAGTTTCCGAATCCTAATTCGTCCATCTTTGAAAGCATGGCTTTTGCGCGTTTTGCTCCTTCTACTTTGCCTTGTGGCAGCAGTGCTAACTGGCTGACCTTGGCTGATACAAATAACATAGCAGATCCATTTTTGCATGCTGCAACACAGGCTCCACAACCGATGCATGAGGCTGCATCCATTGCTAGATCGGCATCTTCTTTTGGGATTGGTATTGCATTGGCGTCTTGTGCACCACCTGTATTTAAGGATATGTATCCTCCGGCTTGCATTATTTTATCGAATGCGTTGCGGTCTACCATCAGGTCGCGTATTATCGGGAATCCGGCTGAACGCCATGGCTCTACAACGATTGTCTCTCCGTCTTTGAAACGGCGCATGTGTAGTTGGCATGTGGTTATATCTTCGTCTGGTCCGTGTGGATGTCCGTTGATGTAGAGTGAACACATTCCGCAGATTCCTTCTCGGCAGTCGTTGTCGAAAACAACTGGCTCTTCGCCTTTGTTTATGAGTTGTTCGTTGAGGATGTCGAGCATTTCAAGGAATGAGCTTCCTATTGAGATGTTGTCTAATTTGTAGCTTTTAAATCCTCCGGGCTCTTTGGGGCCTCTTTGGCGCCAGATCTTAAGTGTTATATTTATTGTCTTATCCATGGCTGTTATTGTTTGTAGTTGCGTTGTTGTACCTTGATGGCTTCGTATTTAAGCTCTTCTTTCAGCATTATTGGATCGTTGTCTTCTCCGTTGTATTTCCAGCAGCTTACGTACATGTATTTGTCGTCATGGCGAAGTGCTTCACCTTCGGGGGTCTGGAATTCTTCGCGGAAATGTCCGCCGCATGATTCGTTACGGTTGAGTCCGTCTAATGCCATTAATTCTCCTATCTCTATAAAGTCAGCTACGCGCAGAGCCTTTTCTAATTCTATATTAAGCGAGTTGGCTTCTCCGGGGATGCGAACGTTTGTCCAGAACTCTTTTTTAATTTCTTTGAGTTTCTGTATTGCGGTTTGAAGCCCTTCTTTGGTGCGCCCCATTCCTACGTAGTCCCACATTATAAGACCAAGTTCTTTGTGGAGTGAATCTACTGAACGTTTTCCTTTGATATTCATCAGTTTTTGTATGCGCTCTTCAACGGCTTTTTCTGCTTGATCGAATTCTGGTGTGGCTGTGTTGATGTGTGGTACTGATATTTGGTCGGATAGGAAGTTTTGTATTGTGTACGGGAGAACGAAATATCCGTCAGCGAGACCTTGCATAAGGGCTGAGGCTCCGAGGCGGTTTGCTCCGTGGTCTGAGAAGTTGGCTTCGCCTATGGCAAATAATCCGGGGATTGATGTGCTGAGCTCGTAGTCTACCCAAATTCCTCCCATTGTGTAGTGAATTGCGGGGTAGATCATCATCGGGGTTTGGTATGGGTTTTCGTCAACTATCTTTTCATACATCTGGAAGAGGTTTCCGTAGCGGGATGCAACTACCTCTTTGCCAAGGCGGTTTATTGCCGATGAGAAGTCGAGATAAACGGCTAATCCGGTTGATCCTACTCCGTAACCTGCATCGCAGCGCTCTTTTGCCGCGCGTGAGGCTACATCGCGTGGAACAAGGTTTCCGAATGCCGGATAACGACGCTCAAGATAGTAGTCGCGGTCTTCTTCTTTTATTGCGGTTGGTTTCATCTTTCCTGTGCGGATGGCTTCTGCGTCTTCTTTATTTTTTGGTGTCCAGATGCGACCGTCATTACGTAGTGATTCTGACATAAGCGTCAGTTTTGATTGTGATTCGCCGTGGACAGGGATACAGGTTGGGTGTATCTGTGCGAAGGCCGGGTTTGCGAAGTATGCTCCTTTGCGGTAGCACTGCATGGCGGCTGATCCGTTGCTGTTCATTGCATTTGTAGAGAGGAAGTAGGCGTTTCCGTATCCGCCGGAGGCGATTACTACTGCGTGTGCTCCGAAACGTTCTATTTTTCCTGTTACGAGGTTGCGGGCAATTATTCCGCGGGCGCGACCGTCTATCATTACAAGATCAAGCATCTCGTAACGTGTATAGAGTTTTACGGATCCTTTTTGTATTTGACGGCTGAGTGATGAGTATGCGCCGAGAAGCAACTGTTGTCCTGTTTGCCCTTTTGCATAGAAGGTACGTGATACTTGTGCGCCTCCGAATGAGCGATTGTCGAGTAGACCGCCGTATTCGCGTGCAAATGGAACGCCTTGTGCTACGCATTGGTCTATTATGCTGTTTGACACTTCGGCAAGTCTGTAAACGTTTGATTCGCGTGCTCGGTAGTCGCCACCTTTTATTGTATCATAGAATAGGCGATAAACGCTGTCGCCATCGTTCTGGTAATTTTTTGCTGCATTTATACCGCCTTGGGCTGCAATTGAGTGTGCGCGACGTGGTGAGTCTTGTATACAGAAGTTTAGCACGTTGAATCCGAGTTCTCCTAAGGATGCTGCAGCTGAGCCTCCTGCAAGACCTGTCCCTACCACTATTATGTCTAAACGACGTTTGTTAGCCGGATTAACAAGTTTTTGATGGGCTTTATAGTTGCTCCATTTTTCGGCTAATGGCCCTTCGGGTATCTTGGAATCTATTTTTATGTCTGCCATAATTATTATTGTTTTGTTATTTGACTATGCTACCACAAAGTAGAACCAGAGGGCTACGAATGCGAACCCGAGGCAGATTATTGTGGTGAAGATATTTGATATGGCTTTCCAGCGGTTCATCCATATATGGTTGTTCCATCCGATAGTCTGAATTGCACTCCAGAAGCCATGTGTGAGATGGAACCATATTGCTGCAAACCAGATAAGGTAGAGTATGAGAAACAACGGATGACTGAATGTCTGGGCTATTAGGGCGTATCCGTCTGCTGGATCTATTCCTTGTAGATTAAGCCCGGCAATTTCGTTGAACTGCATCTTGTACCAGAATTGTATCCCGTGAAGTACAAGCCCGAGAATAACGATGATACCAAGTGCCAACATATTCTGTGATGCCCACTCAACCTCTTTGGGTCGTGCTGTTACATAGTAACGGTCGTTGCCACGTGCTTTGAGGTTTTGTAGTGTCAACCAGAATGCGTAGATGATATGTATTGCAAAACCGGCCACCAATACGAGTGTGCCTACAATAGCATACCAATTTGCTCCTAAAAACTCGCAAATCATATTGTAGCCTTCTTCTGAGAATACGGCGACAAAGTTCATTGCCAAGTGGAATGTCAGGAACAATACCAGAAAAAGCCCTGATAGACTCATTACGAGCTTTCTCCCGATAGATGAATTTGTTAACCACATAAAAATTTTAGTTTAGTGAGTATAATTGTATGGAATTTTCAAAGACGCAAATGTAGTGCAATCTGCCGGAGTTCGCAAACAAATAAAGATTTTTTTCTGCAATATGCTGCTATTATGGCAAAATGTTTTATTTTTGTGCTTTTATATAGATAAGGTATTATTATAAAATTAAGTATATATGAAAGTAGCAATTGTTGGGGCCAGCGGGGCAGTGGGACAGGAATTTCTCCGTGTATTGGCTGACAGGGATTTCCCTATTGATGAACTTCTTCTGTTTGGATCTTCGCGTAGCGCGGGGCAGTCTTATATGTTCAGGGGTAAGGAGTGTACTGTTAAGGAGTTGAAGGAAAATGATGATTTTAAGGGAGTTGATATAGCTTTTACTTCGGCTGGAGCGGGTATTTCGAAACAGTTTGAAAAAACGATTACTAAGTTTGGCGCGGTTATGATAGATAATTCAAGCGCATTTCGTATGGATGATGATGTTCCATTAGTTGTCCCGGAGGTTAACGGCAGGGATGCTATAACTCGTCCGAGAGGTGTCATTGCAAATCCTAACTGTACGACTATACAGATGGTGGTAGCATTGAATGCAATTGAGAGTGTATCGCATATAAAACGTGTTCATGTGGCTACTTATCAGGCAGCAAGTGGTGCCGGTGCTGCGGCTATGGATGAGTTGGTAACGCAGTATGCTGAGTTGCAACGAGGGGATGCTCCTACGATAAAGAAGTTTTATTACCAATTGGCATATAATATTATTCCGCAGGTGGACGCTTATACTGATTCTCTTTACACTAAGGAGGAGATGAAGATGTTTAATGAGACACGTAAAATTATGCACTCTGATGTAAGAACAAGCGCTACTTGTGTGCGTGTTCCGGTTATGCGTGCTCACTCGGAGAGTATATGGGTGGAGACGGAGCGTGCAGTGTCGGTTGAGGAGGCCCGTGGTGCTTTTGCTAAGGCTGATGGTGTTGTGCTGATGGATGATCTTGAGAATAAGATTTATCCTATGCCTTTGGATATTGCCGGTAAGGATCCTGTTTATGTTGGACGTATACGTAAGGATCTTGCTGATGATAACGGACTTGTATTCTGGGCAGTAAGTGACCAGATACGCAAGGGCGCGGCGCTGAATGCTGTTCAGATTGCTGAGTACCTGATAAAAAATAATGCATTGTAAAAGATACTCCCGTCATAAGAAGGGATTGTTTTTATAAGTATAAAATTGTAGTTTTAACAGGGGCGGTTTGTAAAAGAAACGCCCCGTTTTGCTTTTATCTGAAAATTATGTCGCAAAATAATCCTGTAAATATTGAAGCCTTGTTTGCTGAAACGGAGAGGTGTGTTGCGGTTGCTAATTGTCGCCGGACTCCGATTATTGGTATCTCCACTAACCAGAAGGAGGATACCTCGCGCGTGGCGAATGCCTATGTAAGGTCGATTGTTAACGCTGGTGGAATACCTCTGCTTATACCGGAGTGTGAAGATTTTTCGTCTCTTTCTGAGATATTAGAGAGGATTGATGGTCTGCTGCTTACTGGCGGTGGAGATATTTCTCCTGAATTGCTTGGGGAAAAACCCCTTAAGGAGGTGGAGGGTGTAAATGTTATTCGGGATTGTGCGGAGATAGCTCTTGTGCGTATGGCAATGCAGAGACAGATGCCGTTACTTGGAATTTGTCGTGGACACCAGATTATAAATGTGGCATGTGGGGGGGATAATTATCAGGATATAGCAAAGCAGCATCAGGGGGCGGTGCTGAAACATTCGCAGGATGAACCGAGAAATGTTGCGTCTCATTTGGTGAGTGTCAAGAAGGGGACGCTTCTGGCAAATATAATAGGGGAATGTGATCTCCCGACAAACTCGTTCCATCATCAGGGGGTATCTGTTGTTGCTCCAGGTTTTATTGGAAGTGCAGAGACTTCTGACGGTGTTAACGAGGCAATAGAGAAGCCTTCGTATCCTGTGATGGGTGTACAATGGCATCCTGAAGCAATGGCCTCTGTGGGTGATGAAAGAATGTTGTCTCTTTTTAGATGGCTTGTGGAGGGAAGTGCTGTTTACAGACGTGCAAGAGAGTTTCACCGTAGGGAACTGACGCTGGATTCTCATTGTGATACACCGATGTTTTTTCCTGAGAGGGTGAATATAGGTGTGAGAGACCTGAGGCTTAAGGTTGATATTCCTAAACTTATTGATGGCAGAATTGATGCTGAATGTATGGTGGCGTATCTGCCCCAACGCGGTAGAAGTGATGCCGAACTGGCTGCTGCAACTGAAAAGTGTAATTCTATTTTGGAGGAATTGCGGTGTCAGATTGCGCTGAATAGTTCTCGTGTTATTCAGGTACGTAATGAAAAGGAGATACTTGCGGCAAAGCGTGCAGGAAAGAAAGGGATATTTTTCGGAATTGAAAATGGTTATGCAATAGGTAGGGATATATCGGCTCTTAAACATTATAGGGATGAAGGAATTATATATATGACGCTTTGCCATAATGGGGATAATGATATTTGCGATTCGGCTAAAGGTGAGCGGGAACATGGTGGGCTTAGTGAATTTGGTCGCTATGTTGTCAAGGAGATGAATGAGATAGGGATGATGGTGGATATTTCTCATGCTTCTGATGAGAGTTTTTATGATGCTTTGAAGTTAAGTACTGCCCCGATAATTGCTTCGCACTCATCTTGCCGGGCATTATGCGGTCATAGGCGCAACCTTACTGATGAACAGATTAAGGCGTTGGCTGATTGCGGTGGTGTTGTGCAGATTTGTATATACGAGGATTTTCTATCTGATGATGGTTTGGCTACGGTGAAGACGGTTGCGGATCATATAAATCACGTGGTTGAATTAGTGGGTGTGGATTATGTGGGGATAGGTTCTGACCTTGATGGCGGTGGCGGTGTGCCTGGTTGTAACGCTGTGAATGAGTTGATAAATATTACTTGTGAACTTATCCGTCGTGGTTATGGCGATGGCGATCTTAAGAAAATATGGGGTGGAAATTTTTTACGTGTGATGGGAGTGGTAAATGAGTTATCGAATTAGAACAATTATGAAAAGAGGTATATATATATTGGTTTTGTTGTTTTTTACATTTGTATCATGTAAGGGAAAACCTGTTGCTGCGGAGGCTAAAAATATAATTGAGGCTCCGGATTTTAATTCTGACAGTGCTTATTTTTATACTGAAAAGCAATTGCAGTTTGGTTATAGAATTCCAAATACAAAGGAACATAAGGCTGCTGCAGATTTTTTGGGAGGAGAACTTGCACGTTATGGTGCGGATACTGTTATGCAGAGGGGTTGGGTTACGGCTTATGACGGAACTAAATTAGACATTGTAAATATAATAGGTAGCTTTTCTCCTAAAAAGGAGAGGCGTGTACTGCTTTTTGCCCATTGGGACAGTAGACCGTATGCTGATAATGACCCTGATAGTGCTAATCACCGTAAACCTATTGCTGGGGCTGATGATGGTGCTGCTTCGGTAGCGGTTCTTCTTGAGATTGCACGACAGATAGGGATTAAATCTCCAAGTGTAGGTGTGGACATAATATTTTTTGATGCCGAGGATTATGGTACTCCATATTTTTATGAAGGTGGCGATGGAGAGGATACATGGGCTCTTGGCACTCAATATTGGTGTGACCGTCCACACATACAGGGTTATAGGGCTGAATATGGAATTTTATTGGATATGGTTTCCGGGCAAGGGAGTAGGTTTTATCAGGAACAGGTATCTATGCACTATGCTTCTAGTGTTGTAAGGAAGATATGGGACGAGGCGCACCGCCTTGGTTACGGGGCTTATTTTCCTAAGGAAAAGGGTGGGGCGGTTACGGATGATCATCTTTATGTTAATCGCATGGGGGTGCCGAGTGCGGATATTATTGCGTACGATCAGTCGTCCGACACGGGTTTCCCTTCTTATTGGCACACTCTTAGGGATGATATAAGAAATATTGATAGAAATACGATGAAGGCGGTTGGACAGACTGTCCTGTCGGTAATATATAATGAGTAAATTGACAATGAAGAGTATAAATGAGTTACAGGATGAGATCATCGAAGAGTTTTCAGATTTTGAAGACTGGATGGATAAGTATTCGCTCATCATGGATATGGGGTCGAGTCTGAAGCCTATTGGCGATGAATATAAGACGGAAAGCAATCTTATTGAGGGGTGCCAGAGTCGTGTTTGGCTTCAAGCGGATTGTAGTGAAGGAAAGATATTTTTTAAAGGAGATAGTGATGCGCTGATTGTTAAAGGAATAGTTGCGATGCTGATAAATGTCCTTTCGGGACATTCGGCTGAAGATATTCTTGAGAGTGATCTCTATTTTATTGATAGGATAGGGCTGAAAGAGAATCTGTCTCCTACTCGTTCAAACGGTCTGGTGTCAATGGTTAAGCAGATGAAGTTATATGCGTTGGCTTTTAAGGTGAAGGGGAATGGACGATAGGATATTGTAATTAGAAAAGATGTTTAAAAATCAACCTAAGGGACTTTTTACTCTTGCTTTGGCAAATACAGGCGAGCGTTTTGGCTATTATACTATGATTGCCATTTTCGTCCTTTTCTTGCAAGCTAAATTCGGATTTTCTGAGGGTTATACATCTACTATATACGGAGTTTTTCTTGGTATGGTGTATTTTATGCCGTTGCTTGGTGGCCTTTTGGCCGACAGAATGGGGTACGGCAAGATTGTTACGCTTGGTTTTATTGTTATGTTTATTGGATATTTGTTGCTAACCATCCCAATTAAAACTGGAATGGTAAGTCTTATATTTATGTTTGGTGCGCTGTTGTTGATCTCTATTGGAACTGGCTTTTTTAAGGGAAACCTTCAGGTAATGGTGGGGAATCTTTATGATGATCCAAAATATGCGGACAAGCGTGATACGGCTTTTTCGATATTTTATATGGCTATTAATATGGGTGCTTTTTTTGCTCCTACTGCAGCGACTAAGGTTGTGGAATATTTTATGACAAAGGCCAGTTTTACTTATAATGCTGCAATCCCGGCGTTAGCACACCAGTTTATAAATAAAAGTATCACAATTCAGGGGATGGAAAATCTTGCTGTATTGAAAGCCGAACAGAATTATTCGGGGGATATGTTATCATTCTGCAGCAGTTATATTGAGAAACTTTCTGATTCGTATAGTTATAGTTTTGGAGTAGCTTGTATATCGCTGATTTTTTCTATGGCGATATATTACTTTTTCCGTGGAACTTATAAAAACTCTGAAAATTATTCTATTCATAGATCAGAGGTAGATGATAGTGGCAAAGATATCTTTACTCCTGCACAGACTAAAAAGCGTATCACCGCCCTGCTGCTTGTTTTTGCCGTAGTTATATTTTTCTGGATGTCTTTTAACCAGAACGGATTGACAATGACGTTCTTTGCGCGTGACTATATTGCTCATTCGGTAACCGGATTTAACAGGTTGTTGTTTAGTGTGATAAGCCTAAGTGGCATAATTGTGGCGGTCTATTCTTTGATATCGTTATTTCAGTCTAAACATGTAAAAGGGAAGATGATTTCTGCTATTATTGCAGCGGTTGCAATTGCAATTGTGTTTTATGGCTATTACGCGACAGAGGATATTGTTGATATTACGCCACAGATATTTCAACAGTTTAACCCGTTTTTTGTGGTGGTATTGACCCCTCTTTTGCTGTGGGTATTTTCCATCCTTGCAAAACGTGGAAAGGAACCGTCAGCACCACGTAAGATAGGTTATGGTATGATTGTGGCTGCTTTTGCATTTCTTATTCTTGCAATAGGTTCTATCGGGTTAATAACTCCGGACGAAATAAAACTGACCGGTGTGAGTAACCGCTTAGTTTCTCCGGATTGGATGATCTCTACATATCTGGTACTGACTTTTGCAGAGCTTTTATTGTCTCCTATGGGTATATCTTTTGTCTCAAAAGTGGCACCACAAAAATACAAGGGGGCTATGATGGGATGCTGGTTTGCTGCTACGGCCGTAGGTAATTATTTAGTTTCGGTGGTGGGTTATCTTTGGGGTGGACTTCCTGTTTGGGCTGTATGGAGCGTACTTATAACGTGCTGCCTTATATCTGCCGCGATCATCTTTTCTTTGATGAGGAGGATAGAGGTTGCAACTAAATAATTGTTGTGATTTTTTTTAATTATTAAATAATAGAAGTTTAAGTAGTAAGGGGGCAAAAACGAAATGTACAATTAATATTTTGTAATGCTATGATAAAGAAAGAGATACAGAAAGAGGGTAAAAAACGAAATGTACATTTACTTGGATTTTATGTGGATTTTATACCGTAAATCGTGCGGATTATGTGGATTATTCTTGGATTGGACGTAATTATATGTTGATTGCATCCCATTTATGGATGTGTAAGCAACTCATAAACCCAGTTTAAAGGGTTTATATCGGAGGCTGGGCATAACTTGTTTGTGGGCGTTTATAGGGCTTCTATGTCGCGCTGCTTCTTCTCTCTGATAGCCTCGTTGATAAAACGACTGCGATTGTCTGAGCCTTTTATAAACGCTTGTAAATCGGCATCTAAACGGAAGTTTATATTTACTGTTGCGCCATACTTTGATTTGCGACCTGCCCCAGTCCTTTTGCCTCCTCTTTGCGGCTTCTCTGCTTGCTTTTCCATGTTTTATTTATATCTTTGCCCTTGAACAATCCAAAAGAGGGAGGTGGCTCTTATCCACCCCCCTTGAAAGCTACCACTTAACCATTACGGTGATAGTTGCTTTTCCGATTTTGAAGCTGATTTTCAATTCTTTAACTTCCATTTTTTTTATCGGTTTTGGATTGTTTTTTCCTACTCTTTTTGAGGTTTTCGGATGCTCCTTTGTAATCGCTCTCTGATACTCTACAAATATACTATTTATATTTGAATAAGCAAAACAAAATCAAATAAAAATCACTCTTTTTTGAAAAATAATTTACTGATATACAGGTGTATAGGGTGTAAAAATAGCTGCTTTTATGCCGTGTGGCGCAGGGGAGGCTTTTTTGTGTGGGGGAAATGGTGTGTTTGGGAGTGTTTTGGGAGTTGGTTAATCAGTTGGTTAATCAGTTGGTTAACCATAGGTGTACTTTTACCATACATATAAATATACCCTTGATTTTAAGTTAATTGAACTTTTGGACGTGTGGGTGTTAAAATCTATACCCCTACGTGCATAGTCAAACAGAGGGGTAATAGCAGTTTAAAGCACTTATATATAGCTTGTTACATGGCGTGTATGGGTAGGGTGCGAAAAATATCTTATGCGGGACTTTTTTACTCTAAGCGGATTACACCTATGACTGTGGAGAGGCTGCGTATCTCGGTCTTATATAGGGAAAATGGCGGGTATTGGGGGTTATCAGACTTGCAGATAATTTTATCCTCGTCTCCATCGCATGGCAAAACACGCTTAACCATTGCTCCCTGCAGGCTATCTAACACATATACCCTGCCCCACTGAAAAAAGGTTATAGCGCTTATTTTACGGCAAGCCAGCATGTCGCCATTATTATACAGGGGTGACATAGAGGATCCGCTGACACGTATGAGATACTCGGCTCCGGCCGCCTCAAAATCCGGTATATTATATCTGATACACTCTGCAAGGGTAACGTCTGATACGTCGTCTCCGTTATAGCCGGCTATGCAGTCTATGGGTATAAGTGGTATACCGGCATTTTCCGCCATCGGTACAAGGAGGGCAGAGGTAGGATTTTTATCTTTTATTGTCGTAGAAGTAGGCTCGGCAGCAATAGAGGGGGTAGTATCGGGGGTATACTCGGCCTTACACATCTCCCCCTCCCCTGTCAAAAGCCATTCGGGAGATACATCGAGACTTCTCACTATTTTTTCAAGAAATGGGTATTTAGGTATTATACTGGTTTTATATCCTCTTATATTTGCCTCACTTTCATCTATAATCCTTGCAAAGACAGTATTTTTACCGTTACCAAAGGTGGTTACAAGATGTGAAATCCTCTCGTGAATAGTACCTAATTTTTCCATATTATAAAATAAAACGAATTATTTCGCGAAATAATTTTCATATATCGAAACATCTCTCTATATTTGCGTCATCGTTTGAAATCAAAAGCGCCTGTAAATGTACTAAAAAAAAACAATATGAAGGAGATCATTACAAAACACGGTGAGGTAAGGCAAATTGCCAAACTCATATCTGTCAGCGAGGAGACAACTAAGAATGCCCTTAAAGGGAGGACAAAATCGGTGCTTGCTGCAAAAATAAGGGCACTTGCAATTGAGCGCGGTGGCGCAGAACTCAACCGAAAAAAGTAATCAATAACAAACAATCAGCCCTCGCACAACACGGCAAAGTGCAATATTATGGCAAGATTTAACAGAGTAGAGTTCTCTATGAGACACTCAAATACCCGCGGATTATACTGGATTGAGGCAACTTACAGGGGTAGGGATATTAAGGTGCTCACCAACGACAGCGAGGTTTTTGACTGGTACGACGACAACTCGGACAAAGCTAAGCATCAGGAGGCTTTGAGGCACTGCTACAATAATATTAAACGGCAATACGAAGGGCTATGCAATTAATTATAGCCCTTATGGAAAGATTAATGGATTGGTTGGAAATGGGGTGCGTGTTGTTGGCTGCGATATTAACTGTAATTGTGGCAACTGTGCAGACGGTATTGGCTGTTTTTTATTACCCTGCCGTGGGATGGGTGCCGATGGTGATTATGTGGGGTTTGGCATGGTTGGTTTGCGGTATGGCTGCCAATAGATTAAGGGAATATAAGGAAGAGGGGAATACGGACGATGAGAGTAAAATAAAAAGTGATGGAAAAGTCGACTAAAGGCCTCCCCGCTCCGCGCAACAAACCAGATAGACGATAGGTGTGACAGATCCTCGCGCATGATGCCGCGAGGTGAGCTCCGGAAAAGGTGGTATCAAGGCGGTAAAAACAACATGAGGCGGGTTCGACTCCCGCTCCGGAGACAATAAAGAGATAAAAGAACAAGAAGATATAATAATGCCGGAGTTTTATACGGACATAAAAAATAACAGGGCGATTTTGGTTGTAAATTACAGCGAGCTTGTACCGAGATTTTATAGCAGTGTAGCGTCTCTGTGCAACGCTGTAAGGCGCAGCGAGAAGCGAGGTTATGGATTGCGTCGTATAACGAGGGGTCATAATATGGGGGTGGCACAGATTGAGTATGACAGTTTGCCTATGAATGTTAGGGAGCAAATGGATGACCCGCGCCGTGAGGTGCAGGCGGTGGAAGGATTTTATAACTATCTGCTTGACGCGGAGCGTTTTTACATGAATTATATGCTGCCTGATAACAGGCGTATTGCTGCCGATATACAGGTTAAGTATGCGATTAATGCCTCTACCATTGAGGCCGTTTTGGCTCTTAAAGGCGAAAGGGAGAGGTTGTTTGCCCGCTGCAATAGGCGTCCAAAAAAGCTATGGGAGGGGTTATGTGCTGATGCAATAAGTTTTAAAGAGATACAGCGCAAGCGTTGGCAGCATGAGCATACTTTGCCTGAGAATTATCGCCGGTTTAAGGAGGCGTGTGAGGCGTATGAGTGGGCTAAGGATAAGCAGGTAGCTTATGAGTGTCTTATTAGTGGCAAGCATATTAGTTGTAGTGTGACGGGTGCGCGTAAGGTGGACACCAAAATGTATAGTCTTTTTGAGAGTTTATTTACCGCTAAGGGATATAAGCCTAATTACAAGGATGTTTATGATGAGTATATGGCTTTTTTGCGCGGCGAAAAGGAGATTGTGAGCAATGAGACAGGCGAGGTGTTATCGCCTGCAGAATATAAAGAGGTGAGTCCTGCAACGGTACGTGCTTATTTGACGCGCTGGGAGAGTAAGGCTGCCACGTTGAGGTTGCGCACAGGTGACCGCCAGAAGTTGATGGGCGAAACTAAGCCTTATCACAGTATGGCGGAAGCTGAGTATGCAGGAAGCTTATTGAGCGTGGATGATCGACAGCCTCCGTTTGAGTATGGTGACGGTAAGCGTGTGTGGTTTTATCTTGGCTACGACCTTGGTGCTGATTGTTATACGACAATTGTATGGGGCAGGGACAAGAAAGGTATTATACTTGATTTTTACCGCCAGATGGTGCGCAATTATGCCGAGTGGGGTTTGTCTCTGCCTGCAGAATTGGAGGCGGAGAGTAACCTGAACGCGAGCTATAAGGAGACATTTTTGCGTGAGGGTAATATGTTTGAGTTTGTAAGGATTGAGGCTAATAATGCCCGCGGTAAAAAGATTGAGAACAGAAACCGTGCCATGCGTTATGGTGACGAGAGACGCAGCGAAGGGTGGATTGCTCGTCCGTTTGCAGGTAGTGAGGCTAACCGTGCGGGGGTGGAGAGGGTTACAGTTTTGCCGTTTGACACTATTGTGGAGCAGACTTTGCGAAGGTATGAGAAATGGAATAATGACCGCCACCCGCGACATACAGAGATGTCGCGCTGGGAGTTTTTTATGAAGCGACAGAACCCGAATTTAAAGCCCATTAATTGGTTTGGTATTATACCGTTTCTGGGTATTAAAGTAAAGAGTAGTTGTCACACCGGTATTGTAAGATTGTGTAACAGTGAGTGTTTATTGGGTATTGACGGTAGGGTTGCAGTTGGTGAGGAGCTTATTGGATTGATGAAGTTAGTAGAGGGCGAGGAATTGACGGTGAGGTATTTGGATGGCAACGACGGTAAGGTGCTAAAGGCATTTGCTTATATGGGAGAACAGTTTGTTTGCGAGTTGGTACAGAAGCCTATTTACTCTCGCGCAAGGGTTGAGCAGACTGCCGGCGATATTGCTAACCGTGAGGTAATGAGTAAGTATGTTGCCACTATTGAGGGGTATGGCAACCGTAGGAAAAAGGGTATTGAGAAGGTTACTGTTATTGAGGGGGAGAGAAAGAGCGAATACGTAAGCCCTGAATATAGGTTTTTTACCCCGCAAACAGGTGTAACACCAACGGTGGAGAGTGCTACCAACAGTGTCTTTGCAGAGATTTTACCGGAGGCAACGGACGAGGATTTAAAGGGCGATAAAAGGTCGTTTAAACGGAGTTTTGCAGAAACGTTTTAGTATGGATATTATTATATAATTATAGAGAAATGAATACTACTAAGGAGTTTAAGGAGAAGGTAACAGAGGCTTTGCTAAGGGTAAGGCAGATGTTTGACGGCAGTGATGCTATGTTTGCCAAACAGCAGGGGTTGAGTGCTGCGGTATTCTCGCGCCTGAAGGGTGGCGAAACGGAGCGGATTATAAGTGAGGCGCAGTGGCTGAATATTGGCAGGCGTTTAGGTGTTACGATGTGCGAGAGGCGGTGGAATATAGCGAGGACGGATGTTTTTAACACAATAGAGGAGGAGGTTTTGTTTTGCGCAGAGAACAGCAAAGCCCGTATATTTATCGACGACTGCGGTATTGGTAAGACGTTTACGGCTAAGTATATGAGCCGTAATGTTAAGAACTGTTTTTATATAGATGCGAGCCAATGTAAAACGAAGAATAAGTTTATACGCTTGTTGGCGCGCACACTTGGTGTTGACGGCAACGGTACGTTAACAGATGTATTGGAGGGGATAAAGTATTATTTGACTACTCTGCCGCGTCCGGTGGTGATAATTGATGAGGCGGGGGATATGGAGTATTCTGCTTTTTTGGAGATAAAAGCCTTATGGAACGCTACGGAGGGCGTGTGTGGGTGGTATATGATTGGCGCGGACGGCTTGGCTGCTAAGATAGAGAGGGGTATTGTTGGCCGTAAGGTTGGTTTTAGGGAGATTTTTAGCCGTTTTAGTGAGAAATATAGTAAGGTTACGCCTGTGGATAAACAGGAGCGTAAACAGTTTTACAGGAAGTTAATTGGTGATGTATTGGCTGCCAACACTGTGGATAAGGAGTTGATACCTGAGATTGTTAACAAATGCCTTATACAGGTAGACGGTAATATTGGTGGCTTGAGACGCGCAGAGTCTCTGTTGTTGTTAATGAGGGGGGGCATATAATGGGTAAGCTAAAGTCTATATCTATAAGTAATTTGTATAGCAAGAGATTTGCTGCTATGCCTCTTGCTACAGGTGTGTTTGGAGATGTGCTTGGTTGTGGTACGGATGCTATTCCTAAGGGGGGAGTGTGGCTTATACACGGGGACGAAAAACAGGGTAAAACAACGCTGTGTTTGTTGTTGGCTAACTATTTGGCGCAGAGTAATAAGGTGGTTTATATACAGGCGGAGCAGAGTTGCAACGTGTTTGATATTGACAAGATTTTTGTTGAGGCGATGCAGCGGGTTGGTATAGGTAGTGATAAGAGGTCTTTGTCTTTTTTTGGAGATATTACCCCCGCTGAATTGACGGAGGTATTGGGGCGCAAACGGTCTGCTGATATTGTTTTTATTGATAATATAACGTTTGCCGAGTGGGTAGATACGCGGTTGGTGAGGGGACTTACTAAGAGGTTTCCGCGCAAGACGTTTGTTTACGTGGCGCATAACGACCGAAATGGCGACCCTAACGGCACCACCGGCAAGGCGATTAAACGGCTTGCTAATACGGTGTTTGTTGTTGATGCTTTGCGCTGTAAGGTTTTTGGGCGTGGCAGCTGGGGTGGCACGGTTAATATTGACGCACAGGCGGGGCGTGTGATGTATGGTGGTGAGGGTATTAATGATTAATTATAGGTGTTATGGAGACAACGATTAATAAGAGGGCGCAGCTGCTACGCAGGGTGCATGTGTTGTTTGGCAACCTTGCAATGGGTGAGAGTGACAGGCTTGCGGTTTTGGGTGGCTATGGGGTGGTGAGTTGCCGTGAGCTTACGGATGTGGCTCTGTTGGATTTGTGTGTGCTACTGGGTATGTTGGATAGGGGTAGGCGCACGGAGGTGGATTTGTGGCGTAAGCGCGTTATGGCAGCGATTGGCGGGTTGTTGCGCGAGGAAGGGAGAGAATGCAGTGCGAGGGTTATTATCTCTATTGCCTGCCGTGCGGCGGGGGTACAGGATTTTAATCGTATAGGGGTTGACCGCTTAAGGAGCCTTTATAATGCGTTTACTAAGCGCGGGCGCGACCTGCGTGAGGTATCGGCGGTTATGGAGGAGGTATTGATGGGTATGCTGTAATTACTAAGAGTACGGAGTAGTGAGATTGTTTAATTTTATAAAAAACAGGGTTATGGAGAATGTTAAGACGGTGACAATGACGACTGAGGAGGCTGAGGCTTTTGAGGTGTTTAAACGGAGTGAGGTGGAGCGACGTGAGGCTGAGCGTGTTAGGTGTGAAAGGGAGCGTTACCGCGAGATTGTGGACGAGGCAATAGGCAGCGCATTACCGCGCCTTACCGGGCTTAGTGAGGCGATTGCGCGGACAAAGAGCGCGGTGATGGGTGAGTTTATGGCTGCCTTGGAGCTTAAGGGTGGTTTGTATGGGGTGCGTAGTGATCAGCAGTCGCACACGTTTACGAATAGTGCGGGGACGGCGCGGGTGATGATTGGGCAGTATTATAATGATGATTATAGGGATACGGTGAGTGAGGGTATTGAGATTGTTAAGGGGTATATTGAGAGCTTGGCTAAGGATGACAACAGCCGTGCGCTTGTGGGGGCGGTGTTGCGCCTGCTGGCGCGTGATGCTAAGGGCACGCTTAAGGCGAGCCGTGTGTTGCAGCTGCGCAAGATGGCTGAAGAGACGGGCGATGTGCGTTTTTTGGAGGGGGTGAGGATTATTGAGGAGAGTTACCGCCCAACGGCGTCGCGCCGTTTTATACGCGCGGAGATTAAGGGTAAGGATGGCGGATGGGTGAGTGTGCCGCTGAGTGTGACGGATGTAAGGGAGACGGCAGAGGTTGATAAGCCGGTTGAGGTATGATACGTAAAGAATGGGAGCATAGGCATATTGAGTTATGTGGTATCTGCAATGGTGCCGGAATCCTCTATCTGTACGATGAGATGGATATCATTCGCCAAAGAGAGGCAAAAGAGGCTGTTTGCCAGTACTGTAATGGCACCGGCAGGGTGCTTAAAAGCAAAGAGATTGTCATCGAGGTAGAGCCTTTTGATGTTGACAAGTCTAAGCGCGCGGGGCTTGTTAAGAACCGCTGGGAGGATAAGGTGTAGATACCGGCGAAAAGGACGACAGGTATAAGGTGTTACTGGGTTTAATATTGTGTAATTGGGTGGGTATTTGTGGATATGTATTATAGAAAAGGGGATCAAATCAGCGAATTACAGCAATATGCTATAATAAAAAAGAAGATGTCTAAAGTTGAAGCCGAAAAATACACATCACCAAAGCCATAAAATAAAAAATGTCTTAACACTGTTTAGAAACGACAGTAATTTAAGTGATTACAGTCGTTTTTCTTGTTATGTAATTTGGAAATTACTATTTTTGCACTATGCAACCGAGTTTATTTAATTGATTTTGTATAAAAAACATAGATATGGCCTATAATCGAGAAAACCTACTGAAGCGAGTAGTAGAGATACAAGATATTGTATTAGAATACAAACTAAGAGATGTGCCACAGCGTGTGATATATACTAAATATATCGCCGATCGCTACCATATATCTTATTCTTGTTTCAATAGGTATCTTGCTTTGCCTGCAAAAATTATGCTTAAGTGCCTGCAACCGGCTAAAGCCGAACAGTCGCAACAACTTAAATTATTTGACAAATGAGAAAGCAACTTTATTTAGATATTAAGGAGCGGTTAAAAACCGCCGAGACAGCTGTTGGCGAGCCGTTGTTTCGGCATTTTGACCTATGGAATCAACAGGTGGAATTTATTGAGGCCGAGACACCTTTTGTTTGCCCAGCCGTGTTTGTTGAGTTCGATCGCATAGATTGGCGTACACTTGGCAATTGTGTACAGGAGTGCACACTGCGAGTACGGTTACATATAGTTACAGAGTGGTATTCTGACACGGCCGATTATTCCCCGACCGAAGATCAGGCTTTGGAGTACTTGGATATTATCGACCGAGCGGTGGCTGTTTTGCAAGGGTTTAATACCTCTTATATGACCGGATGGCAGCGATCAGCCTCTATAACCAACCACGACCACGAGCGGTTCGTCGACAGCGTAGAGGAGTATGTCTGCATGCTTCGCGATACATCAGCTTGTCGCTCCTATATACCCGTCGAGGTGCGACCGGTTGTTACCATATAACACCGAGCAAGAGCTAAAGAGAGACCGCCAGATATATACGGACCTATCTGACGGTCTCTCTTGTATAAACGGATAAATATTATTCTAAGGCTTTGTTTATCTCGTCTTCGATAATATGTGCAACTTTTTTTGTCAATTCGTGGCTCTCTCCGATAAACTGACGTTTGGGCATGATAAATCCCTTGCCTCTGCCGGCACGCAGACCCTCGTTATGTACACGGGCATATGGAGTATTGTTGGTAATAGTTACTTTGCGTGGCTCTGCTTTGTAGTTAATAGCAGAGTAGAGGTGCCGACGACTACTTAATAGTGTGCCGTATTGTCCGTCCGCCCCCTTGGCTGTACCTATGCGTTTAGAGCGTTTCCAAGGGTGCAGCCCTCCGTCGACAAAACCCCCTTTGCGAAAATTGTCCTGAAAGTGGTTTTTTGCCTCCTGCCCGGCTTTTACCGGTATTACTCGGACTACGGCTCGCTCTATCTTATCGACGCTTTGATGCAGTCTGTCTCTCCATTGTTCCGGTGTCATTTTTTTTGGTGTTTTGTTTGGTGAATGAATTATTAAATGTATATTTGCCTCCGATTCCGAGTCTATCGGAAGGTGGATGTCCGCTTCGGCGCACTTCTACAGCCCTCGCCTCAATAGTCCTACTATTGGGGCGTTGATATTTAAAACTCATATATTTTATCCTCCTTTCCTGTAATAAAATATTTGCCGTGAACTTTTTCGCCAATTAGGTTTTTTACCTCTTTTGCAAACTTTGCATCCCATTTGTCGAACTGAAACAGCACGATTTTAGCACCTTGTTGTCTGGTGGCGTGTTTACTGTATTTTACTATATTCTGATAGCTATCTGTACGCTTTAAGTCTGCTTTTATGCCGTTACATAATACATCGGCAGATGATATTCTCGCCACTTCGCCGAGATGTACTATTTTGTTACCGGCCTTGGCGAAGGTTATACACATGGCTTTTTCTTTGGCGTATTTGGCACTCTCTTGTTTGTTGACTTTTGCCGATACAAGACGCTCGTTCTCGGTTACCACGTACCCGCCCGTCTCTTTGCAGAAGTATATTTTTTTGTATGCATCTGGGTTATAGGCATCATACTCTTGCTTGGCGTTGGTTGTTATGTGTTGCTCTATCGCCTTATTCGCCTTTTTGCACCGGTAGCAGTTCTTTTGCTTGCCGGCAAGCGTAGCATATAAAGCAGATAATTTGTTTCCAACAAAAGGACACGTGCCGCACGATGCAGGAAAATAAGCGTGCTTGTCGGAGAACAGCTGTCCGTCTTGTCCCGGATTGTTTTCGAGTCCGCGTGCAGGCATGTCTTTTACGCCCCCTGTCGGTATCTGCGTAGGCTCTTTGTCGGTGTTTCGTAGAGAGCATTTGCAGTTCCACCTGTCAACGGGCTTGTGCTGATTCCAAAATGGGTGGTCTATGGGTAGCACCGTCCCCCAAAATGGTCGGTGGTCTTCCCCCGGATTGGCAGATGTGCTGCGTATCCACTCTAAGTTAGGCAATATGTCTTTTTCCGCCTCAAATTGTTGCCAATCGGCAGCATTATGAGCACGCACAACAGCTGTGTCGTATTCTGTGCGCAGCCAGCGGCGGTTGTGGTGATCTGTGTACTGTATTGCCTCCTTGGCAAATTGGGCAAACGATTTAAGGTTGCCCTCTCTGTCCGTCATCAGAGCGGCTATGTCGTTTTGCATGCGATGCGTACGAAAAGCGGCAAAGACATCATTGTTGTTTTTGAGAGCCTGCATAAACCCCTCTGTCGGCATCGGAGTATCTCCATCTACCGCATCGGACAACCCTGTGGCAGTTGCAAGATTAAACACCCTTACGGTCTCACGCCATAATTCGGGTTCTATCTCTTTTTTTACGTTTACTGTTTTGCGGTATATATTGTTAAGAGCAGCCGTGAGTATCTCGTCTGATATATATATGTCGCGCGAGGCAGCATTTAAGTCGGCACGTGGATATAACTCCATGCCCCGATCTATGTCGGGGCTACGCCGAAAAAATCAGCAATGCGTGCAGATAGTCGCTTTTTGTTTTTATCGTCAGTATCTGCACTGTCAGTTATCTGTTGCATCATTTGCCGGCGGCGTTCTTTCTGTTCTGCTTTCAGTTGATTATAGTTGTCGGGTTTGGGTATACCTGTCTCTTCATATATGTAGTCATCGTCTACCGGCACGCGAGCAGAGACTGCGCTAATAACGTTCCATTTTGTCTGGACCGCCGTCCAGTCCGTCTCGGGATTTTCAAACCATATCTCGCCGCCCGTTACATTGACGCCGAACTGCTTGAGACAGGCGCGAAAACGGGTGTTTAGTACGGCAAGTATAAACTTTTCGTCCGATTGCTCTTTGCTTTTTTGCTCATTTTCGTGCACCTCCCCAAGTGACCGTGCGCCGTTTTCGCCCTGTTCTGTTGTTAAGGTGTTACCGAGTATCGCTTTAGATATGCCGGCATCGCACATAGCAATGAGTTTAGAGTATACATCTACCGATGCGGCAGAACTGCCTGTGTCGTGTAGTTTTACCTCTATATCGCGCTGATGGACGAGAAACTCGCTCGAAGCCCAACCCTTCATGAATTCTTCCACCCGCCGGCGTGTATCATCGTCATACGAGTCGTATATAGCCTCGCGAAACGGCATGCCAAACATTTCGGAGAACTGCGCCCAATCTCCGAAACCTCCGCGCTTATATATGACATATTGGGCTATCTGAGCAAACAGTCCTTTGTCTTTTGCGTCGCCTGCCCATAGCATGTAATTGGACAACGGCGGAGCATCAAAAATATAATCTTTAGTTATACTGTACTGCTCTCGACTAACACATCGCAGATGCTCTTCCGGGTGCACGTGTTTGCGTGGTATAAGATCGTAATCGATACGATAACTCTCTTCGTCGTCACTGTAATAGATATTGTTGACCTGTATAAGTGTAAAACCGTACATAATGGCGTCCATTAGATCGCGCAGGAGCGCACGCATCTCGGGAGAATTAAGTAGCCGGCATATATCTTCGTCCTCTTCTCCATCCCTAACAAATACCAGTCGTCTATTGAGTATTGCATCCAATCTCTTTGTCCATGTGCAAAAAACCTGCCCGTCGAGATATAAGTCGTCATACATATCATACAACAGCACCCTTATAGGGTTGTCGTGGCTCTCGAAGGCAAGGATGCCTTGTTTCCAGCGCGTGATACTCTGAGTTGCATGGGATGCCTCACGTGCATCGATGAGCGCAAGTATATTTTTTTGTTTCATTTTTATATGTGGTTTTGTCGTTTTTCGTTGCCACCAAAAGCGATGTAAGAGCTATTAACGCTGCCGTCGGCTGTGGTGAGCCGTACCAGCCCGGTAACGGATACTTTTTCCGCTTGAGCCGCTTTAAGCAATGCGATAGCATTTTCGTAGCACTTTACGCGGTTTTCCGGTATGTTTACAGGTGCGCTAAAGTTGTAGATATTATATAATGCTATATCTCGCACGAGTTTTACCACCATAGGCAGGCGGTCAGTCGATAGTGGAGTCTTAAGTAACTCTTTTGTTATCTCGTAGCGCGCCGAAAGGTAGCCCGCCACCTCTTGTTCTGCCTCCGCAATGCCTTGCTCTACAACATCTGTGTTGTCGCGGGTAAGAGAAGTAAGCACCTCCGCGCGTACTCCTTTTTGTAAATCATTGATATTTAAATACATGATATATTTTATTTAAACTGTTATTAAATACGGCGGCTGTTGTGCCTATTTCCTGACAAAAACATGGCACCGTCTGCCATGGCTGATGTCTTACGTCCGAGCCACCAGATACCACCCTCAATACAGTCTGCTCCGTCGGCCGGCGCACTCATGCGCGGCGTAAGCAACAAAAACTGTTCGGTCACCCGCCGAAAGTGAGGGTTGTCTTTTTTGTCGATATTAAAAACAAGTCGCTGCTGTCTGTTAAGAGGCTCGAGATTGCCCTCTATGCGACTAAATTTGTCTGGCTTTTTACGCTCGTCGGGTGAGATGTTGAGTACACCGACATGGGCTGAAAACAACGGTATAAAGACCTGTTGATAAAATGGGTCTTGCAAGGTATTGTTCTCGATAAGATTATACACCTGTACGCCTTGCGGCACAGCTGCGTTAACATCGTAAAACCAATCGACAAACTCGGCATTAGTGACGCGGTCTACACGACCGTCTATAACGTAGTATTTGCCGTCGTGTAGACCGATAAGAAAAACAGCTTTCATGGAGTTTGCGCGGTTGCGGTTGTTAGACGGTGACGGGTCGCCATAGCAACAAAGAAAACGGAACTTGCCAAGAGGCGGTACACTACCCCACGTCAGTTCCGGGAAGACAGACCCCTCATTTATCGGATTATTCATGTATTCTTTCTGAAATGCCCGAAACCCCATAAAATCTTCGCGTTCGCGGATGCGATCTTCTGTCCATAATGCCGGCCAAGAGGGACAACCTTTGTTGTTACGTATATCTACACGTGTAAGGTGTGTGCCGTTTTTTGCGGCGATATTGCCCAATACAGAGTTGCGGGCGATGAGGTTACCAACCATAATAAAACGCCCACCCTCGGCTCCCTGTGTCGGGAATAGGGCGTCTTCTACCCAATTAGTGGCTTTCTTAACGCGGTCTTCATTAAGGCAGAGTTCGTCGTCGTCGAGGTCGTCTATTATGATATAATCCGGACGGCAACCGGTTTTTTTTAATCCACGCGGCGATTGCCCGCGTCCGAGTGCCACAAATGAGACTTTAGTCTCGAGCGTGGTAAAGCGTCCCGCCTCCCATTGCCCCGGGTTATATTGTTTACCGAAATCGTGTATATATCGCTCGTTGTATTGCAACTCTGCTTGTATATCGGCCATCAGGTTTATTGCGCTCTGCTCGCTTTTGCTTACCATAACAACCATGTGTATATCTGTCTTTTCTTGTGCCATAAGCCACATGGGGATAAAGACCCCCATGTGTGTACTTTTGGCGTGGCCGCGAGCCCACTCGAAGACGGCTCGTGTTATTGGATTGCGCCGGATATATTCGGCAGCCTCGATATGGAAAGCCGCCGAAGGGATGTTTTTTCCACTCTCTTTATCGGTTGTGTAGTGCGGAAAGTAGTAGCTTACGAAGTAAGCATACTCTTTCCGCACACGCGCGATGCGTTGAAGCTGCTCGTCTTTTGTCTCATTGGTAAAAACAGTAGCGTGCGATTGTATCTCCGTCTGACGTATCTGCCACCGCGCTCGTGCCGCATTTATCTCTGTTTGCGTTGCCATGTTTTCTGCTGTCTTTGCTTAAGTTCTGTAGATCTATTGTCCCACGCTTTTTTATATTGTCTCAACTCTTTTTCTATTTTTGCGTCGAGGCAAGCCAGTATTTTGTTAAAATTAATAAAGGCATCCATTTTAGTAGTTATTTGGAAAAACCTTGCTGTACGTATATGTTGTGGTATTTGCGCAGAGCGTTTAAGAAGTCATCTGTTATCTCTTTATCGAAAGATGCTCTATGCTCTATCCATTTTTCAAAAGCGATAAAAACGTCTATGGTGCTTACCACATTGGCTTGTTTGTCGAGCTTATCAATAAAAGATGCAAATTTGGCTAACTGATCGGGCAGACGACATATAAGTTCCGGATCATTGCTCTCATATATCTGATCGAGCAGTTTGTTTACAGCCGTAAGTGCCTTATTTACGAGTTCCGGGCGTGTTATCTGTACGCCGGCTCTAATTGTTGCCCACCGCTCGCTTTCTACCCAGCGCGATATGGTGTTGCGTGAGACGCCGACTTTATCGGCGATGTCGTTTTGCAGCAGCCCTTGCATGTAATATTGTCGGGCAGCTGTTTTTTTATTTTCTATATCTTTTTTTGTTGCCATAAAAAATTTATTTATATGCGAAAGTCTTATATATTCTCCATCCCTTAAAATATCTTTACAACCCTTGTAAATAATGTTTTAAGCGTTGTAGCTTTATTTTTTTGAATGTTTTTGCTCCTCTATTTTTGCCTGTGTAACAACAAAAAAAGATATGGCAAAAACATTTATCCTATCCGATGGGACCAGCGTTAACTCACATGGTTTTATTTTAGACCTTACAGGCCTTGATCTGGAGCGGTTTAGAAAAAACCCCGTTATGCTTTATAACCATGACAGAGACAAGCCTATCGGCAAGTGGCTCGACCTGCGTATCGAGGACAACTGTCTGTTGGCTGATGCTGATATAGATACAGACGACGTCGTAGGTAGAGAGATAGCCCGCAAAGTAGACAAGGGATACCTTAAAGGGTGTAGTTTAGGGCTGTACATTAAGAGGATGACAGACGACTGCCGAGCCGTAGAGGCCGAGCTTGTCGAGGCCAGCATTGTTACTATACCGAGCGACGGCAACGCCGTGTGCCTTTACGATGAAAATAACAAGCCGACCACGTTTGACGCTGTACGGCTCTCTTTTAATAATAAAAACAAAAAAATGGAAAAAACAGAATTTATGACAGAGCTCTCCGCAGCGTTAGGTCTTGAGCAAGGCGCTACGGCAGGGGCTGTAAGATTGGCTGTGGAGGCAAAAAATGCCCATATAGCACAGCTTGAGGCTATCATCGCCAAACATGACGAAGAGAAGATTTCTGCCCTCGTTAACCGTGCGGTGGAGGAGAAAAAAATCGGCGCAGACGAGAAAGAGGCATATACTGCATTGGCAGCCAAAGACTATGCCTCCGTGGAAAAGATATTGAACTGTAAGCAAGGTGTATTGCCTATTAAGACTCAATTGTCGCGGAGCGTCGACAACAACAAATACGCCGGTAAGACATGGGACGAGATAGACCGTGCCGGTCGTCTGGCCGAACTTAAGGCCGATGCCCCCGAGATATACAACTCACTTTTTAAAGAAAAATTCGGCTGCAAGTAATTGGGCAGCCACAAAAAAACAAAACTATGGCATTACAAAAAGAAATTTGGATTAATTCGATTGTTGAAGGTTTGCTGACCGACAACTCTTTTGCTTCTCGCTCCATTAATCACTCAGCCTTTGTAAACGGCAAGACAGTACACATACCCGGAGCAGGCGCACCACCGAGCGTAACAAAGACACGTGCGTCGGCACTTGCCAACCTTACAGGGTTGGCAGGCCGTACAGATACAGACCTAACGTACAATATGGAGACTTACTTTGCCGGTCCTGTACTGATAGAGAACCCCGAAACCGTCGAGTTAAGTTACGATAAACGCAACAGCGTGCTTAAGAGCTTAAAAACGGCTCTCGCCGATAAATTATATGCAGATTTGATGCTTAATTGGATACCTTCCGGTGCTACCTCTGTCGCAACATCTGGTGAGAGTATTGCAGCTACTGCTCCATCGGCTACCGGTTACCGTAAAGCATTGACAAAAACAGATATCCGCGCCATCCGCGCACAGTTTGATAAATGGGATATACCGCAGACAGGCCGCTGCTTGATGTTAGATGCAGATATGTATTCGCAATTGCTGGCAGCCTTAACAGAGACAGAGGCTAACGCTTTTTTATCCACAGCCAATGCCGCCACAGGTATGATAGGTAAGATATACGGCTTTGACATTTATCTGCGCTCTACTGTATTTGTTACTACCGCTACAGGAGGTAAAAAAGCCGGTAATGCTGCCGCAACAGATTGTGCGGCAGGGTTTGCATGGAGCTCTGAGTGCGTGAGTGTGGCTCTCGGTAATGTAGAGATAAATGATAACGAGTCGGATGCGATCGCTTTTGGCGATATACTTTCCGCGACTGTACGTGCTGGCGGTAGTTATGTGAGACAAGACAAAAAAGGGATTGTAGTTATATACCAGGCTACAGCTGCTAACCCTGCGTAATGAGGTGTAGCAAAAATAAGCCCGAAAAGGCTACCTGTGCAGAGGTAAAGACAGAGATATGCGCTGCACCGCGTATCTCTTTAACTATAAATATAACAAATGGCAGACGGCAGGTTATTCGGCACTGTGCCTCAACGCTATTTAAACGCTAAATAAAATGGCTTTAAACGATATAAAATTTAAAAAACAAAATGGTGGCATGGCTCGTAAGTCTGCCAACGAAGATCCTGTAAGTGGTCTGTTGCTCGGTCTTAACAATACAATATCTGCTGAGAGCACGGCGCTGGCGGCGTTCGACCAGATTGACGTTGGAGGCAACAAGATCTACATTGCCGCTATTAAATACAAAGAGCAGGCAGAGGCGTTTGGTATAACGACTACCACGTCTGACCCGTCCAACGAGCAAAAGGCAATTAATTTTATTGCTTACCATGTAAGTGAGTTTTTCACGGCATCGCCAAGTGGGACTCTTTATCTTGCAATTAAATTGTCCGGTGATATATTACCAAAAGAGATTGCAGCCCTACAAAACTACACCGGAGGTGCGATACGCCAGATGGGTATTGCTGCCGGCGGTGCAACATCTATTACTGCGGCACAATTAGGCGAATATCAGACGGCAGCCGGCGACCTTGAACAAAACCACATGCCGCTTAGCATTATAGTGGCTTTATGCAAAGGAGCTATGGCTGATTTAGCATCTCTTACAGGTCTTAACTTATCGCAGGCAGGTCTTCAAAATGTGAGTGTTGTAGTAGCGCAAGATTTAGACGCGTCACTCCTTAACGAGCAAAGCGTAGGTAAACTTAACGAGATAGCTGCTATCGGTACGTTGCTCGGGTGCGTGAGTTGTGCCGCAGTAAACGAGTCGGTAGCTTGGGTGCAAAAGTTCCCCATAACAGCAACTTTACCCGGCTTAATAACGGGCGAGGAGTTAAAAGAGACATCGATAGCAACGCTTAACCTGCTTAATGATAACAGATATATCTTTTGGCGTAGACATGTGGGAGCGTCGTTTGTGTATTGGAACGATAGTCATACGCTAGATGTAGCCACGTCCGACTATGCTTACATAGAAAATGTGCGGACCATGGATAAAGCTACGCGCGGCATACGCGCTAACTTATTACCCTACCTGGCAGCCCCGCTTAAAGTGGATGCCGAAAGCGGCAATTTGGGGAGGGATACCGTAGCCGTGCTTGAGACTGTTGCCGGTGCAGCCCTCGAAGATATGGAGAAATTGGGCGAGTTGAGCGGATATAGCGTCAGCATAGACCCGGAACAGGATATACTCTCTACATCGACAGTAGAGGTGGTAATAAAAAATGTACCGATGGGTGTAATGCGCACGGTAAGTATTAAGATAGGATTTGCAACTAAACTTTAAAGAGAATAAGCTATGAATGGAATACCATTAATTAACGGAACAGAGTATAGTTGGGGTGATATAGTATGCACTATTGCAGGTATGCCCGTAACCGGCATAACAGGGGTGGAATATGGCGACGAGCAGGAAGTAGTAGACAACTACGGAGCTGGGCGTTACCCTGTCAGTCGCAGTAAGGGGCGAATAACCTGCTCCGCCAAACTTACACTCTACGCATCTGAGGTAGCAGCACTGACAAAAAAGACGCTAAATGGGCGTCTGCAAGATTTGGCAGCTTTTGATGTGATTGTATCATATATCCCCTTAGATGGTGGCGTGGTAGTTATCGACAAGTTGCGTAACTGTCAGTTTAAAAAGAATTCCCGCTCTTGGAGCGAGGGAGACACATCTAAGACGGTGGATTTGGATTTGGCAGTAAGCCATATTGAGTGGGGCAACGGAATTTAAACACTACAGGCGGTATTTATTACCGCCTGCCTAAAAAATTTTAGCATGAAAAAAGAGATAGAGATAATAGTAAAAGACGGCGACGAGACTTACTCTTGTACAGTCCGTCGTCCTGATGTGGCGACCTTGAGCAGAGTAAACAAACTTAACAAAGCTGACGAGGTATTGGCGGCACAAGAGATGCTTAAAGGGTGTTGGGTGAGTGGATCTGCCGAGATACAAAACGATGCCTACCTGCTTATGGCGGTGGTGAGCAAAATGGGTGCCTTGCAGGAGGGGGTAGAGGCTGAGATAAAAAACTCGTAGAGGTATTCGCCATTGGTGCGGATACCGACAATAAGGGTGACGAACTGCTTAAAATGAATGCTTTGATACGAGCTAATTTAAATCTTGACCCGCAGAGATTGAACGAGATGGAGTACGCCGAAGCCTATGCCGAGGCTATATGGTTGGAGAGCTTCCGCCTGCGAAACCAAGCGGAGATGTTAGCAACTATATTCGGGGGAAAAAAGAAAGAGAAATAAAAGACAAACGATATTGACAAAAAGAGTTATTTGCGGCGTATCATACGGAAAATACCCTCTATAGAGCAATCTCCGCCATCGTCATACTTGTCTCCTTTCCACCAATCCCTGATACACTCTACAACGGTTATAATAAGCCCTAAAATCGCCCCGAAAAATATAATTCCTGCAATAATTCTTCCTATTATCATAATCTTATAGGTTTAAATATATCGCAAATATAAATAAAAGAAACAATACCATGGCAGATAATACCGTAAATTTTACATTAAATCTCAATGGCAATGCTTATAATGGGATATTACAACTCGATGATGCTGTAAAAAAGGTCGTAGAAAGCGTTGGAGATGCTTCGTCGGGATTTAAAAAAATGGCGACTTATGCTCTTCGTTTTGATGTAATTACTAATATGCTTGACAAAGTCTCGCAAGGGATTAACTCAACCATACAGCCTGGTATTGCACTCAACGCCTCATTGCAAGACCTAAGCGCTATAACGGGTGTTACGGGTAACGGGCTCAAAGAGATAGAGGGATATGCGAGACAAACGGCAAAGACGTTTGGTGTAGATGCGGCACAGGCTGTTGATAGCTACAAATTGGTCTTGTCGCAGTTGTCGCCGGAGATAGCTAAAGCCCCGGCGGCCTTGCAAGCCATGGGTAAGCATATCGCTACGCTTAGTAAAACCATGGGGGGCGATACTGCGGCGGCCACAGAAGTGCTTACCACCGCCATGAACCAATTCCAGATATCAACCACCGACCCCATTAAAGCTGCCGATACAATGGCGGAGATGATGAACGTTATGGCGGCAGCTGCCAAAGAGGGGGCTGCCGAGTTGCCACAGATTAAACAGGCGTTGGAACAGGCCGGTATGGCAGCCAAAGGTGCTGGTGTCTCTTTTGAGGAGGCCAACGCAGCGATACAGGTATTGGATAAGGCAGGCAAGAAGGGGGCAGAGGGCGGTGTGGCTTTGCGTAATGTTATGAATATCCTCTCTCGCGGTAGATTTTTGCCGAAAGATGTACAAGATGAGCTGCAAGCTGCCGGCGTAGATATTAACAGCCTAACAGATAAAAGCAAAAAGTTGTCGGATAGGCTGCGGCCTCTACAAACGGTTTTGGGCGATTCGGCATTGTTGTCCAAACTATTCGGGATGGAAAATACCAACGCTGCTATGGCATTGATATCGGGCATTGATGAAGTGGATCGCTACACCGAAGCAATAACAGGTAGTAACACTGCCGTAGAGCAAGCCGCAACCGTAATGGAGAGTTACGCCGAACGCCAGGCGAGGGTGAAGGCGAGGTTTGACGACTTAAAGATTTCAATTTTTAACCTTATCGGAGATTTCGGCATTTGGACCGAGGTAATAGCCGGGGCGTTAATACCGTTAGCTCAGCTCTCACCTATATTTATAGCCGTAGGTAAATTGATAAAATTGTGTACAATCCATTGGTCCGGGTTTGTGGCCGCCATACGTAGCGGTATAGCTAAAGTAGTGGCGAGATTAGTAGCACTAAAGATTTCTGTCGCCGCCGCCGGAGGTTTGTTCGGGTGGCTTAAGATAACAGCAATAGCAGCCTGTCGCTCCATATCGGTAGCCATAGGCAGCATACCTATCGTGGGTTGGATAGCGGTAGCTATTACTGCTTTAGGGTCGTTGGTGGCATATCTCTACACTAAATTTGAGGGTATAAAGGGGTGGTTAGACGGTGTAGGATCTGCGATAGTTATGCTTACCGGACCGCTTGGCATAATAATAAATATCGTTACAAGTTTTGCAAAGCATTGGGAGAGTATAAAAACGGCTTTTACTGACGGCGGTATTTTGGCAGGGATAAAGCGTATCGGATATGTACTTATAGATGCCTTTCTTAAACCTATTCAGGCATTTTTAGAACTATTGGCAAAGATACCCGGTATGGGCAAAATTGTTGCAAAGCCGACACAATATGTGGCTAAACTGCGTGAGAGTCTCGACAAAGCTACGACCGTAGACAAAAAAGGGGTAGATACAACTGCTGCGACATCTGTCCTCGGTAATGGCAAAAAAGATAAAGAGACACAAATGCTCGGTAATGGCAAAAAAGACTTAAGCGGCGGCTCTTTGGGTGGTGTTGCCGGCAGCGGAGCAGGAAAAGTACAGACGATAAACATCACCCTTAAAAGCATGGTGGAGACAATTAATTTCAACGGTGGTTTGCGCGAAAATACTCGCGAAGTGGAGGCTGTCCTCAGCGAGCAGATGGCGCGCATATTGGGTATGGCGTCTACAAGCGCATAAATATAAAGGAGAGATAGAGATATGATTAATTTACGATTGATGCCGGCAACGATAGCCACGGCTGGAAAATATTTTATTTCTGCTTTGCGTGTGGAGCGTTTGCCACCTAACCGTTCGGGGTCTGAGGACGAGGCCGAGCTTTTATCTCAGCAGAACGCCGAGATGCCTTACCCTCTTGTGTCGGGTAACGACCTATATGGTCGCAGTCTGATAGTGCCGCTCTATTTGCGTAGTACGAGCGACGAGATCTATTTTCCTGAAGCGGTGGTAAGCGTCAGTCGTGCCCGAAACATAGTGACTACTCCGGTGCTTAACGGCCGCGGAACAGTAAAGGAATTAATAACTGATGGAGATATAGAGCTATCGTTATCGTTGGCCGTGGTGAGTACTGCCGACGACGGTAGTTACGATGCTCCGGCTGCCTCGGCTGCCGATGTTTACCCGTATAAGGGGGTAGAACGCTTGCGTAAGCTATTGGATACCCCGGAGCGGTTGGATGTGGTGAGCGATTTTTTGGCTCTATTTGACCTCGACGGCGGGGATTTTGGAATTGTAATTAAAAACTATAAGGTACAACAGGATACACACCTCAACCGTCAGGTTTTTGAGGTTGAAGCCTTGAGTGATTATGATTATGACCTTTTAATTAAAGATTAGGATGTATAGTCTTGTTTGGCATATAACTATCGGGGAATATAGACTTAAAACTCTTAAGTCGGTAAAGATATCTGCATCGGTACTCAACTTGAGTGACACGGCAAGGATAGAGTTGCCTGCGCAATACTTAAACACGTGGCAAAAGATAGAGGATAAGATAAAGACCGGAGACGAGGTATGTATAGATCTTGGATATGGTAACAGCGTTAAAACTGAGTTTAAAGGGTTTTTAAAACGCATCTCACGCGACAATAATACTCTTGTATTGGAGTGCGAAGATGCTCTATATTTACTTAATGTTGCAGTCGCAGACAAAGAATACAAAGAGGTAACGCTTAATAGTCTTATAGGTGATATACTCTCGCAAGTGGATGGTACGCTGATAGTGGTGTGCGACTATAACTACATATTTAAAAAATTTGTCGTCTTCCATCAAACGGCCCTCGACATCATTAAAAAAATACACGAAGAGACAAAGGCTAATATCTGGTTCGAAGACAAGACACTACATATACATCCTGTGTATACCGAAAAGCGCGACGAAGAGGCTATTATATTTGATACAGCAGTTAATGTTCTGAGCAACGCCCTTAAATGGGTTACCGCAGGCGACAAAAAAGTGCAGATAGAAGTAGTCCTCAAACAGGCGGATGGTGCGATAAAGAAAAAGGCCTACGGTGATACCGGAGGCTCTAAAGTAACGAAAATAATTAACGGTAGCAGCGAAACCGATATGCAAACTGCTGCCGAAAATGAATATAACTTATGGAACTACGATGGCTTTGAGGGTAACTTCACGGCTTGGCTTATTCCGAGAGTGATAGCAGGCACAAGTGTGCGCCTGCGCGACACAGGGAAGCCCGAGGGGAAATACTATGTTACAGGCATAGATATAGAGTTCGGGAGTTCCGGCGCAAAGCGTAAAATAACGTTGGGGCGAAAGTTGTCTTGACAACGGAGGGTTGCAATAGGCGGTAAGACAGGGAAAGGCATCGACGAACTGAATAGTGAAGTCCTCGAAAGAGTCGACAAACTGAATAGTGAAGTCTTCGAAGGCATCGACGAACTGCCATTTTCCGTCGCTGTTGGGAAACGAAGTTACCTTTTGCACTTTAAGGTCAGGGAACGAAGTAACAACCCGAACCTTGTAGTCAGGGAACGAAGTAACAACCCGAACTTTGCCTTTAAGGTATTTTTGGCCATAGAGGCACGTAAACGAAAGGGCGAAAACGCAAGAGAGAACAAGTAATTTTTTCATAGGACTATCGGTTTGATAGATCGATAAGCCACAAAAGTAATAAAAGTATTAAAATAATGGACGCATATAGTAGCATAAAGAAAAGCATCCGCGATATGACATCTGTGAGCAATGCAAGCACACTGTTTACTGCAAAGGTAAAGAGCGTAAATGGGGAGACATGTACAATAGAGGTTGACGGTTGTACGCTTACCGATGTCCGCATGAGGGCTGTAATAAATGGCAACAGCAGTAAAATACTTATTACCCCCTCTACAGACAGTTATGTGCTTGTGGCAGACCTCTCCGACAACCTCTCTCAACTTGCCGTTGTATCGTATTCGGAGGTACAAAAAATAGAGATAGATAGCTCGGATGGTATTATTATAAACGGTGGGGATTTAGGCGGCATGATAAAAATACAGGAGTTGACTAAGAAACTTAATGACTTGGTGGATTGGTGCAAACGCCACGTACACAGTGGTGTGATAACGGCTGTGTCAGGCGGTAGCGGAGCTCCTGCCGTGGGCACTCTGGGCAGTAGTGCCGCGCCGACCCCTGCGCCGAGCTCTTTTAATAAAGAGGATTACGAGGATACCAAACTAAAGCATTGATATGAAAGGAATATTAACAGACGACCGCGGATTTATGCTGCTTGAAAACGGACAACTTGCCGTTGGCGATACTACTGCCGATGTGGCTCAGAGAGTATTGCAAGTATACCCGGGTGATTTTAAGGAGGTGCCGCAAATAGGACTATTCGCCGCCGGACTGATTAATGGCAACAGAGACCCATTTTGGCAAGGTGAGGCGAAGAGGCAGTTACGGTCGCAAGGACTTGAGGTAAAAAACATAAGCATAGCAAAAGACGGTAGCATAGATATAAATATTATATGAGAGAGATAAAAGAGATAATAATACACTGTACCGCAACCCCTGAAGGGCGCGAGGTATCGGTGGCGGAGATTGACCGCTGGCACCGTGAGCGCGGCTTTAATGGGATTGGTTACCATTTTGTTGTGGGGCTTGACGGTAAGGTGTATAAGGGGCGTGATGTTGCCACCGTAGGTGCCCATTGTGCAGGACATAACGCCAACAGTATAGGTGTTGCTTATGTTGGTGGCGTTGACGGGGCATTAAGACCTAAGGACACACGGACGGCTGCTCAGCGTGCCGCCATTGTGGCTCTCGTTAAAAAATTAAAGTGCGAGTATCCGCTCTCTGCGGTACACGGACACAACGAGTTTGCCTCTAAGGATTGCCCCTCTTTTGATGTACAAAAATGGCTTAAGGAGGAGAGATTATGACGATAGAGATTGTGAGTTTAATACTCAACCTTGTTTTTGGCGGCGGGCTGTTAGCGACGGCGGTAACGTTGAGGGCTACGCGGAGGCGCTCGAGCGCGGAGGCTGACAAGGCAACGGTTGAAACCGACGAAAAAGCCTCGCAGGTCTTAATGCAATATATTGTCGAACCACTTAAAAATGAGATTAATGGACTACGAAAAGATGTTAGGAGGCTTAACCGTGCTATTGAAAAGGTTAAGGATTGCGGTTATAGTGACAATTGTCCTGTGTGCCGCGAGCTGCAGAACAACGACGGCGAGGTATAGTTTGGATGCTAAAACGGCGGCTGTATTGCGCGACAGTGTTATGATGAGCGGCAATGAGGCTTCCATGTTGACCCACGATAAGGGGGTGACAGACCGCAGTGTTACGGATGGTAATGTGGAGGAGTGCGTTGAGCGTGTGTTTTACAGCGCGCCTGATAGTGCAGGGAGACAGTATGTTTTGCAGACGGATAAGACGATAAGGCGAGAGGAGGTGACGGTTATATATAACATAACGGGTTATGACAGCCTGCACCGTGTGGATAATGTTAAGTGGCATGGTACTTCTGTGAGTGTAGACAGCGTGCGGAGTGTGAGAGCGGAGAGCGGCGAGAGCAGCACAAGGACGTTTACTTCTATGTGGGTGGTGTTTGGCCTCTGCGCTTTGGCGTTGGTGGGGCTTGCCATGTTGTTTGTGATAAAGAGATATGTAATATTATGATGACAAGTAAACAGGGGCAGAGTTGGGTCGACATAGCTGTTATGGCAACGGGTATAGCTGCTAACGCAGAGGCAATAGCTAAGGCTAACGATGCGGATGTAACAGATATGCCGGAGTGTGGTAGTGATATTTTGATGCCACAAGGTATGGAGATAGACGATACGGTAAGAGGATATTATACAACGCGAGGTTTGCAGCCGGCTACGGCTCTGCTGCCTCGTAACGATGAGCCTACTGCCGGTATAGGGGCAATGGGGATAGACATTAATTTTATTGTGGGGTAATATGGCAAGGAGTGTTAAAGAGATTAAGGGGGCAATGACCTCGGTTTTTATGGCCGAGCGAGAGATGCAGCTGCGATATGGTTTTGCGGCGGGGGCTAAATGGGACGACATCTTTAGCGCAGTGAGCGTGGAGAATATATTGTTTTATGTGGTGGCGGTTGCCCTG
>JAVVOY010000004.1:0-92113 GCA_036656055.1 Bacteroidales bacterium
CAGTCTCGGCAATATGTAGCTGCATTTTATTTTCTGAAGCGAGATATTCTCCGAGTGTATTCATCACATTCTCCTTGTCGAACAAAATATGCACGCCTTTGAAGGATGAGTCATACGGTGTCATGCAATAATATTGAAGTCCGGGAATAATCTTCATCCCGAATTCAGGCATATCATGTTGTGTCAAAACAGCTGTCAGCTCTTTTGCCCGGTCGTTACGGTAATTAAAGAAGATTACTACATCGCCAGCTTTTATCTTTCCGTCAAAATTTGAGTTCACTATCGGCTTGATGAACTCGTCTGTAACTCCTTCTTCATAAGATTCTTGAATTGCAGAGATCATATCTTTTGATGCTTTGCCTTTGCCGTTAACTAAAAGATCGTAAGCTTCCTTTACTCGCTCCCAGCGTTTGTCGCGATCCATTGCATAGTAACGTCCTATTATGGAAGCTATTTTGCCTGCGCTCGAGGCACAGTGTTTATCCAATGCCTCAATAAACCCCTTCCCGCTTTTGGGATCGGTATCCCTTCCGTCCATAAAACAGTGAATATAGGTATTATCTATGTCGTACTCTTTGGCTATATCGCAGAGCTTATATAAGTGGTCGAGGGAGCTATGTACTCCTCCATCGGAGGTCAACCCCATAAGATGAACACTCTTTCCGTTATCTTTTGCATAGGAAAAGGCGTTTATTATCTCAGGATTTTTAAGTATAGAATTTTCCTTACATGCCTTGTTTATTTTTACAAGATCTTGATAAACCACTCGTCCTGCTCCGATATTTAGATGACCTACTTCAGAGTTACCCATCTGTCCATCAGGTAAACCGACATTTTCTCCACTTGCCTGCAATTCTGAATTGGGATACGTCTTTACAAGGTAATCCCAATAAGGTGTAGGTGTAGAATATATTGCATCTGCCTTACCGTGCTTTCCTATTCCCCATCCATCGAGGATCATTAATAGTGCTTTCTTGCTCATCGTTTTATATTTTTATATTGTAACTTGCTTGTTATTGCCTCTTTATGCCTCTTCAGAGAGCGTTACCTTTTGTGTTGACACAGCATTTTTATTATTTCTATCTGCATTCTTGGCGGCAAAGATCTGATTTACAAGCCTCTCTTCATAGGATATCTTTCGGTATGCCTGTAATGAGGCGACCTGCTGTGCTTCTATTTTTGACTGACCTGAACCTTCTCCGCATGGAACTCCCTCGAGTCTTATCTCAAATGTAAAGGTCGGATATTTATTTGTATTGTCATGTTTGTCCACAAGGATATATTCAATATTTATCTTGTATTTTTGGCTCCACTCCAAAAGTCTTGATTTGAAGTTCTCTTCGCTTTGAGCTAATATATCCAAATCAATATATGGTGTAATTATCTTATTATTCACAAACTTAAGGCACGCGTCGTATCCTTTGTCTATATATATGGCTCCAATAAGGGCTTCCAATGCGTTCCCTCCTATATGGTTGTGTACAGCATTTACTCCTGTAATGCGCAAAAGAGAGAGTATTTTCATCTCTTCTGCTAAATAATTAAGATTCTTACGTTGTACTATCCGTGAACGGGTACAGGTAAGGAATCCTTCACGCTGGTATGGAAATTTTCTGTAAATTATATCACTGACGGTAGATGCCAGTATTGTATCGCCAAGATACTCTAACCGCTCGTTATTAAGCTGACGTCCCCATTTTGTCTTGATATTTGCGGAACTATGGGATATTGCCTCCATGTAAGGCTCTATATTTTTAGGGATAAACCCTAACATATTACATAATAAAAAATAAGGCTCATTGCGTTTTTGCGCAAGAAGCCTTATTTTCATGTATAATTTTTTTATCACTCTATTTCACAAATTTCCTGACAATTAGACTTGCATTATGTCCTCCAAATCCGAATGTGTTTGAAAGCGCCACGTTTACAACTCTCTTTTGTGCCTTGTTAAACGTATAGTTGAGCGAATAATCTATTTCAGGATCTTTGTCCTCTTCTTCATGATTTATAGTCGGCGGGATTATATCTTCCTGCACGCTCTTAACACACACCAAGGCCTCAAGTGCTCCGGCTGCACCCAAAAGGTGTCCGGTCATCGATTTGGTAGAACTAATGTTAAGTTTATTTGCATGCTCTCCAAATATTTTCTTTATTGCCTTTACCTCTGATATATCGCCAACAGGTGTTGATGTTCCGTGAACATTTATATAATCTACCTCTTCGGGAGATATCTCAGCATCAGAGAGTGCATTCTGTATTACCAACTGGGCTCCTAACCCGTCTGGATGGGATGCGGTAAGGTGATATGCATCGGCTGACATTCCGCCTCCTATTACTTCGGCGTATATCTTTGCTCCGCGAGCTAAAGCATGTTCCATCTCTTCGAGAATCAGACACGCTGCTCCTTCTCCAAGGACAAAGCCGTCACGGCTTGCGCTGAACGGTCTACTTGCAGTCTCGGGAGAGTCATTACGGGTGGAGAGTGCGTGCATGGCATTGAAACCACCTATTCCTGAAAGATTAACTCCGGCTTCTGCTCCACCAGTAACTATTATATCTGCCTTACCAAGACGAATCAAGTTAAAGGCATCAATAACTGCATTGGTTGATGACGCACATGCCGATACCGTAGCATAGTTGGGGCCACGAAACCCATAACGTATTGAGATAAGCCCCGCGGCAATATCCACTATTATCTTAGGTATGAAAAACGGACTAAAACGCGGCCCGTTTTCAGGATGTTGATAATAATATCCTACCTCTTCCTCAAATGTTTTTAGACCTCCGATTCCTGCCGAAAATACGACTCCTACTCGATCCTTATTAATGGTATCCATATCAAAGGCGGCATCGTTTACAGCCTGAATAGCAGATGTTAACGCAAGTTGAGCATAACGATCAAGTTTGCGAGATTCTTTACGGTCGAGATACTCGTCCGGATTGAAATTTTTAACTTCACAAGCAAACCGAGTCCTTAATGGCGAGGCATCGAATATAGTAATAGACCCAGCACCACTTACGCCGTTAAGAAGGGATTTCCATGTGGAATCGACATCATTTCCCAACGGAGTAACCGCTCCTAGGCCCGTTACTACAATTCTTTTTAATTCCATAAAAGTAAAAGTGGGGTCAATTACTGAACTTTTGATTCGATGTATGTGACTGCATCGCCTACGGTTCCTATTTTTTCAGACTGGTCTTCAGGAATTGTAATGTTAAATACTTTCTCAAACTCCATGATTAATTCTACTGTATCCAAAGAATCTGCACCGAGATCGTTTGTGAAACTTGCCTCCGCGGTAACTTCAGATTCGGGTACGCTTAATTTGTCTACAATAATAGCTTTTACTTTTGATGCAACTTCAGACATAACTTTAAATTTTAATTAATAAAAATTTTTCCGGCTGCAAAGGTGCATATTTTCTCTTTAGTAAAAAAATTTTTACGATGAAATTTTAGCGTTTTTGCACATTCGTTGTGTCAATGTGCAAAAAAAACAGGAAAAACAAGGGGCTTTTACATCTGTGAGAAATAAAAGAACGGCATAAAAGTTAAAGTACAAATCCCAACTCTTTTAATATAGCGGCATAATCTATACCGTAATTTACAACTTTATAGGCTTTAAATTCACGGCGAAACGGGTAGTTGACTCTGAAATGTTCAAAACTTGCCGGATTTTCTTTAAGAAGTGCAGAATCGCACCGAGGATCATAGCTGCGTAAAACGGCAGACAATAAAATATCGCTTTCAGTTTGTAAGTCGATTGTATTATTATCAGGTAATTCAGGATACAATCTTTTATCCGGATTTATCCCCATATACCGAGCCACTTGATTCACTACAATATGAGAACCATTTGCTTTACCGTCATCAGAATACCCTGCGATATGAGGTGTTGCTATAAATGCCTCATCTAATAACGGGAGATATATTCCGTGGGGTTCATTCTCCCAACAATCTATAATGAATCCGCATATCTTGCCACTTAATTTGGCCGCAAGCAGCGCCTTATCGTCCGCAACTCCACCACGCGCACTATTTATAAAAAGAGGTTTACGTTTAAGAGAGTTGAAAAAACATTTGTCAGCGAGGTGGTAGGTGGAAAATTTCCCGCTTTTAGTAAGTGGTGTATGTAAAGAAATAATATCACACCGCGAAGCAATCTCCTCTAACGTTACAAAAGAATCTTCGCCCTCATCCTCTGCTCGCAAGGGATCATTAAGTAATACATCAAATCCAACCGTTTTAAGATGATGTGCCACGGCACTACCAACATGTCCGGCACCAATAATACCAACCTTTAAATCGGCTGGACTGAGTTGCTTTTCTTTCAAGAAAAGCAACAATGAGCAGAGTATATATTGTGCTACGGAATAGGAATTACACCCGGGGGCATTATTCCAAAGTATGCCATGCTCGGCACAATAGGGAGTATTTATATGGTCGAATCCAATGCTTGCGGTGGCAATATATTTACAACGGCTCCCCTCAAGCAGAGCTGGGGTACACTTGGTTGGAGTCCTTATTATTAAAATATCAGCATCGCGTATTGCTGCTTTATCAATCTTTTCGGCAGGTATATATACAACATCGGCATACGTGTCCAAAACTCCTTTTATATACGGAATATGGCTATCTATTACAATTTTCATTTCATCAAATATTACTCGCATAAGTTGCAAATGTACAAATTTATCGCAATTAGGAGAGTATTTAAAATTCAAATAGCCCTATGGCGAATGGAAACTTGCATAGATATAACTTATTTATAGGTAATAATTGTGTGTTTGTAAAACATTTCTTTACTTTGTAGCAAAGTTAAGAGTCTATTTCTGTTTTTTTTCTAAGTTTTTAAAATATACTTATGACATTCAGCGAAAAAAGTAATCGTATATTCTGGAACGTATGCCTCGACTATCATAAAATAGATGATGTTGATGTATGTATGCAGAACCCTTTTGAAAATAAAACTATTGAATATTTCCTTTACAAGAAATGTTGGATTGATGCCGTTCAGTGGCATCTGGAGGATATTATCCGCAATCCTGACATTGAACCTATAACGGCTCTTTACATAAAGAGAAGAATAGATAAATCGAACCAGAACCGTACAGATCTTGTGGAGATGATAGATAGTTACTTCCTTGATAAAAACAGGGACATAACGGTTAATGAGACTGCCACTATAAACACTGAGAGTCCGGCATGGGCCATTGACCGCCTCTCTATTCTTGCTCTGAAAATATACCACATGCAACAGGAAGTGGCACGTAAAGATTCATCCCCGGAACATCAGGAGAGTTGTCGCACTAAACTGGCAATATTGCTTGAGCAGAGAAATGACCTTACCTCTGCCATAGATACATTACTTGACGACATTGCTGCTGGAAAGAAATATATGAAAGTTTACAAGCAGATGAAGATGTACAACGATCCGGAGTTAAATCCGGTACTTTATAGTAAAAAATAGCTTTTTTTTAAATGTCCGCACTTTGTAAAAACATACTTGTTACACGCCTTTCGGCGCTTGGTGACGTAGTTATGACAATTCCGGTGATATATCCTATATGCAGAGATTATCCTGAATGCCGTTTTACGTTACTAACATCACCTATGGCTGAAAAACTTTTTATAGACAAGCCCGGCAACCTCTGTATAATAACCATAGACACAAAAAACAAGTACAAAGGGATAAAAGGTATTTTTAAAGTATTCAATGAAATAAAAGGTAGAAAATTTGACGCAGTAGCCGATCTGCACAATGTTCTGCGTTCCAAAATATTAAGAATGCTATTTATCCTATCTGGAACAAAAGTTGCACGAATGCACAAAGGAAGAAGGGAAAAAAAACGGCTGACAGACAAGGATAAAAAAGGTTTCAAGCAGCTAAAAAGTTCCTTCGCAAGATATTCCGACGTTTTTGAACGGCTCGGATTTAAATATTCAGGAAATTTTACACCGCTTGCGGAAAATAACGCACTATCTTTGCCAAAACTACTTGTCAAAGAAAAAGGGGATGATATGCTCTGGATAGGAATTGCCCCCGTATCGAAACACAGAGGGAAGAACTACCCATTAGAACGAATGGAAAAGGTCGTAAACATCTTGTCCGAAACAGGCAGATACAGAATTTTTCTGTTCGGCTCTCCTGACGACAACAATATTTTTGACAAGTGGTGCACAGAAAATAAAAACGTAGTCTCATTGGTGACAATGAGACTCGGTTTCGCAAATGAGATATCCTTTATGAAGAAATTAGACCTTCTGGTTTCAATGGACTCAGCTAATATGCATCTTGCTGCGCTTATGGGGACTAGGGTATTATCAATATGGGGAGAGACTCATCCATACGCAGGTTTCCTTGGGTGGGGATTGACGGAAGACTCTGTATTACAACGCGATCTTCCGTGTCGTCCTTGTTCGGTTTTCGGAAACAAACCGTGCCGCTTCGGTACTTACGCATGTCTTGATATATCAACAGAAAAGGTCATTGAAAAAATTGAAGAGATAATAAAGAATAAACGATGAAGGTGGTTATCGACAAAAAATATTTAGATAAAAAAGAATGGGTTTTATCCATTCCGCATATCTTCAATAAGGAGGGGGATATCGTTTACAAATCGCGCAATACACTGAAAAGAATACCTTATGACAAAGATAATTTTATAGTAAAGAGATATGCCGTACCATATTTGTTCAATCGTATTGCATATACTTTTTTAAGGAAGAGCAAAGCAAGAAGATCATACGAAAATGCCGGAAAACTTTTAAAAGAGGGTATATCAACTCCATATCCGGTGGCGTACATAGAGAAAAAACGAACCGGATTGCTATACCGTGCCTATTTCATTTCAGTTGCTGATAATTCACCTTATATGATGAGGCGATATGTGGATTCTGTCAACGGAGGAGAGAATATTCTCGTACAGTTTGCCAAATTTACAAAGATGATACACGATAAAGAGATACTACATCTCGACTACTCTCCGGGAAACATCCTCTTATCAACTCTTGACAATGTGAATACCCAATTCAGCATCGTAGATCTGAACCGTATGCGTTTTGGAAAGCCTATAACCAAACGCGAAAGGCTGATGAACTTCAGAAGGCTTACCCGATCAGAGGAGGTTATGAGGATAATTATAGCCGAATACGCATCACTTTGTGGTTGGGATATTGACTCGGCAATAAAGGAGGCGCTCACTTATAGCCGTAATTTCTGGAAAAAGACCGATAAAAAAATAGCAATTAAAAATAAATTCAGATAGAAAACGGTATTAAAATATGTTTTCTGATTATTATAAATGAGATACTCCATGAACGACGATTTTGATATACGATCAGCTGGTTACGTCGATGACGAAAAAGATGCCGATAAGGTTCTGCGCCCGCTGAAGTTTAAGGATTTCAACGGACAGGAGAAGATTATGGAAAATCTGAAGATATTCGTTGCTGCCGCCAAACTGCGCGGAGAATCACTTGACCACGTGTTATTATATGGTCCTCCCGGTTTGGGGAAAACGACACTTGCAAGCATTCTGGCAAATGAACTTGGCGTTGGATTTAAAGTTACATCAGGACCTGTTCTTGATAAACCCGGTGATCTTGCAGGTCTACTAACATCCCTTGAGCCCAATGATGTGCTGTTCATAGACGAGATTCACCGCCTGAGCCCTATCGTTGAGGAGTATCTTTATTCTGCAATGGAAGATTACAGAATAGACATAATGATTGACAAGGGACCGAGTGCACGCTCAATACAAATTGACCTGAATCCATTCACACTCGTTGGAGCCACAACACGCAGTGGGCTGCTGACAAGTCCACTAAGGGCGCGGTTCGGGATAAACAGCCACCTCGAATATTACGATCACAATATCCTCAGCGGAATAGTCAGGCGTTCGGCAAGAATTCTAAAAGTGCCCTGTACATCTGATGCAGCAAACGAAATATCATTGCGCAGTCGTGGGACACCGCGTATTGCAAATGCTCTACTACGCCGAGTAAGGGACTTTGCCCAGATAAAAGGGAGAGGAGAAATAACGTTGGATATTGCACGTTACTCTCTTGAGGCATTAAACATAGACAAATACGGATTAGACGAGATAGATAACAGGATATTAAGTACAATAATAGACAAATTCAGTGGCGGACCAGTAGGATTAACCACAATCTCGACAGCCCTCGGAGAGGACTCCGGCACTCTTGAGGAAGTCTATGAACCGTACCTGATAAAAGAGGGATTTCTAAAGCGCACCCCACGTGGAAGAGAGGCTACTGAACTTGCATACAAGCATCTCGGGCGCACCCCTACGTCCGGTCAGACCGGACTGTTTTAAATAATAATAAAACACTATGGCGGGAGGTATAAAGAGGCTGGCTAAAGAGACAGCCGTATATGGAATAAGCAGCATATTAGGACGATTCCTTAATTGGTGCTTTGTATTCTTGTACATAAACGTACTAAAGACAACGGCAGAATATGGGATAGTTACAAATCTCTATGCCTATATGGCTCTGCTGCTGATAATACTTACATACGGACTGGAGACAGGATTTTTCAGGTTCGCAAATGATAAGAACTGCAATGATCCGGCAAAAGTATATACAACAGGGCTTATTTCGCTCGCAGCAACATCTACGTTGTTTTTTATCATTGTTATTATATTTCTGCAACCGGCTTCGTCCCTATTAGGCTACCCTGACGGCAAAAATTGTATTTGGATGCTGGCACTGATCATTGCAATGGACGCATTCACTTCTCTGCCGTTTGCATATCTGAGATATAAACAGAGAGCTATAAGATTTGCATCATTAAAACTAATTTCGATAGCGCTTAATATTATACTGAATCTCCTCTTCTTTCTTGTATGTCCGGCAATATACAAGACTAATCCGGCACTAATATCATGGTTCTTCTCTCCTGAACGTATGGTAGAATACATATTCGTTTCAAACCTTATAAGCTCAGCAGTCACAATGCTTCTTCTCCTGCCTGAAATAACTGGAATACACTATCATTTCGACCGTAAACTCTGGCGTAGAATGCTACGCTATTCTTTCCCGCTGCTGATACTGGGAATTGCCGGAATAATGAATCAAACCTTCGACAAGATGTTCTATCCCTTACTTGCCGAACATCGCCCCGACTATATGGGAGAACTGGGAATATACGGAGCAACATACAAAATTGCGATAGTAATGGTTATGTTCACGCAAGCGTTCAGGTTTGCGTACGAACCATTCATTTTTGCAAAAAACAGGGAAGACAATGCCGAAAGCCGGACAACCTATGCCTCGGCTATGAAATACTTCATTATTTTTACCTTCTTTATCTTCCTTACCGTAATGTTTTACATAGATATTGTGAAGGTTATGATGCCGGCAAAATACATTGCCGGCATAAAAGTTGTTCCGATAGTTATGGCAGGAGAGATCTTTTTCGGAGTTTTCTACAATCTGTCTCTATGGTACAAGCTAACCGATAAGACACAATGGGGCGCATGGTTTTCAATCGGTGGATTCATCGTTACAGCAGCAATAAATATTGCATTTGTCCCTCTGTACGGATATATGGCATGCGCATGGGGAGCATTCTTCTGCTACCTTATTATGATGCTCGCATCGTACATTATAGGACAGCATTACTTCCCAATAAAATACGACTTGAAAAAGATAGGAGCCTATGCAGCCATTACAATAATTCTTTATTTGACAGCAGAGTATATAACAATTGACAATATTTTTATAAAATATACTTTCCGCACCGCACTATTATGTATATTCATTGTTTATACCGTAAAACGGGATATGCCACTTAAAGAGATTGGAAGTATAAACAAACTCCGTAAGTGAGAAGCAATAATTTATAAAAAGGCAGAAACAAATTCTTAATATTACCCATGATAAAGAAATGGTCAATCGGTGCAAAAACATTTTTGAAAGGTGTACTCAACCTTAACACTGAACGTGAAAGTTATGATGTTACAGTTGCAACAATTAAGGATGGAATAGAATTTAAAGGTGCTAACGTATGGATATTGATTTTCGCCGTGTTTATGGCATCCTTAGGCTTAGATGTAAATTCCACTGCTGTAATCATAGGAGCAATGCTTATATCGCCTTTAATGGGCCCTATTATGGGTGTAGGATTAGGGTTAGGGATAGATGATTTTGAATTGATAAAAAAGTCAGTGAAAAATCTTGCAATAGCAACACTATTCAGCGTACTTACATCTACACTTTACTTTTTTATTTCACCTCTTAACGATGTCCGTTCAGAACTTTTAGCACGCACCTCGCCTACAATATATGACGTACTTATCGCTCTATTCGGCGGAGCAGCCGGAATAGTCGCCACTGCAACAAAACAAAAAGGGAACGTACTCCCAGGCGTGGCAATTGCAACGGCATTGATGCCACCATTATGCACAGCAGGATTTGGATTGGCAAACGGCAATATGCACTATTTTTTCGGCGCGTTCTTCTTGTTCATTATAAACTCCGTATTTATAGCCTTTGCAACAACCACAGGGGTAAGGCTGATGAAGTTTCCGAAAAAACAATTCCTTGATAAAAACCGCCAAACCGTAGTAGAAAGAATTGTTTATGTGATACTTCTTGTCACAGTTATACCCAGTGTGATACTTACATATAAAATGATTAAGGATACCTACTTTACAACAACTGCTTACAATTTTGTAAACGAAGAGTTCAATACCAAAAACAATCAGGTGCTGAACAAATCGGTAAATTATTCAGATGGAGTAAGAACGATAAATGTTTCTATAATAGGAAAGGAGATAATACAGGACTCAATCAATGCAATAGAGTCGCGCATGCCGCGTCCGATAGCCGGAGCAAGGCTCGTCATATCACAAGGATTCGGACAGGGAGATTTCGATATGGAAGATATCACAAATATGACTCTCCAGCAGATATACAAAGATAATATTCGTAAAATTGAGCAGCAAGACCATGTAATAGACTCTCTTCAAACAAAAATATCTTATTTTATAGGTTACGATACTCTGGCAAAAGCCATTGCTCCCGAAGCGAAGATTCTATTCCCGCAAATATCCGACATAGCCTTAACACGTGCCGTATTCAGTAACGTAATAGGAGAGAAATTAGATACTGCAACCATAGCGATAGTAAAATACAACACGGTGATGAGCCACAATACAGCCAAAACTTTTAAAGCGTGGCTCGAAGCCCGCTCAGGAGTAAAGGATTTGCGTATTTTGAAAGAATAAAGGAATCCGTGATATCGCGATGACATCACGGATTCTTATGAAATAATCTCTCTTTTAACTATATGATATTAAAAACTTCTTTTTACTTAATACACAGTATTCTGAGGGTCGAAATTCGTCCAACCAGTCATCCAATTATTTCCGATTGTTTCGTTAGGCGAGAAAGCCCCGCGATATGAAGTCTTTGTAAAGAAAGCATCCTGAACATAAGCGTGGCTCCATACTGCCCCTGAAGCAAGCTGCGAGGATGCTGACGGGCAAAAATTTGGATTTGTTAGGTTCAAAGGATTACCCTGCATAGCAAGATCGTTAAGAGAAGCCAACGGGGTAGTGTTCATAAGGGTTTTTGTGTTCCAGTAACCGGCTACAAACGTACCGGGATCTGAAGGATTTACAACATCAGAACGATCTTTTGGATTACGAGCAAGATCTTGAAAATTCTTACGCATTCCGGCTATAAGGCACCCTGAAACGTTGCAATACCCTGCTATGGCATTCTCTCGAGTCATAGAACCTGATTTATCATTCTCTATTATAAGACCTATCGGGTATGCAGCTATAAGTGAGTTGAAAAGGTTGAGCTGTGAGGAGCGACGTATCTGAACCCCCGACTGAAATACTCCCATCTCGCTACCTAAAACGTTGCCTTCATCCGTATAATTGGTAGGGTTGCCAACAGGACCGAAAAGAGATACATTGGCAAAAACAGGACGTGTGTAAGGATCAACAGGAGTCCCTTCTGCCATGTTATCACTTTCAAATCCGTTTGAGGATGATTTATCAGCAGTCTTAGGATCACGTAACCCTACAAGGAACTGCAACTTACCCTGGAATCCGTTATCGGTATCAAAATCATCATCCCACGTACGGAGTGCTATAAGATATTTACAATTTACTGAGCCTCCAAACCATTCGTAACTGTCATCACCAGAATATGAAACTTGCACGTGATCTACGGTTGTTCCGCGTCCCACTGACCCGAATGTAATACCGTTTATCTCATTATCCAACGAGTATTCTATCCCGGCAAATTCAACACGCACGTAACTAAGTACACCAGAGTTATCGTTGTCGTCTTCCCCTCCATGTTTTGAGCGCACACCGCCCTCAATAGTCATTTCTCCTTTATTATTCCTTGCTCTACCAAGTAAGATAAGACCTCCCCAATCTCCTGCCTTACGCATTCCGGCAGCTTTTCCTGAAGTCATAACGATAGGGCGATCAGCTGTACCACGGGCGATAATCTTAGCTCCACGCTCTACGATCAACGTCCCTTTACTCTCTTTATCGCCTTTAATTATAACCCCCGGTTCTATCGTGAGAGTATTGCCGGATGTAACGTACACAAAACCTTTTAGATTATAGGTATTAGGGTACGATAATGTAATATTTGAATTGATCTCGTAAGAGTTTGATCCATCGCCAAGATCTATTGTCTGTCCGTTAGAACTTAAAGTTCCGTCTTGTAACAATGAATCATCATTATTCTTACAAGATACCACTCCTACTGCCGTCATTACTGCTACGATAAATGCGGCTCGTTTAAAAATTCTTTTCATTTTTCTTTTCGTTTTACTGTTAGTGATCATGTTTATTATCTCTTTGTTCAACTTTTAAGGTCTATTTATTTATAGTTTTACCGATATTCCAAGCAAGAAAGATGTTCCTGGATAATAATTATATGTTGTCTGCTCGCGCTCTTGCTTATTCCCATTCACAGTTATCGTAGGGAACTGTTTTATCGTAACGGCCTGTCCTATTATATCTTTTACAGACAACTTTATCTCAACATATTTACCTATCTTTTTTGCAACTGTCAGGTCCAACATGTTTCGTGGCATTTCGTAAGCGTCAGGGAGGTCGAAATCAGAGTTTCCCGCCAACGATGTTGCCTTTCCAACACCTATTATTCTCCTGCCTATTATATTGTAGAGCAGCGATGCAGAGAGCCCTATTCTATCGCTTGAAGAGGCATAATATAATCCAGCGTTTATGATATACGGCGATTGTCCCTGTAAAGGGCGGTCTTTCTCTTTTATAAGCTCTTTTTCATTGAAACGTAAGCGGCTTAATACAGCAGAAGCATTAAAAACTATCGACAAATCCGGTACTCCAATAAAATCTAACCGTTTCCGCACATCAACCTCTATTCCTGCCACGTATGCACTCTTTGCATTTTCATAACTGTAACGGTAACTACCTCCCATGTCAACAAAATTCCACTCTATCGGATTTATAAAGTGCTTGTAGAACAACCCAGCACTTACAGTTTCACCAGAAGCAGGATAGAACTCGTACCGCAGATCAATATTGTCTATATCAGCTACCTTAAGGTCTTGATTTCCCTGTATCTCAGCAAATAGATCAAAGTCGTAATATACGGCGGGTGATACTTCGCGAAATTCAGGACGGTTTACGGTACGGCTGTAAGAAAATCGTAAAATATTTTTCTCGTTAAACATGTAGGAGAAGTTAAGGGCTGGAAGAATAGATAATTTATTATATTTATTCTCTGTCATAAGCTCTTTAGATGAGGTCATTGAACGGTCATATTTTATAGCCATATTCCACATTTCTACCCTAAAACCGGCATCTATCGTAAACCGCTTAACCGGGATAGTTGCAGTAACATAAGCAGCGGCTATTGAGGATTTACCGTCATAGGCATTATATTTTTGTGTTATTTCATCGGCGTATACCTTATCATAACCGAGCCACTCTTGGCTCATCATCTGCTCGAACGGTAACGAACGGTAATACATCCTTTCATTCACAGAAAGGTTATCGGTACGATATGTGAACTCTCTAGGCTGATAATTACGGATTCGGTACTCCCCGTAAACACCTGATTTTAAAGTGGGCTTGATACTGCAACTTGTAAACTTTTTTATGTAATTGAGCGATGCTGAAAAGACGTTGTCATCAAGCTTCTGGAAATAACGTGTTATTTTGTCGTTGTATGTTGGTATGTCGGGGGTTACACTACCATCAGGTGGAATACTGCCGAGATTACTTATAATGCGCCTGTCGGGTTCATTCTTGTTAGCATAAGAATAGCCGATGGTCCAATCTAAAACAGATAATTGATCATTATTAAATTTATGTTTACCTGAAAGTTGTCCTGTATAAGTCATTCGCGAAGAGTAATAGATTTCTGTCTGCTTCTCGTAGTAATCACCACTTACAGTACTCTCTCCATAACGCTCGGTAAGGCGATTTTTACCTATAATACTGAACAGATTGCGGAACTCTAAGCTATTTGTCGTATTTATATCGAAAAACCAATTATTGAGTGCTGACAACTTCACGGTATTTACATATTGGTTGTCGGTATAATTCTTCTCCATCACAGAGATATCCGAACTTGTATTATATAATCCGTAACGGTTGTTAGTTATATCAGGAAGAGTCTTGTTTACATTACTATAATTAGCGGCAAGCGTCACTCCTATCCTCTTACCGACACAACGAGTCAAGTCAAAATCAAACTTTATATCAGGCAACGGGCGACGTTCGCGTACGCTCCAGTCATTGTTGAACCCGCTCCTTGAATAATATGTTATGACATCAGGTGTATTAACGGTTTTTAAATTTGCAGGGAAATCAGAAGAAAGCGCGCGTTTATGGTTATCTACGCCAAGCCAATCGGTACATGACGGATCTCCAATGCGCATATCCGAGAAGTGCGTCTTTGTGTTTAACCCTGAAGCAATCCCTATCTTAAACGTATTTTTATGAGGCATCCCCGAAGATGTTATCTTTATGAATCCTCCGCAAAAATCTCCCGGAAGATCTGCTGAGTATGATTTCGCAACAACAATATTATCAATGCTTCCACTGGGAATTATATCGAACGAAAAGGCTCGTCCATCTGCCTCGGAACTCGGAGCTACTGCACCATTTATCCAGACATTATTATAACGCTGCGAAAGACCGCGTACTATTATGTAACGTCCGTCTATCAGCGAAATGCCGGGAACACGTTTTATCACCTCGCCGGCATCGCTATCTGGCGTTTTACTTATCTGCCCGGCTGATATTCCGACAGTTACAGAGGTTGACAAACGTGTAGAGGTCAGAATCCCTGCTTCGCTGCCAGTATTCAGTCGTCCTACCACCGTAACATCATTCATAATTACATCCTGCGGTGTTAATGGAATAATAACCGACATGCCACCATTTTTACTTACAGAAACATCACTAGGCTTATAACCTATATAACTTACAGTCAACATGACTGGATATTTCTCGACATCTGGGATATTCAGAACGAAACTACCGTCTAAATCTGATACGGCAGCGATCTGTCCGTTATCTCTCAACTTTACCGTAGCTCCTATTATAGCCTCTCCACTTTTCGCATCTTTTATCTCTCCTCCAACTCTCGCCGCAGATATTCCCTCAGTAATCATCATTAGTGATAGGAAAACTACAAATACTCTCTTCATCTTTTTATTTTATTTCTTAATTCAGACGCAAAAGTATGGTCTCGGCATTACGGTAGAGTTACGCAACGGTTACGATGAAGCTAAAATTCGGTTACGATTTTGTTAAGGGGTGCCAGTATAAAATATCGCATCTATATATTTGAATGCACCAATATTTGTAGGCTCTGTCAAAGATGATTCTTGTTATTTTTTATAACAAGCTATTTGTAAAATAAATAGACATTCACAATACATTGCAAATATATAGATGCGTAAAATAATTTGATTACATATCTCACTACTATTGTACGACCGGCACACAGAAAGGAGGGAAAGTAAAATTGTGGCTTTTACCAATGATGTAACTCCATTACAACAAATGCCAACACCGCCAAATGCCTTCTTATATAATTATGCAATATAAATCAGATTGCATTTCGTTATTCTATCCCATACTCTCACCTATTTCATCTTTACTATATAAGAGAGTATAGTATAACCATTGAGAATAGTGAATAAAAGCAATTATTATTTCTCTCTGTTTATATCTGCGACAAATATTGTAACTTTGTAAATAAAATTCAGAACAATGGCAATACAATACTTTACCGATGGGACTAAGATGCCGCAAATCTCAAAACGTGAGACATCTGCATGGATTAAGAATGTGGCTGCCGCCTACGGAAAGAAATGCGGTGATATATCATATATATTCTGCAATGATGCAAAAATTCTTGAGGTAAATTGTCAGTTTCTGAAACACGATTATTATACGGATATAATAACTTTTGATTACAGCAATGGAGATATTATCTCTGGAGACCTCTTCATCAGCCTCGATACAGTAAGCACCAATGCTGAACAGTTTTCCCAACCGTACGAACAGGAACTTTTTCGTGTTATCATACACGGGATACTGCACCTTTGCGGTATTAACGACAAAGCCCCCGGAGAACGCAATATTATGGAGAACGCCGAAAATGATGCACTAAAACTGCTGATTAAATAAGATTCTTACTACTTTTACATTCACAAAAGGATACAAACCGATGAATTTTAAGTACGATGTTATTGTTATCGGAGCCGGACATGCCGGATGCGAAGCCGCTTCGGCAGCAGCCAATCTTGGTTCAAAGACGCTACTTATAACAATGGACCTAAACAAGATAGCCCAAATGAGCTGTAATCCCGCCATCGGAGGGATAGCCAAAGGACAGATTATAAGGGAAGTAGATGCTTTGGGCGGTTTTACAGGAATAGTCACCGACCGCACTGCAATACAGTTTCGTATGCTTAACCGCTCGAAAGGTGCTGCCATGTGGAGTCCGCGCGCTCAAAGTGACCGACAGAAATTTATACAGGAGTGGCGCAGCATAATAGAAAATACCGACAATCTATATCTTTGGCAGGACACAGTTAAAGAGCTTATTATCAATAACAAGACAGTCTCTGGTGTAAAAACGTCATTAGGTGTTGAATTCTGTGCAAAATGCGTTGTCATTACTTCAGGGACATTCCTTAACGGACTTATACATGTCGGAAGGACGCAACTTGCCGGTGGACGAATGTCTGAACCTGCCTCTTACGGTATAACAGAACAACTGCGCTGCGAGGGAATCGCAACGGGCAGGATGAAAACAGGGACACCGGTAAGAATAGACGGACGAAGCATTGATTTTAGCCTCTGTACAGAACAATCAGGAGAGGAGGATTTTCATAAGTTCTCTTTCTTGGATTTTAAACCTGAAAGCCTCAAACAAAGGAGCTGCTGGAGCATTTATACAAACGGGCAGGTTCATAGCATCCTACTTGAGGGATTACCTGATTCTCCTCTATATAACGGACAGATAAAGAGTATTGGTCCACGTTACTGCCCAAGCATAGAGACTAAACTACATACATTTCCTGACAAAACTGAACATCAGCTTTTTCTGGAACCAGAAGGGGAAGAGAGCAACGAATATTATCTGAACGGATTCTCTTCGTCCCTCCCAATAGAGATACAGATTCGTGCTTTGCAGGCAATCCCTGCACTGAGAAACGTACATATATATCGCCCCGGATATGCAATAGAATACGACTTCTTCGATCCAACTCAATTAAGACATACTCTTGAAAACAAGGTTATAAAGAATCTCTTCTTCGCAGGTCAAGTAAACGGAACAACAGGATATGAGGAGGCCGCAGGACAAGGAATAATTGCAGGGATAAATGCCCATATAAAATGCCATGGCGGAGAGGATTTCACGTTAAGCAGGGATAAAGCATATATAGGTGTATTAATAGACGATCTTGTAACAAAAGGTGTTGACGAACCATATAGGATGTTCACATCGCGAGCAGAATACAGAATTCTGCTACGACAAGACGATGCAGACATGAGACTTACTGAAAAATCATACAACGTAGGGTTGGCTGGCAGCGAAAGAGTTGATCTGCTGACACGCAAACGCGCTAACCGCGACAGGCTTATAGATTTCTGTCGTAATTTTTCCGTAAAGTCCGCATATGTAAACGAAGGATTAGAGAGACTTGGCACTTCCCCACTCAAACAAGGGGTTAAATTAATTGACCTGATATTGCGCCCACAACTAAATATATATGATGTGGCTGCCATGGTAACTCCCCTACGAAGAGAAATTGACAAAATAACCGACCGGATGGAGGAGACCGTTGAGGCGGCAGAGATACTTATGAAATATGAGGGCTACATTGAGCGGGAGAAACTTATTGCTGATAAGATTGCCCGCCTTGAGAACATCAGAATCAAAGGAAAATTCAGCTACAACAACATTTCGCAACTCACCATAGAAGCCCGACAAAAGTTATCAAAAATAGATCCTGAGACAATTGCTCAGGCAGGAAGAATACCGGGCATCTCTCCAAGCGATATAAATATTCTTTTATTGCTTCTTGGAAGATAACAATAATGTTCCACGTGGAACATTTAATACATAAAAGCCTCTTATGCAGGAAAACAGAGATAAAATAATAGCCACAATATCAGTAATGCCGGAATCTCCGGGCGTATACCAATACTTTGACAAAGACGGCAAAATTATATATGTGGGCAAAGCTAAAAATCTCAAAAGACGCGTATCTTCTTATTTTAATAAAAACGCACAAAGCATAAAGACTGAGATGCTGATAAGGCACATAGCAGAGATGAAATACATAGTGGTTGAGAGCGAAGAAGACGCATTGCATCTCGAAAATTCGCTCATAAAAGAGTATCAGCCAAAATATAATGTACTGCTTAAAGACGATAAGACATATCCGTGGATAGTTGTAAGAAACGAGCCCTTCCCAAGGATATATCTTACCCGTAATATTATAAAGGACGGTTCAAAATATTACGGTCCATACGCCAACATTCATTTGGCAAAAATTGTACTATCACTTATAAAGAGGCTCCTCCCTATAAGATCATGCAACTTTAACCTGACAGATGAAAATATTCGTAAGAAAAAATTTACTCAATGTCTGGAGTTTCATATAAAAAACTGTAATGCCCCGTGTATAGCCAATGAAACGCCAGAAGATTATGACGCATATATAAGACAGGCTCACCAAATTCTTAACGGTGAGACCGGAAGATTGTCTGATTATCTTATGGAAGAGATGAAAAGATGTGCAACAGAGACGAAATTTGAAGAGGCACAAAAGATAAAAGAAAAATATCTTCTACTTGAGAATTACCGCTCAAAATCTATAATTGTGAACTCAAGCGTTCATAACGTCGATGTTTTCGGATATGATGACGACGATGACTTCGTTTATATAAACTACCTACATATAAAGGAGGGGGCTATTATAAACAGCATGACTATTTCGTATAAAAAAAGGATAGAAGAAGAGAAAGAAGATATCCTGGGACTCGGTATAATCGAACTTCGCAGCCGCTTTAAAAGCGAAGCAAAAGAGATAATAATTCCATTTGAAATAGGACTTGAAAGTCCTTTCTACACAATCACAATTCCGCAAAGGGGTGATAAAAAGCATCTTCTTGAGATATCAGTAAGGAATGCCAAACAGTACAAAGTAGATAAACTTAAACAATTTGAGAAACTAAATCCTGAACAGAGATCTACACGCCTGTTAAAACAGATAGCATCGGATTTTAGGCTTAAAGAGTTGCCAATACAGATGGAGTGTTTTGATAACTCAAACATACAGGGCACAAATGCGGTTTCATCGTGTGTTGTATTTAAAAATGGGAAACCTTCAAAAAAAGATTATCGCCATTTCAACGTAAAAACTGTTGTTGGTGCAGACGACTTTGCAACTATGTATGAGGTCGTTTATAGACGCTACAAAAGGTTGCATGAAGAGTTGCAGCCGCTACCTCAACTAATAATAGTGGACGGAGGAAAAGGACAGCTTAATTTTGCGGTGAAAGCGTTAAAGGATCTTGATCTTTACGAAAATATTCCTATCGCTGGAATCGCAAAAAAATTGGAAGAGATATTTTTTCCAGATGATCCCATCCCTTTATATATTGACAAAAATTCCGAAACACTGAAAGTTATACAACATATGCGCGATGAAGCACATCGTTTCGGTATAACCCATCACAGGAAAAGAAGAAGCAAAGGACAGGTAGTCTCGGAACTTGATAGCATAACCGGCATAGGAATAAAAACAAAGGAAGCCCTTTTTAAGCATTTTAAGAGTGTAAAAAGAATAAGAGAGGCATCATTTGACGAATTAGCATCAATCGCCGGAGAAAGCAAGGCACAAAAGCTTATACAAAACTTAAATAACGATAAATGATTACATCTAACAGCCTAACAACCAGACCAATCCTAACTATAATATAAATATAAAGGTAAGAATTAACTGATAACACATTATTTTCTTAATTTTGCATTCAACGAACAAAGATTCTATTATATGCGTATTGTAATACAAAGGGTAAACTATGCCACAGTAACAATCAATAAAAACGAGAAGTCAGCAATCGGCAAAGGAGTCCTTATTTTGTTAGGCATTGAGGAGAGCGATACAACAGAGGATATTAAATGGCTTTGTAATAAAACTGCAAACCTCAGAATATTTGACGATTCCAACGGTGTTATGAACCTATCGGTAAAGGATATTAATGGCGAAGTACTTATAGTAAGCCAGTTTACGCTATTCGCATCTACAAAGAAAGGCAACAGACCATCGTATCTAAGGGCAGCCGGACATGGACACGCAATTCCGATGTACGAATATTTTTGCGATGAAATGGAAATTGTACTCGGTAGAAATGTAGGACGAGGTGAATTTGGTGCTGATATGCAGGTTGCTCTTGAAAATTCAGGACCGGTAACGATTATAATAGATTCAAAAGAGAGGGAATAATGACGATTGAAGACGCACAGAATGCAGTAGACCAATGGATTAAAAGTTATGGGAAAAGATATTTCAACGAACTTACCAATATGGCTGTACTTACAGAAGAGGTCGGAGAAGTTGCGCGTATCATTGCCAGAAAATACGGAGAACAATCCTTTAAACCGGGGGAGGAAAATGCTGATCTAGCGGATGAATTAGCAGATGTACTATGGGTAATAATATGCCTTGCAAATCAGACAGGAATAAACTTGACAGAAGCATTTGAACGCAACATGTATAAAAAGAGTACGCGTGACAAAGAGAGACATTTAAATAACTCAAAACTATAAGATTATGAACAAATATGATGATGCACTGGCAAAATATCAAACCGTGCTAAACGATGAGATAGTCAGACAAGAGGTTGAACAGATTCTCAAAAATAACATTGAAACTAATTGTACAAAGGAGGTATATAAAACTATATTCGGTTGCCTCGATCTAACCACACTTAAGACAACAGATAACGATGAATCCGTCGCAGAAATAGCAAAACGCATAAATATTTTTGAAAACGAATATCCTGATATCAATCCTGTTGCCGGAATATGTATTTATCCAAACTTTATAACTGCCGTAAGGGGCAATCTTGATGTTTCAGATGTAAATATAGTATCTGTTGCCGGAGGATTCCCTTCTGCTCAAACATATACAGAGGTTAAAACAATTGAAACTGGACTCGCTATACATGATGGAGCGGATGAAATAGACGCTGTTATGAGCGTTGGGAATTTTCTTGCCGGAAATTACGAGGAGATGTGCGATGAAATAAGCGAAATAAAGGATGCGTGCCGTGAAGCAAAGTTGAAGATTATTCTTGAATCGGGGATATTGGGCAGTTGCAGTAATATAAAAAAGGCATCTATTTTATCGATTTATGCAGGTGCTGATTTTATCAAAACTTCTACCGGCAAAATCGCACAGGGAGCATCTTGTGAAGCTGTATATGTAATGTGTACAGCAATAAATGAATACTATAAAAACACCGGAACAATGATAGGAATTAAAGTATCCGGGGGTATAACATCTACGACAGATGCCGTAAAATACTACACAATTGTAAAGGAAATACTTGGTGAAGAGTGGCTTACAAAGGATTTTTTTAGAATTGGTGCGGGTAATCTTGCAAACAAACTACTCTCCTCTATTCTTGATTCAGAAACAAACTTTTTTTAAAATAACCTTCAAGAAGGCAACCTCATACCCATTTGTTGAAGGCGCTACTACGTACGTAAAGATAATGATTAGTAAGAACGGACTGTTATAAAATGCAATATATCACGTAATGGATTGATCATCGGACTATCACCAAAATACAATAAAATAGAGTTCGCATCACTTTTTAATCTCTCCATAACTGATATGGCATAACTAATACCACCCTGCTCTTTTGCATAAGTTATAAGTTCGGCTATCTCGTCATCTGATAGAGAATTTCCGGAAAGGAGTGCTCGCATCCTGTCATTAATTTCTCCTGTCCCGTTTTTAACGGCATAAATAAGAGGTAATGATATTTTCCCCTCTTTGAGGTCTGAACCTGTCGGTTTTCCCACTTTATCGTCTTCAAAATAATCAAAAATATCGTCTCTAATTTGAAAACAAAGTCCGAGCTTCTCTCCGAAAGAGTAAAGGATGTCAAGTTCATCGGCAGATGCTCCGTTTGTAAGTCCTCCCATCCGCATACACGATGCAAAAAGCGATGCTGTTTTCTGCTTTATAACTCTAAAATAACGCTCCTCGTCTATTATATGCCCGTTAGCAGTTTCAATCTGGTCTATTTCTCCTTTTGCAAGCTCTTTACCTAAGTTTGCAATTGCGTCCGTTACATCACTACTTCCGGATAAAATAGCAGATTTTAAGGCACAAGACACGAAATAATCTCCTACCAGAACCGCAATACGGTTATCCCAAACTCCGCTTATGGACTTTCTACCACGACGAAGAAGCGAACCATCAACGACATCATCGTGTATAAGGCTTGCATTGTGAAGCAACTCCACTGCAACAGCCGCATTTAAGGTAGAATCATTTATCGCACCAAATATCTTCGCACTAAGAATAACCAAGATAGGCCTAATCTGTTTCCCTTTAGATTTCAAAAAATAATTCACAACTTTCTCAAGAAGCCGGTTATCCGTACCGAGAGAATTGACAATAGCGGAATTAAAACGCGCCATCTCTTCTCTTATCGACTCTTTTATTGTGATCTCGTCTTCCATCTGTTAACGGTAAAACTGTTATTTTATTAGGGTTACAAAATTAACAATAAAAGGAGAGATATTGCTCACTTTATTGTAAATTTACCGAAATTTAAATTTTTATTCGCTCTTATGCAGAAAAAACTGTTTCTTTTGGATGCTTACGCACTAATTTATAGGGCATATTACGCCTTCATCAAAAATCCGCGCATAAACTCCAAAGGAGTAAATACGTCTGCCATTTATGGCTTTGTAAACACCTTGGAAGAACTTCTGAGGAAAGAGAATCCATCACACATAGCCGTAGCCTTCGATCCTGCCGGACCAACTTTCAGACATGAACTATTTGATGCCTATAAGGCGCAGCGCGAAGAGACCCCTGAAGTCATAAGAGAATCTGTCCCAATAATAAAGGAGATTATAAAGGGTTACAATATTCCCATATTAGAAGTTCCGGGTTATGAGGCAGACGATGTTATTGGCACAATAGCAAAACTTGCCGAGAAACATGGTTATGATACTTACATGATGACCCCTGATAAAGATTTCGGTCAGTTAGTTAGCAATCATATATTCGTATATAAGCCTAAATTCGGTGGAAACGATTTTGAGATACGCGGGGTTGAAGAGGTAAAACAAAAATATGAAATAGAGAGACCCGAACAGGTAATAGATATTCTTGGCCTGATGGGTGATGTATCAGACAATATACCAGGATGCCCGGGTGTTGGTGAGAAAACAGCCATAAAACTGTTAATGGAGTTCGGAAGCATCGATAATCTTCTGCTGTCGACAGACAGACTAAAAGGAGCTCTAAAGGAGAAGGTGATTGCAAATAAAGAACAGATACGATTTTCAAAACTTTTAGCAACAATAAAGACAGACGTACCTATAATTTTTGATGAAAATGCTCTGTTGTATGAAAGTCCGGATTGTGAAAGATTGAATAAACTTTTCTCAGAACTTGAATTTCGTAATTTAGTAGAAAAAGTAACAGAAAAAAAATACAATAAAAAAGATGTTAAAACCGCTCCGATTCAACGCTCGCTCTTTGATGTATTTGTGGACGAAAGTACGGTTAAGCCTGAATATTCAACTCTAAAGGCTCCAAACAACCATCCGCATAGGTACTATTTAACTGATAATGAGGCTGGCATATCTGCTTTATCTGCAAAATTAGAGACCGCAGTTTTTTTCGCATTTGACACAGAAACTACTTCGCTTGAACCTATGAGGAGCAATTTGGTGGGAATGTCTTTCTCTTTAGCCGAAAACGAGGCATATTATGTACCTATCCCTGAAAACAGGGAAGAGGCAATACGGATTGTGGAAAAATTTCGTAAGGCTCTGGAAAATCCTATTTCGCTAAAAATAGGACAGAACATAAAATACGACTATATAGTTCTAAAGAAATATGGTATAATAATTGGTGGGGAAATTTTCGATACAATGGTGGCACATTATCTAATACAGCCGGAACTGCATCACAATATGGATTACCTTGCTGAGGTTTATCTCGACCATAAAACTATAAAGATAGATTCTCTTATTGGTAAAAGAGGCAAAGGACAACTCTCTATGCGCGATGTCCCTACTACTGAAATATGCGAATATGCAGCAGAAGATGCTGATATAACGCTGCGATTGAAAAATGTTCTCGAAAAGGAGATAGAGAGAGAGGGGTTAGAGAGGCTTTTCTATGATATAGAGATGCCTCTTGTAAGGGTTCTTGCCGATATGGAGATAGAAGGAGTGCGCATAGACACGAATGCTCTGTACGAGAGTTCTCAGATACTGACACGAAATCTTGCTGTCGTAGAACAAAAGATATATGATATTGCCGGGGAGAGTTTCAATATAAATTCATCGCGCAAAGTAGGCGAAATTCTTTTCGATAAATTAAAAATAGATGATAGGGCAAAAAGGACAAAGCAGGGGCAATATTCAACAACAGAAGAGATACTTGTTAAACTGACTGTCCGTCATCCGATAGTGGGTTTAATACTTGAATACCGTGGTATAAAGAAACTACTTACAACTTACGTAAATTCGCTTCCTGAGCTTATAAATATAGAAACGGGGAAAATACATACATCATTTAATCAAACAATTACTTCCACGGGGAGGCTAAGTTCAAGCAATCCTAACTTGCAAAATATACCTATTCGCGATAACAATGGAAAGGAGATACGCCGTGCATTCATTCCCGATGAAGGGGAACTGTTCTTCGCCGCAGACTACTCTCAGATAGAACTCAGGATAATGGCATACCTCAGTGGCGATGAGCAGATGAGAGATGCTTTCAGCGCAGGTGAAGATATACACGCAGCAACAGCTTCAAAGATATACAAGGTTCCGATAGGCGAAGTAACTCCTGATATGCGCAGAAAAGCAAAAACTGCCAATTTCGGCATTATTTACGGCATTTCAGCATTCGGGTTGGGGGAAAGGTTGAATATCTCAAGAGGTGAGGCAAAAGAGCTTATTGAAGGCTATTTTGACACATTCCCATCCGTGCGGACTTATATGGATAAAAGCATCGCGATTGCCCGCGAAAAAGGGTATGTAGAGACTATAACCGGACGCAAACGGGTGCTGCCAGATATAAACTCACATAACAGTATTGTACGAGGTTATGCCGAGAGAAATGCAATAAATGCCCCCATACAGGGTAGTGCGGCAGATATAATAAAAATAGCGATGGTACGTATTGCTGAAAGATTCAGAAAAGAGGGGATAGTAGCAAAGATGATCATTCAGGTACACGATGAACTTGATTTTTCAGTTCCTCTGCAAGAACTGGAACGTGTAAAGAAGATAGTCATGGAAGAGATGTCCGGAGCATATAAGATGAACATACCGCTGACAGCTGATACAGGGTACGGCAAAAACTGGTTAGAGGCACATTAATAACTTAGGTACACTTGTTATTGCTGGGATTGTATAACTCTACCTAATAAGCATATTATACAGAAAAGTGGTCGTAAATGTATTTGGTTTCGGCTAATGGATAACTATCAAACAGTTGCGTAACAGTAATATAATCTTGGGAGTTATTTTGTTGCATCTCAACCCTCCCCTTCTCAACACGATATAAGCCGTCATTAAACGGTAAGAGATCGTCCGCCACCGCCACCGTGAAAGCCTCTTTATCTGGATATTCAGAGGCATAGATTGTGAGATATTTCAGCACATTTATTATGCGATACTGAAGCATATTATTCTCCGCATTTCCTGTTCCAAAATCGAAATTTCCATCAGCATAAAGCTCTGCCGGCTGATCTGCATGATGTGAAAATCCTAACGTTATATACCACTCCGAAAGGCTCAGGTCTGCTGCAATAAGCATAGCCAAAGACTCCCCTTGGTGATACAACCAGTTGAATATTTCACGCATTATGGATTCAGAGAGACCGCGACGACGAAAATTTATCTCTGTTACTACACCGTAGATATAGCCCGAAGTTATTATATTCCCTCTAAACCGATGTAGATCGGCTGCCGAAACAATCTTCTCCCCTGCCCGCCTTACAAAACTCCGCCCTTTTGGACGCCAACGACAAAGATATTCTACAATAAATTCAGAAGAATCGCCAAAACCTTGTTCAAAGAGAGAGAACATCTCCACTTCTGAATTTTTTTTATCCAGAAGATACCATTTTTTATAAAGCGCCAGAGGATGATACGATAGTTTTGATTCCCTAAGTCCGGTTAGTCCCAAATCCTCCTCACGATTAATATAGAGGTATTTTTCCGGCAATGAATTTATGAATAGTTGGTTTATCATTGGAAAAGAACTCTCAAAATCTATGTCAGCTTTCTCAATATGTACACAAAACGTCTCATCATTTATTGCAGAGCCATAAGTAAATGCGACCATATGTCCATCGACATACAGAGCCCCTCCGATAAGGGATAATTCATCGAAATGCTCCATTCCGCATCTTATTACATCGGCTTCAACGGCAAAATTTCGCATATCAGTATGTTTTGCCGCCTGCCATTTGTGAAGCAGCATAAAAACCTCATTTTTATGTGTCGCAGCAAGTGGTTCGTAACGGTATTCATATTGTCGCCGGAACTGGTTAATATGGTTGCGCTTGGATTGTAATTTCTTACCGCTCAAACTCCGAAGTGAGTCTGCTGAATATATGTAATCGGAGAAATCACGATTACTGTAAACAAAAAATTCTTTATAACACTCAAGTGTAGCTATCCGCTCAGCAAACATGGACGAAAGACTCTGCATTCTTAACGGTTGCCCATTTGCCTGTGCATCTCTAATAATTTCGTTTATTACGTTCTCAAAATCTCCACTTCCAACGGGCTCAGCATAACCTATCTTGCCTTTTCCGTCTGTTCTAAACCTGATTATAAGAAAACCGCCATACTCACATATCTCGGTATGATAGAAAGATGACCAACAATAGACATTGGCAAAGGCAAAATCACAGTTCTTTTCCCTACAACTATAAGTATATTTCTCAAAAACGGCTTTATCAAAGGGGGTTACATATTTAAAATCGAGCATACAAGCTATCGGTTAAACAGCAACAAACTTATTAAATTTTTTGTGAACAACAATACACAAATGGCAGAGAAATATATCAGTTTTTTGTGACCACGGGAAGAGGCTTTACTGATGCCTCTGCTGCCTGAATATAATCCTGACCCGAAAGATTCTGAAATATCCTCAGCGAGAAACAATGCGCTACGGAGATAACATGCTCCAATATTTCAGATTGTATAGATTCGTAACTCTGCCATACCTTATTTGCAGAAAAACAGTATATCTGAAAAGGGATACCGTTTATAGTCGGCTCTAACAATCTTATCATTAATAACAAATTGGCGTTTACAAACGGATGCTTTTGCAGGTAGATGGTAACATAGGCCCTGAAAAGCCCAAGATTAGTCTCAATAGTTCCGTTTACGAGCCCTGCGGCATTATCTGTATTCTCAATATTCCCAGTATCTCTCTGCGCCTCTTTTTGCGTTATATAGCTCTTTAATATCTCTATCTCCTGCAACGATTCAAGTAATTCAGGAGTCATCATCACTATCGTATCTGCATCAACCATTAGGGAGGCCATTATCCTCCTACCTCCTGAATCCTGCATTCCTCTCCAGTTTTGCATTGGGGTTGATATCAAAGAGTAAGGTGGAATAGTAACTGTTGTATTATCGAAATTCTGTATCTTCACCGTATTGAGAGCAATATCTGTTACAATTCCATTTGCCATGCCGTCAGATGTGACTATCCAATCTCCTTTTCTTATTATGTCGTTTTGTGCCAACTGAACCCCAGCCACAAAGCCTAGAATAGAGTCTTTAAAAACTAACATAAGCACAGCAGCAAAAGCACCAAGCCCCGTTATTAGGTTTAGTGGCGATTTATTAATAAGGATTGAAACTGTGGCAATAACCCCCAACCCAATAATTACTCCACGCAAGAGTTGTAACATACCGTGAAGCGGACGTGTGCTATTGGCTTCACTGGTTGATACGATATGCCAGACAGCGGTAATAAAAAAATTTGAATAAGCAACAACAGAGAGAACAAAATATATCCACCCCATCCGCTCCATAACCTTTATAAAACTCGGATAATCGTCATAAACAAGTGGAAGCAGGGATATTATTATAAGCGGTGGAATAACAAAAATTATACGCGAGAAAACCTCGTGCGAAACCAGAATCCTTACAACCCTGCTTTTGTTGTTACGCAATAAATATAGAAGCAGTTTATGCAGCACATAACGCACTCCCCATGCAAGCAGAAGGGAAAACGAAACAATAAGTAAAACATAGATTGTCCCATCAAGTTCATCAACGCGCATGGGAGAGACACCCCAGTTGATAAGGTGTGATTTTATGGTTTCTACGAGTTTTTCTGCAAACGGATGGGCTATTGCCATAAAAGGAGTTTCTTTCTTTAACGGAAAAAAGACCTCGTAGGTTCAATGATTCAGGAATCATCATTAAATTATCTAAAATACAACACATGACGATACTTATATCATGCAAAAAAAAATCAGGATGTATCATCTCTGATACATCCTGATATAAATTTGTCTATCGGAGAATTAATCCTCTTTGATGGCACCTGTAGGACAAACATCAGCGCATGAGCCACAGCTGATGCACTTATCGGGATCAATTTTATAGATATCGCCTTCAGATATAGCCTCTACGGGACAAACACCTGCGCATGTTCCACATGCTACACAGTCTTCTGTGATTACGTAAGCCATTGTTTTTTAATTTTTAATTGATTAGTACTAATACCGTGCAAATTTACTGTTTTATAGTGAATGTGCAAAACGGCACATATATATTTTATTGCTTCTTACTTTAATTTATTACTAAGAGCAGCCATCCTTATTGCTGTAATTGCTGCCTCGTCGCCTTTATTGCCTAGAGATCCGCCTGCACGGTCTGAAGCCTGCTTCATATCGTCAGTGGTAAGTACTCCAAATATAACCGGTATATCCAATAATGTATTAAGAGTTGTTACACCCTGTGTAACACCCTGACAGACATAATCAAAATGTGGCGTTCCGCCGCGGACAACACATCCCAACACAATTACAGCATCTGGGCGGTAAAATGCCGCAACTCGTTTTGCGCCAAAGGGAAGCTCTAACGTCCCCGGAACGGACTCCACAAATATATTTTCCGGTTTTACCCCATTTCCCTTTAAAGTATTGCGAACTCCTTCCAGAAGTTTACCGGTAATCTCAGTGTTCCACTCAGAGCATATCACTGCTATTCTGAAGTGCGACGCATCTGGAAGCGTTGCTTTATTATAGGCTGAAAGATCGGTTGTTGACATACTATATATTTAAAAAAGGGCTGTCCCCAAAGGGGTGCCCTTTTGATTATTATTACACGTAGAGTATGCTATTTATTTCCTACGTTTAATTTGGCACGCTCAATATACTTATCTATATCACGACCGATATAAGAATTCTCGTATTTATCTTTTATCTGCTGATATAGTTCCACTGCCTTAGCGTAATCTCCTTTTTTCTCTGCTACAACCGCAGCTTTCTTGATAAAGATAGGGGTAGTAAGATCATTTTCAGATTTATCGGCGGCACTAATAAAACTGTCCATAGCTTCATCGTATTTGCCGAGATTGGCATAACAGTTACCCATCATAGCTAATATATTAGGTGCTAATATTGCATCATCTCCACTATATTCCTCAAAATATTTTAATGCCTCTTCGTTATCACCAAGGTTGTAATAGCATATCCCGGTGTAAGCTTTTGCGAGGTTACCTGCTTTGGTAAACGAATATTCATCGGCAATAGCCTTAAATCCAATATAATCTGCACCATTACCGTTAAGGGCGAGATTAAAAGAGTCTCGCTCAAGGTACATCTCCCCTTTGAACATCTCTGCCTGCGCCTTAGCCTCTCGAGGGATAAAATAGAACTGACGTACTGCCAAAAAACCTACCACAACAACTATCGCTATAATAATTATCGCTATAATAGCCTTCTGATTCTTCTCTATCCAATGCTCAGTATTAAAGAGAACGGTGTTCATTTTATCTACTTCGTCCTGCTGCCCTTTATTATTATCCTTTACCATTTTATATTAAGTGTTTAGTTAATACACCTTCCGTAATGACAGCCAAGTTATAAATGTAATTGACATCATTATAACTCTTTCTCATCACTTTGAAGTCACAAAAGTAATCTAATTATAATTATTTACGAAATTTCAGTCCTTAATTTTTTGTTATCGCTTTTAAGTGATCCCAATTGTGTTGTAATTAACCCATTAATAAACGAGTGTCAGAAAAATATATTGTTGCAGACCAATTAATCTACTACTGAAGGATATGGTTATTATAACGTGGAAACTTCAATTGATCTGCATTTAAATTACAGCATAAAACACCTTACAGATAAGTCGGCTGGAGATCGCATCCGGCAGAGTGATGAATATGGATTTTTTGTAATGGCTGTGCCATTACCATTAAAACAGACTGATAATGAGAGCGTTTATTTTGGGGACAAACAGATGTTATCAACTAATTGCTCGTTAATGTTCTGATTGATTGGTGGTAGGGGTAAAGTTATATTATGTTTACTTGCATTGAGAGATTGGGAAAAATGGTTACCTTCGCAGTTCGGGAACAATTTGCCACGGTTATGATTTTAGAAAATTTATCTTTGCTCAATTTTAAAAATATCTGCGGAGCGGATATATCTTTTTCGAGAAATATCAACTGTTTTCTCGGTAATAACGGTATGGGAAAGACCAACCTCATGGATGCCGTTTATTATCTCTCTTTTTGCAAAAGTAGCTCTAATATTCCTGACTCGCAGATTATACGGCACGGTGAGCAGATGCTTATGCTTAGAGGCAGTTATCTTAACATTGGCAATGATGAGAGAACAGAGATACAATGTGGTGTAAAACTTCATCAAAGAAAGGTTTTTAAACGTGACAGAAAGGAGTACGACAGATTGTCGGAGCATATCGGGTTTATCCCCTTGGTGCTTGTTTCTCCTGAAGATAATGAGCTTGTACGAGAAGGGAGCGATATACGCCGACGATTTACTGATCAAACTTTATCACAGTTCGACCGCGAATATCTTGTTGCGATTATGGCTTACAATAAAGCTCTTGCTTCGCGCAATGCCATGCTTCGCAGGGAGGAGAGTGAGGATGCTTTATATGATATTCTTGAGGAACAGATGACCTCTTTGGCTTCTATTATACACAAACGCAGGGAGGATTTTATTAAAGATTTTGTCCCTGTTTTCAATAATTTTTATTCGGGCGTTAGCGGTGGTAACGAAAATGTATCGCTCTTTTACAAATCTCACCTTAACGAGGGTGAGCTGCTACCGCAACTTAGGGATGCGCGCAAGCGGGATATAGCTGTTGGCTATTCTACCCGTGGAATACATAAGGATGATTTGGATATGGTAATGGACGGTTTCCCGGTAAAGAGATTTGGATCACAGGGGCAGATGAAAAGTTTTTCGATAGCACTGCGATTTGCACAGTTCGATTTTCTGAAATCGAAAGGGGGAAAGACTCCTATATTGCTACTGGATGATATTTTTGATAAACTTGATGCAGGAAGGGTGGAACGTATAATGGAGATTGTTTCAGGTACAGGCTTTGGTCAGATATTCGTAACAGACACCAATCGCAAGTATCTTGACGGAATAGTACGCAAAACCGGTGGTGATTACAAATTATTCAGCGTTAATAACGGTGATATAAAAGAGATATAATGAGGCATAAAGAGACGTTACATATAAGCGAGATTATTCCCGGCATCCTCAAGCAACAGAGAATTGATGTAAAACTTGATGAAACTGCTGTTGCAGGTGGTTGGGAGGGAGTAGTGGGATCGCAGATGTCATCTTACACAAAGAGTGTGTATGTTAGGAACGGAACGCTTTATGTTGAAATGACTTCATCGGTAGCAAGGGGCGAACTCTCTATGAGCCGAAATATTATTATCGACAAACTTAATGGTCTTACGGGACACAAAACAATAAACAATATCGTTTTTAGATAATTTAAAATGGATTTAACAACATTCAAACACAGGGTTAAGGTGCAACCTCGCTTTAACGACTTTGATATAATGGGGCATGTCAACAACGCACTTTACTTTGCTTATTTTGATATAGGTAAGGTTGGCTATTTTGAAACCGTATGGGGAAAATATATAAATTGGCGCGAAGTCGGGCTTGTAGTTGCCAGGATTGAGAGCGATTTCATCTCTCCTGTGGTAATGAATGAACCTATTACGGTTCTTACTGCCGTAACTAAAATAGGGAATAAAAGTCTGACATTCTCGCAATGTATAATAAATTCTACGTCTAAGGAGATCAAAGCTTCATGCGAAACGATTATGGCCGGATTCGATATTGATGCAAACCGAACAGACTCTATCACATCTAAATGTATCGAAGCTATATCTACTTATGAAGAGAGGGGATTCAATCGAGTAAAGAAGTAACTTGAACGTTATCTACCTGAATAGTCTTTTATTTTATATCGCTTAAAACCGATTTGAAATATGGGTCCCCATATATGGCATTTGAGATATAATCCGGGCTCACCCATGTGTATTGTGGATTTATTTCGTAACGTCCTTCTTTATTTATAAAGCCGTAATATACCCCTATTTTTACAAGTGCCAACTCGCCAACAAATGGGTACGCCTCGTCAAACTGCCTCTTTATCTGCACCTTTCCTGCACGATTGACATATCCCCATCGACCATCTATCATAACAGGAGCAAGCTCTGATACATAAAACGGATAAATACTCTTATATTCAGGTTTTATTATCCATTTCCCGCTATTATCGCACCATCCCCATACCCCTTTTTCTGATGCCATATAGATCTCTCCATCCGGAACAAGGTTTTCATATACAGGTTTAACCTTATATTGCCCCTTTTTGTCTATTACGCCATACCTATCGCCGGTACGTACAACCGCCAAACCTTCTCTGAACGAGGATGCTTCGTCATAAAGTGCAGGGATAATCACCTCTCCGGTTTTGTCAATATATCCCCATTTGCCATTCATATCTTCTACCGATGCGACCTCTTCACTAAAACGAGTGGCTCCGTAATAGATTGGAGGGACAATTTTTTTACCACTCTTTGAGACAAACCCATAACGTAATCGGCGACCTTCTTTTACTGAGAAACGTGCCAGTTCTTCATAAAATATCTCCACCTCAACGGCATCACGTAATGTAAATTTCAATTCGCCTTTGCGATTTATCATGCCCGGTGCATCGCCTTTTCGCACAACCCAAGCTACTCCGTCTTTAAAAATAGAAACATTTTTATAGACATTGGAGAGAATAAACTCGCCTGAACTGTCGATAAATCCGTAACGACCTCCGTTTTCAACTATTCCATAGCCTTCGCGTATTAGCGATGCCATCTGGTAACGACCTGTAAATAATGATTCTCCGTCGGTATTTATATAGATTGTGCTATCGGAATCTGAAACTGGTATCTCACTAACGACAGTCATTCTGTCACTCTCTCGGCTGCACCCGACATGAATAAGAAATATACAGGTAAGAACGGTAGCCGAGAGCCAAAAGCGTTTACTCATATCAAAGCCTTTTTTTATTTTATATTTATCTAAAAAAGTGAATCTTTGGTTGATTTTCAAATGGTCTGAGATTTTGTATCAGATATTGAATAGGTATCTACATGGCGGTTCAACTTATCTTCAAAGATATCATTAATGGTTATAAGTATTCCGGTCTCTTCTACATTGCCAAACTCATCGTTTACTGCCGTGCCAAACATCTTCATTGTCGGAGAGAGCCCCATATAAGCATTGACTAAGGGTGGAATACTAAATCCTGTCTCCCGTATATTAGTGTTAAGTATCTTATAATCTTTCTTAAAATCGTTACCACAGAAAATTTTTCGCATCATCTCCTCATCTATCCCTGTCTTTAGTGGATTTTCCGGCCATACTAAATTGTCTTTGTCAGGAAAATATTTGTTCAGAAAGTAAAGGATCATATTACGTCCTTCTATTGAATAGGATGGGTACATTGTCACTTTCCCGAAGAAATATTGTATCTGTGAATACTTTACCATTAAAGCTCCTAAACCGTCCCAAAGGTTATCTAAGGCAAAAAGCCCTTTCGTGCCGGCACGTGAGGATTGATATTCGAGGGTCACAAATGAACGTCCTAACTCTATCGTATGTGGAAGGTAATTGTCAATAAATGTCTGCGAAAAATTGAACATATGTGCTGTTGCAATTCTTGGAATTTCCGGCTTTTCAAATCTAACATCTTCTCCGAGAATGTATCGATAACCACCAAGTATCTCTTCTGCGTCCGGATCCCAGACAAGCAATTGGCTACATGGAGGCTCCATAATATCATATTGGTCGATATCTATGGATTTGCCTGTTCCTCCTCCAGCATGACGGAACGCAGCTTCACGCAACCGTCCTAACTCCCGCATTGTATTTGGAGCGCCTTTTGCAGTAATAATATAAATTTCATTATTGCATTTGCGGGTATGTCGCAGAAAACTCTCTTCCGTAAGCTCGGATTTTATGAGTTCTTTATCTACTTTGGGTATTATATTCTCCATAAGAGATCTATTTATTGCTTATTTTTGAGTGCGTAAACCTGACTCCGAACTTCTTGTGCCCACTCCTTTGGCGTTTTGCTATCATCGAAACTCTTCCACGATATTGGTTTGCCAAAATATATATTAAACGTTTTATTGCTCGCCTTAAACATTTCGTCAGGAAGATATATCAGTTCTATATTTAATTTTATACCTAACATCTTGCGGATAAGTGCTAGACGATAAAAGAATTTAGAATTTTGTCCATCGAAATATATAGGAACTATATCCCGTTTATATTGAACGGCACTTGTTATAAACCATTTTTTCCATTCCGGATCCTGAATAACCCCATTAAAACGCCGGGAACAAAAACCTGCCGGAAAAACTATTATCTGATTATCTGAATCAAAGACCTCTGTCAAATTCTTTGAAAGCTCTTTCGTCTGCCCTCCGTAACAGTTAACCGGAATAAAAACAGAAGTCAAAGGAGTTACATTCATAAGCAGATCATTGACCTGTACTTTAATCTTTCCTCCGTAAAATTCACCTAAAAAAGAGGTCAGCAATATTCCGTCAAGCCCTCCAAGCGGATGATTACTAACAAATATACAACGCTCTTCTTTCGGCAGATTCTCTTTCCCGTTTATTTTCCAATCTACGTTAAAAAGCGACTTGCAAGCTTTAGCAAAAGCCACCCCAGACAAATCACAACTCTCTTTCAAAAAATCATTTAGCTCATCTTGATGAATAACTCTTTTAAGATAGCTAATAATAAACCCCGGAAATCTTTTTCCTTTCCGGAATTTACTCTTCACAACCATTTCTATATCAATCCGTACAGGTTTCACCACAGTATTATATAAAAAGATAGGCAAAAATACTATTTTTATCTCTTTTTGAATAGAATTATACCTGCTTTTTTTACGCAACAATATATTATTTTGCATTTTAAGCAATAAAGCTGTTGATTATGCGACACTTACGGCTAAAAAAACATTTTTTATTATCAACTTGTAGTAAAACTACATACCTGTTGAAAAAATGACCTGTTATTTAAACATATAAATAATTTTTTATGCTAACTTTAACCGCTAAATTCAAATCTGTTTATTTTTTACAAACAATAAATGCAAAACCCTGTATATCACATACCTGCACTTCTTGAGGAGAGTATTCACGGTTTAAATATAACCGAAGGTGGAACTTATGTTGATGCAACTTTCGGAGGAGGAGGACATTCAAGGGCAATTCTTGAATGCTTGAGAGATGGTAGACTATTCTCTTTTGATCAGGATGAGGATGCTGAAAAAAATATATTAGACGACAAAAGGTTTACCTTTGTACGTGGAAACTTCAGGTTTCTGCGCAACTTTATGAAATACTATGGCGTGAAGCGAATTGACGGACTTATTGCAGATCTCGGAGTTTCGTTTCACCATTTCGATGAAACGGATAGAGGATTTTCATTCAGATTCGGAGGGAAACTGGATATGAGGATGAATCAACAGGGGGGGAAATCGGCAGCTGATATAATAAACACCTACGATGAAGAGAGATTGGCCTCTGTATTATACATTTATGGAGAACTTAAGAACTCACGTAAAATAGCATCGGCTATCGTAAAAAGGCGCTCGATTGAAAAAATTACAGATACAACAGCCCTTATTGAAGTCGTTTCCCCATTCATAAACCGTAAACAGGAAAAAAAGGAGTTGGCGCAGCTATTTCAGGCACTAAGAATTGAAGTTAATGACGAGATGGAAAATCTCCGTACACTTCTACTTCAGTGTACGAAGTTAATGCAATCAGGTGGGAGAATTGCAATCCTGACTTACCATTCATTAGAAGATAGGCTTGTAAAAAACTTCTTCAGGTACGGAAATTTTGAAGGAAATGCAGAAAAAGATTTTTTTGGAAAGACAAACGCTCCTTTGCGTCAAATTAACAATAAGGTTATCGTACCGACAGAAGAAGAAGTTGAAAGAAATCCGCGTTCAAGAAGTGCAAAGTTACGCATAGCAGAAAAAATTTGAACAGGCGACAAGAGATGAAAGAGGACAAAGAGACATCAGAAGAAGTTATAGAAGAGACAACGGGACAACGCACAGAAGAGAACGCCGAGAATACCGCAGTCGCACCAGATACTGACCATGATAGAAATGATTGGAAACAGTTCAGGGAGGACTTATTGACCGTGCTCAGAATCCTTAATCCCAAAAATATATTTTCAGGCAGGATGATATCAATAGACTTTATTCTGCACAGATGGAAAACTCTCCTGCTTATCTTTTTTGTACTGATGTTTTATATTTCAAATCGCTATTCGTGCCAGCAAAAAATTGCAGAAATAGGAGAGTTAAGAAAAGAGGTTGAGGAGATAGGATATAAATCGTTAGATATGTTCTCGCGACTTAAAAACTTGCAACGCGAGGAGGCTGTTTTAAAAACTGTACAGGATAACGGGCTTAATTTGTCTTACCCACAAAAGCCCCCATACGTAATTACATACAAGAGAGATGGCACTGAGTAAACATTCGGTAATATTATTTAAATATATCATCATATCGGCATTCATATTGCTGGTATGTATAGCCATAATATCCAATATGTTGCGCATTTCAATTATTGAGAGTTCACAATGGCAGCAGAAAGCCGATTCACTTAAAACTTCAAATATAAGGATGCGTGCACTCAGAGGGAATATACTCTCTTGCAATGATGAAATTTTGGCAAGTACTATTCCTGAGTTTAGCCTGTTCTTAGACTTCAGAGTTGAAGGGTTAGACGCAGACACTCTGGAAAAATATATCAAACCACTCTCCTGTGCCCTTGCAGCAAAACTTGGAGAGAAGAGTGCGGCAGAATATGAAAAGAGAATTCGCGAAGGGCACAAAAACAAAACAGGACGGTTCAGAATATGCCGACGGAAGGTCTCATATCTTGATTATCTGGAGGTAAAAGAGTTTCCTTTCCTCTGTAAAGGAGAGAATAAAAGCGGTTTTTTTACAGAAAAGCGCATAATACGCATGAAACCGTTTGGACCGGTAGCATCGAGGACCATTGGTCGTCTTGCTGACACGGGAGGCGTATACGGTATCGAACAGGCTTATAACCTACAACTTAAAGGTAGAGACGGGATTGCCGACAAGGAGAAAGTTCGCAATACATGGGTGTACAGAGAAAAAATATCGTCTATTTCCGGAATGGACATAAGAACAACTCTCGACCTCAGAATACAGAGCATTGCCGAACAGTCGATACTAGATAAGCTCAGAAATATAGACGCAGATGCCGGGACAGTAATAGTTATGGAGGTTTCAACCGGAAAAATAAAGGCAATAGCCAACTACTCGCGAAAAACAGAAGGGGTATATGGAGAGTCGCGCAATAATGCAGTAGCGGATATGGTGGAGCCCGGATCTACATTCAAAACCATATCAATGATGGCAGCATTAGATGATGGAGTTACAACTCCAGACGAAATATTTGATGTTGGTTGTGGCGTTTTAATGTACGGACGAGCAAGGATGACAGACCACAACTACAAACACGGAGGATACGGCAAAATAACCGCAGCACAGGCCATACAGTTTTCATCAAATATAGGCACTGCCAAAGTTATATTAAAAGGGTACGAACGCAGACCATCAGCTTTTGTCGACCATTTGAAGAGAATGGGAATATGCGATTCGGTAGATTTCAAAATGCAAGGGCAGGGGTATCCGCGAATTCCACATCCTAAAACATTCAAAGGATGGAACAACACTACTCTACCATGGATGTCATTCGGATACAATGTACAGATCCCCCCCATATATATCCTCATGTTTTATAATGCTATTGCTAATGGGGGAAAAATGATTTCACCTATCTTTGTAACAGATGTATTATGCGATGGCAAAATAACCGAACATTACAACTCAACAGTGATAAGAGACTCAATATGCAAACCTAAAACTTTACGCGAAATAAAACAGATGCTTACGGACGTAGTGCAATTAGGTACAGCAAAAACACTAAAGTCGCCATACGTAAAGATTGCGGGTAAAACCGGTACGGCACAGATATCACAAGGGGCAGCAGGATATAAAGGGAGCAAAACACAGCACCGCGTATCATTCTGCGGATATTTTCCTGACGGAGACCACCCTAAATACTCCTGTATTGTAGTAATTACAAATCCGAGGATAGGGTATCCATCTGGAGGGGGAATGTCAGGAATGGTGCTTAAAAGAATTGCAGAACAGATATATGCCCAAGGATACTTTGGAAAACCCATGATACCAGAAAAAGATTCTGTAAATTCATTTTACCCAAGAGTTAAAAATGGGCGAGCCTCTGCAATTAAAACCGCCTGCGACTCTTTCAAAATACCCTACCATATATGCGATGAGACAAAAACTGAATGGGTTACTACCAATCAAGGAGAAAAGGGGTTAGAACTCACACATGTGGCGAAAAGGACAAAAAGTATTCCTGCCGTAACAGGTATGGGTCTTAAAGATGCTCTGCTACTTATGGACAGGACAGGAATGAAAATTAAAATAAACGGACGAGGAACAGTGTACGAACAGATACCGGTAGCAGGCTCCACTGCTACTCCGGGCGAAACGGCAATATTGAATTTACATTAAAAAAAATAAAGACAATGAAGATTTGCGATTTAATCAAAGGGGTAAAGGTTTCCCGCTGTGAAGGGACACAAGAGAGGGAGATATGCGGAATAGACTCCGATTCGCGAAACATAAAGGAGGGCTATCTATTCATTGCTGTACACGGAACAACAACCGATGGGCACACATTTATTGATGATGTCGTAACATCTGGTGCAACTGCTATTGTTTGCGAAGAGTTGCCGGAAACATTAAACAAAAACATAACCTACATAGTTACACCTGATACAAGACAAGCATTAGGCGAAATAGCATCCACATGGTTCGGAAATCCCTCATCACAACTAACCCTTGTAGGTGTTACCGGAACAAATGGGAAAACAACCATAGCAACCTTGCTCTACGAAATGTTTAAACTCTTCGGAGAAAGAGTAGGACTTCTATCTACTGTATGCAACTACATCAACGACAAACCTATTCCCTCAACACATACAACACCTGATCCTATCTCTCTAAATCTACTTCTCAACGATATGGTTAAAGATGGATGTCGATATGTTTTTATGGAGGTGAGTTCACACTCTTCAGACCAAAGGCGTATTGCAGGCTTAAAATTTGATGGCGGAATATTTACAAATCTCACTCGCGACCACCTTGATTATCATAAGACCGTGGAGGCCTACATGAAGGCTAAAAAGAGATTCTTTGACTCTTTGGGACGCAATGCTTTTGCCCTTACCAATATAGACGATAAAACAGGGAGTGTAATGCTGCAAAACTGCAAAGCACACAAACACAGCTATTCGTTAACATCAATGGCCGATTTCAAAGGTAAAATAATAGAAAGTCGCTTAGATGGTACAACAATGGAGATAAATGGCAGGGAAGTGGAAACTCTGTTTGTAGGAAAGTTCAACGCATATAACCTGCTCGCCGTATACGGTGCAGCCAGCCTATTGGGTATGGAACAGGACGAGGTACTGAAAAAACTCTCTATGCTGATTCCTGTATCCGGACGTTTCCAAACAATTCTTTCGCCCGGCGGTATAACCTTTGTAATAGATTATGCACACACACCTGATGCTGTAACCAATGTACTGAGTTCTATAAAAGAAGTTTTACGCGATAAAGGTAAAATAATAACAGTTGTAGGCGCAGGCGGGAACCGTGACAAGGGGAAACGACCAATAATGGCTTCGGAAGCAGCAAAATTCTCAGGAGAAGTGATACTGACTTCAGACAATCCGCGATTTGAAGAGCCAGAAGATATAATCAAAGAGATGCGCGCAGGGTTATCGCCCGAGCAAGAGAAAAGGACAATCTCTGTTACAGACAGACGCGAAGCTATCCGCCTTGCCGTAAGACTTGCAAATAAAGGGGATGTCGTTCTTATTGCCGGCAAAGGACACGAGGATTATCAAGAAATAAAGGGTGTTAAGCACCACTTTAACGACAGAGAAGAGGTTGAGTCCGCATTTAAGGATATAAATTAAAATAGGTTTAAATTTTATTTGATAAATCAGACCTTAAAAAACATGTTACTATAAATTTTAAATCTACTTAGAATATGCTCTATTATCTTTTTCAATATCTACACACACTTAGTTTCCCGGGATCAGGGATGTTTAAATATATATCATTTCGGGCATCTATCGCAATGATTTTATCCCTATTCTTCGCTATGATAATAGGACGGATTATAATAAATAGGCTGCAAAAGCATCAAATAGGAGAAACCATACGTGACCTCTCAATTGAGGGGCAACTTAGCAAGAAAGGGACACCTACAATGGGTGGAATAATAATAATAATATCCATCCTCGTTCCGTGTCTATTGGTTGGCAGACTCGATAATATTTATATGATACTCATGATCATAACTACCATATGGTTAGGAGCACTCGGATTTGCCGATGATTACATAAAGGTTTTTAAAAAGGATAAAGAGGGGATGAAGGGAAAGTTTAAGATAATAGGGCAGGTAGGATTAGGTCTTATAGTAGGTGTTACCCTCTACCTTTCGCCAGATGTCGTAATGAGAGAAAACTCTTCGCATATTATCCCCCCAACAGAAATATCCGCCGATAACAAACATGCCGACTTCAAATCGACACAAACAACGATTCCGTTCATAAAAAATCACAACTTCGATTATGCCGACCTAGCATCCTTTGCCGGTGATAAAGCACAGACAATAGGATGGATAATTTTCATATTTGTAACAATAGTCGTGGTCACAGCTGTCTCTAATGGGGCTAATCTTACAGACGGATTGGACGGGTTGGCAACCGGAACATCAGCAATAATAGGAATAACACTGGGGATATTAGCATATCTCTCAGGGCACGTAATTTATGCCTCCTACCTTGATATTATGTATATTCCGGGATCACAAGAGCTTGTAGTCTTCATAAGTGCTTTTGCCGGCGCCTTAATAGGCTTCCTGTGGTATAACGCTTATCCAGCACAGGTATTCATGGGGGATACCGGAAGCCTTACAATAGGCGGTATAATAGCCGTGCTGGCAATTATGCTTCACATGGAGTTACTGTTGCCACTGCTGTGCGGACTGTTCTTCATAGAGAGTCTCTCAGTTATTATGCAAAGAGTTTATTTTAAATATACAAAAATACGGTACGGACAAGGGCGCAGGATATTTAAGATGTCGCCGCTGCACCATCACTTTCAGAAATCAGGGGATGGTTCAATAAGTGCGCTTATACAGTACCCTAAAACACCTATTCCGGAGTCTAAGATAGTAGTAAGGTTCTGGATTATCAGTATATTTCTTGCAGTGCTGACAATCGTAACATTAAAGATAAGATAATGAATGATAGAGTTGTAATTTTAGGAGCAGGCGAAAGCGGAGCAGGAGCAGCAGTTCTCGCCAAAATAAAGGGTTTTGATGTCTTCGTATCGGACAGTTCTCTTATTAAGGATAACTATAAATCGCTGCTCAAAAAATATGATATTGAGTGGGAAGAGGAAAAACATACGATAGAACTAATCCTAAACGCCAACGAAATTATAAAGAGCCCCGGTATCCCCGACACTGTTCCGATAATAAAAGCAGTAAAGGAGAAGGATATTCCTGTAATATCTGAAATAGAGTTTGCCGGCCGTTATACCAATGCCAAGATGGTTTGTATAACCGGAAGTAACGGAAAAACCACCACAACTCTGCTCACATATCATATAATGAAGAGTGCCGGGCTCAAAGTTGGGTTAGCAGGAAACGTTGGTAAAAGTCTCGCATTACAAGTTGCAACGGAAGATTTTGATTATTACGTGATAGAACTCAGCAGTTTTCAACTTGACAATATGTACGAATTTAAAGCGAACATCGCAGTTCTACTTAATATAACACCAGACCATCTTGATCGTTACGATTACCAAATGCAGAATTATGTAAACGCAAAATTCAGAATAACACAAAATCAGACAAACGATGATACCTTTATATACTGGAATGATGACCCTATAATTTCATGCGAGCTCAAGAAACATCCGCTTAAAGCAAAACTATTTCCGTTTGCCGAGAAAAAAGAGGATGGTGTAAAAGCATATAAAAAAGGGAATAAAATAATAATCGACGATGATACCGATATCATGACCTTTATGGACAGTGACTTTTCTCTTCAGGGACGTCACAATCTGTTCAACTCAATGGCAGCATCAATATCAGCCAAGATTCTTGATATAAAAAAGGACGATATACGCGAAGCTTTAAGCGATTTTAAAGGAGTTGAACACAGATTGGAAAAGGCCGGAAGAATACGCGGCGTTGAGTTCATAAACGACTCCAAAGCTACAAACGTAAACTCCTGCTGGTACGCATTAGAGAGCGTTCAATCACCGATAGTGCTAATACTCGGAGGAAAGGACAAAGGGAACGATTACACAGAAATTAATGACCTTGTAAAAGATAAGGTAAAGGGGATAGTATGCTTAGGCGTAGACAACTCCAAACTACATAGTTTTTTTGGACAGACTGGAGTGCCGATGCAAGATGCAGGATCGATGAAAGAAGCGGTTGAAAAATCATTCGCTATGGCAGAAAACGGAGACACTGTACTACTCTCACCGTGCTGCGCAAGTTTCGACCTGTTTAAAAGCTACGAAGACCGCGGAGAACAATTTAAAGAGTGCGTAAAAGAGTTGTAGCCTTTTTACGGTGCAAAAAGAGTTATTATATAAAAGGAGTTGATGGAAGAGACACATAAAATATTAAAAGGGGACAAATATATCTGGGGAGCATATTTTGCCCTCTGCTTTATATCAATAATCGCAATGTACAGTGCGAGTGGGACTCTTTCGTTTAAAGGCGGAGATACGTTCGACCCCATACTCAGGCACACCATATATCTTATTCTCGGAACCATCCTTGTCTATCTCATACACCTAATTCACTACAAATACTTCAGGATGTTAGGATTCCCACTTTTTGTAGTTTCCTGCATACTATTAGTTTACGCTCTTTTTTTTGGAGAGAAAGTTAACGACGCCTCACGGTGGGTATCTCTTATGGGGATAAAGATGCAGCCGTCAGAACTTGCAAAAATGGGGGTTGTCATTTCAGTTGCTTTTTTCCTTGCAAAAGGGCAGATAGAAAAAGGCGTAGCACCGCAGACATTCAGCAAACTTCTGGCCGTTATAGGAATATCATGTCTACTTATATTTACCGAAAACTTCTCTACGGCTCTACTATTGGGAATTGTCTCATTCTGTATGATGCTTATAGGAGGAGTTCAGATAAAAAAACTTGTCGCGCTGCTACTTATCGCATTGATGTTTGTAGGAGGGATTTTATTTGCTGCACATAAACTCGACAAAGGTGAGGGCAATGAAACAGCAATCACTAAAATCATACACCGCGCAAATACATGGAACGACCGTCTTGCCGGATTCTCAGGAAAAGACGGTCTGCCAGAGTACATGGAGAAGACAAACGATGATAATTATCAGGAACATCATGCCCGAATGGCCATAGCCCATAGCCGTGGCATAGGGATAGGTCCGGGTAATAGTCGCGAGAGAGACTTCCTGCCACAGGCCTATTCTGACTTCATATATGCCATAATAATAGAAGAGAGCGGCATCCTAGGAGGATTAGCAGTAATGGTGCTATATTTATCAATTCTGTTTAGAGCACTCAGAAATGCAAAAAAATGCACACGCGCCTTCCCAGCGTTTCTCATTCTTGGAATTGCGATGCTGATAGTTTTTCAGGCAATCATAAACATGTCGGTAGCCACCGGATTGATTCCTGTTACCGGACAGCCCCTCCCTTTAATAAGCCGAGGAGGAACATCTATTGTAATTACATGCTGTTATTTTGGAATGATGCTAAGCATAAGCAGGTTTGCAACTACTGAAGGGTTAATTGAAGAAAAGATGGAGGGAAGCACAGAACCACACATTCCAGAAGATATTTCAGCACCAAATCCTAATTTAACAGAGAATTAAAATGGACGGAAAATTAAAAATACTTATAAGTGGAGGCGGTACGGGAGGACATATTTTCCCGGCACTCTCCATTGCGCAAGCCATAAAGATAAAACACCCTGAAGCAGAAATACTTTTCGTTGGAGCAGAAGGAAGAATGGAGATGGAACGCGTACCGGCAGCAGGGTATAAAATAGTAGGATTACCGGTAAGCGGGTTTAACAGAAAAAACCTAATAAAAAACATATCCGTCATAATACGTCTGATAAAAAGCCTTCGCACGGCAAACAAAATAGTAAAGGAATTTAAACCAGATATTGCCGTCGGTGTTGGAGGATATGCTAGTGGTCCAACACTCTGGAGTGCTTCGCGACACGGCATCCCAACACTAATACAAGAGCAGAATTCATATGCAGGTGTAACCAACAAACTACTCTCATCTAAAGTAGCTGCAATATGCGTGTCTTATGATGGAATGGAGAAGTTCTTTCCAAAGGAAAAAATAATCCTTACCGGAAACCCGGTACGCCCCGAGCTAAGCAATAACAATATAACACGCGAAGAGGCAACTGAATTTTTTGGGATAGATAAAAATAAAAAGACCATTCTTATAATAGGCGGTAGCCTCGGAGCAAGAACAATAAACGATAGCACAACGGCTGCGCTCGGTATAATTCCGGACTATGTACAATTAATCTGGCAGTCAGGAAAATTATATGATGCTGCTGCAAAAACAGCTCTTAAGACCGTTGCAACAAAAAGTGTAATACAGAGTGCTTTCATTTCACGTATGGATATGGCATACAAGGCTGCCGATCTCGTTATTTCGCGAGCCGGAGCATGTTCAATTTCCGAACTTTGTTTATTAGGGAAACCTGTAATTTTGGTCCCCTCTCCTAATGTTGCGGAAGATCACCAAACCAAAAACGCCATGGCACTGTCAGAAAAAGGGGCGGCTATACTAATCCGCGACACCGATGCCAGAAGAGAACTTATGGAAAGGGCTTTTTCAGTAATAAGCAATAAGGAGGCACTGATGGCAATGGGGAAAAAGATAGCTACTCTAGCACAGACAGATTCCGCAGAACGAATAGCTGATATTGTATTTGATTTAGTAAGAGATAAAAAGTAAAAAAATGGAAAACAACTCATCAATATATTTTTTGGGAATAGGGGGTATAGGAATGAGTGCATTAGCACGCTATTTTCTTGCAAAAGGGTATAAAGTTGCTGGATATGATAAAACACCATCGCATATCACCGATGCACTCACTAAAGAAGGTGCAGAGATTGCATTTAATGAAGCTCCATCTCTTATTCCTACATACTGCAAAGACAAAAATTCCACGCTTGTAGTCTTTACCCCAGCTGTTCCAGAGACACACGAAGGATTCTCTTTTTTCAGAAATAATGGATTTGAAATGGTAAAGAGGGCAAAACTACTAGGGATGATAACAAGAAACAGTCGCGCCCTTTGCATTGCAGGAACTCACGGAAAGACTACAACATCAGGAATGCTGGCACATATCCTTGCCCAGTCGCCGATTGGTTGTAATGCCTTTTTGGGAGGAATACTGAAAAACTATAATAGTAACCTTATACTGTCAGATCATAGCGATTTTACAGTAATTGAGGCCGATGAATACGACCGCTCGTTTCATCAGTTATCGCCGTATATGGCAGTAATAACCGCAGCCGATCCCGATCACCTTGATATTTACGGAACAGAGGAGGCATACCTTGAAAGTTTTGCCCACTTCACATCACTTATAAAACAAGGCGGAATACTGCTTATGAAAACAGGGCTGAATGTAAAACCGAGGCTTGCCGAAGGGGTAAAATGTATGACTTTCGGAGTGGAAAATGGAGATTTTTATGCACAAAATATAAAAATAGGGAGAGGAGAGATAGTCTTTGATTTTGTAACTCCAGATGGTGTAATAAAAGATATAAATCCCGGTGTACCAATAAAAATAAATATCGACAATGCAATTGCAGCAATGGCAATTGCGCATCTTAACGGCATAAGCGACAATGATATACGAAGAGCTATTGGGTCATTCAAAGGGGCAGAACGAAGGTTCGATTTCTGGATAAAGGGAGATAAAACAGTTCTGCTTGACGATTACGCCCATCATCCGGATGAAGTTAGAGCATCTCTGCAATCAGTAAGAGAGCTCTACCCAGACAAACACATTACTGTTATATTCTATCCGCACCTTTACACACGCACCAGAGACTTTGCTCCGCAATTTGCGGAATCGCTATCGCTTGCCAACCGAGTCATCCTACTCCCTATCTATCCGGCAAGAGAAGAACCAATAGAAGGAGTCACTTCAAAAATAATCCTCGACAAGCTTACGTGCAATGAAAAAGAGATATGCAGCAAAGAGATGCTGCTTGAAAGAATAAAAGAGGGTGATTTTGAACTACTTATGACAATGGGAGCAGGAGATGTTGACAGATTTCTTCCATATATTAAAGATATATTAGAAAACAGATGAAAGGGAAATGAAATAGAATATATTATATGAAAAAGGTGCTCAAGTTCATATTACTACTTATTATGCCGGCATATTTATGCGCCGCTTTTGTCTATTGTGACATAAGGCACAGTTACAGCCGATGCAACGGGTTAGACGTGCGAATACTTGACAGTACTGCTACATGTTTTCTCTCGGCTGCCGATATAAAAGAACTTATAAAGAAATCAGGGCTCGACCCAATAGGTAAACGGAGAGTTGATGTAAATGAAGCAAGGATAGAGAATTGCGTAAAAGGCAACTCGGTTGTGGAGTGCTCAGAGTGCTACATCTCTCCATCGGGAAAGGCATACGTAGATGTATCTCAGCGCGTGCCTCTATTGCGCGTAATAGCAAATGACACATCCTATTATATAGATAAAAATGGCAAAATTATGCCACTCTCGAAATGGGTTGTTACATACGTCCCGGTAGCAACAGGCTACATAACGCCAAAGTATGCAATGGAGCAACTCTTCCCGTTTGCAAAATTTCTTGCATCTGGGAATAAATGGGAGAACCAGATTGAACAGATATATATTACTCCGACACAGGAAATTGAATTGATTCCGAGAATAGGCGGACAGTTGATTATTTTCGGAAAAATAAGTAACTTTGAGCAGAAATTAAATATGCTGGATATTTTGTATTCGCAATCGTTTGCCAAAACCGGATGGGATACATACGATAAGATTAACCTTATTTTCGACGGACGCATAATTTGTACCAGACGACAAAAAGATAAATAATGGAAACTGAAAAACTGATAGTGGCAATAGATCTCGGCTCTTCACATATAGTAGGTGTTGTAGGGAAAAAAGAGAATGACAAGATAAAGATAATCGCTGTTGAGCGAGAACCATCAGACGGCGCAATTCGTCGTGGTTGCATCGCTAATATTGAGGAAGCAGCATCGAAGGTAAAAAAATTAGTAACAAAACTCGAAAACAAACTCTCCGCAAGGATAGATTGCGCTTATGTAGGCTTAGGGGGACAATCGGTTCGCTCAATAAGACATACCGCTTCGCGCCACCTGCCTGAAGGGACAAAGATATCGGAACACCTACTTTCAGAGCTCTATAATGAAGGACGGAACTTCTCTATTGCAAACTCAGAAATTATAGATATTATCCCCAATGAAACAATAGTAAACGATTTTATTGTTGAACAACCCGTAGGAATGAGCGGCTCAAAAATACAGATAGACATGCAATTGGCCGTTGCAAGACAAGCTCTGTCTAAAAATATAAAAGCTGTATTCGACCGCATAAAACTCCCGATAGCAGGAATAGTCCTTTCGGCAAAAGCTGATGCAAGTGCCCTACTCTCATCAGAAGATAAAATTGACGGTTGCGCACTGGTAAATTTCGGTGGGGGAACGACAACTGTCACTGTCTTCTGCGGAGGATTCTTAAGATATTTTGTAACTATACCTCTCGGTGGCAGAAATATTACACGCGATATAATATCGCTCGGATTTGTTGATGCTGAAGCCGAACGGTTTAAAATAACACTTGGAAGCGCAATCCTCAGCAGCGGAGAACAACTTAAAGGAATTACACTCGAAGGGCAGGGTAAAAACTCAATAAAGCCCAAAGACCTTAACAGAACAGCAGTTGCCAGAATGGAAGAGATTGCAGTTAATGTTGTAAACCAGATAAAAGAATCGGGATACAAAACCCAACTTAAGGGAGGAATTATAATCACCGGCAATGCCTCGCTGCTTAAAGACCTCCCCGAACTACTGCACAAAGAGAGCGGAATGGATGTAAGGTGCGGAAATATATCAGAAAATGTAATAACCGATAAAAACCTGAATATACAACTTTCGCAGTATGCACAGACAATAGGTATAATAATGTACGGTGGAGAAATCTGCATAACCCGTGAACGGGAAAAGGATAAATCTGGATTCTGGCCGTTTGCAAACGACAAAAAGCCACAAAAGTCACAAAAGCCACAAAACGAAAGGCACACAGCCGTACAAGCAAAGCAAGAACAGCCAAAAACAGAAAAGAGGGAGGAGAGAAAAGGCCCCGGGATCTTCGACAAGATAAAATCCCAGATCGTAGATATGATGGGTGAAGACGAGAACGAGGATATTAACAAGACGAATAATAAAAACAGACCTTAAGATATGGATGAAAACAACGTTTTCGGAGCTATGATTCCCGATCCGTTCGCAGACAAGGGAACACCTATGGGACCTATAATAAAAGTTATAGGTGTTGGAGGAGGAGGAGGTAATGCAGTTACCAATATGTTTAAAACAGGTATTCATGACGTCTCCTTTGTTCTTTGCAACACCGACAGACAGGCAATGCTCCGTTCCGAGATAAAAGAAAAAATACAGATAGGACCGGGACTTGGAGCCGGAGGACGCCCCGAAGAGGGGAAAAGAATTGCCGAAGAGAACATAGAAAAGATTAATGCTCTTTTTGAAGACGATACACAAATGGTTTTCATTACAGCAGGAATGGGCGGAGGTACTGGAACTGGAGCCGCACCGGTTGTTGCACGCGTTGCACGTGAACACGGCCTGCTTACTATAGGAATCGTTACAATTCCGTTCCTTTTCGAAAAAAGGAACAAAATAGTGCAAGCATGGAAAGGTGTTGAGGAGATGCGCAAAAACGTTGATGCTCTCCTTATCATAAACAACGAACGCCTAAGGGAGATATATCCCGATCTTAACTTCGTAAACGCATTTGAGAAGGCCGATGATACACTTACAAACGCAGCCAAAAGCGTTGCAGAACTGATTACAGTTGAAGGGAAGATAAATCTCGACTTTGCTGATGTACGCAATACTCTAAAAGACGGCGGAGTAGCAATAATGAGTACCGGATACGGGGAAGGAGCAAACAGAATACTAAAAGCATTTGAAGTTGCTCTGCAATCACCACTACTGAAAGAGGGCGATGTCAATAATGCAAAAAAGATACTGTTTAACCTCTACCTCTCGTCAGAAGGAGACAATCCAGTATCAATGGCTGAATCGAAAGAGATAAATACATTCATGGAGCGCTTCGGCAATGATATAAGCGTAATATGGGGATGTACAATAGATAATTCGCTTGGGGACAAAGTGAAAGTTACACTGCTGGCAACCGGATTTAATGTAGACTCCGAGATGCAGATACCAATGGCTCAGGAGTCCGTTAAAACCCAACCGGCAATAAAGCACGAAGACGATATTATAACAGAAGTGTACGGTAGCACCGCAGAAGACCGAATGTTTATGGACAGCGCACGCGCCTCATACATTACATTCTCGTTAGAAGAGATGGACGATGATGCATTCATTGACAAGGTCTCAAAAACTCCGGCATGCAACCGACCTACAAATTTCAAACAACAAGTAAGAGATAACGATAGTAACAAGGAGACAAGACATATTGTCAATGTAAGAGAAGAGTTTAATACCAAAAACGAGCCGGAAGAGAACAAAGACGGCTCGAAACCGATATTTTTTTAAAAGGAGACAAGAGATGAATTTATTTGATTCGATAAACGATGGGATTAAAAATGCAATGCTGTCTAAGGACAAAGTTAGACTTGAGACCCTTCGTGCAATAAAAAAAGAGTTTCTCGAAGCAAAAACAGCCAAAGGAGCAGAAGGAGAGATGACCGACGAAACGGCTATGAAAATATTTTTGAAGATGGTAAAACAGCGGAAAGAGAGCGCAGAGATCTTCATAGCAAACAACCGTCCTGAAATTGCAGAAAACAACCTTGCAGAGGCAAAGATAATAGAGGAATATCTTCCCAAACAGATGAGCAACGAAGAGCTTGAAGAGTCTATAAAAAAGATTATAGCCGAAGTCGGTGCAACCACGCCACAACAGATGGGTGTGGTTATGGGAGCTGCCACAAAACAACTTGCAGGGAAAGCAGACGGAAAAGCAATATCAACAAAAGTAAAAGAGTTATTATCAAAATAAGTAATGCAAAATAATTATGCTTACACTTGCAGCAATTAAAGAAAACCCCGAAGATATAATACGTCGTCTGGCTCGTAAACGGTTTGACGCAAAAGATCTTATAGTAAAGATAATAGATATAGACAAGACAAGGCGCACAGCACAGGCCGAACTTGATTCATCACTCTCCACTCTTAAAACGCTATCTTCTCAGATAGGAATACTGATGAAGAATGGAGAAAAAACTAAGGCAGAAAAGGCAAAAGCCGAAGTTGCAGAATTGAAAGAGAAAGCGGCAAAATTAGAAGAGGTTATGACAGGAGCAGAAAAGGAGATTACCGATATACTGCTCACAATTCCAAACACACCCTGTGACATTGTTCCAGACGGAAAATGCGCTGAAGACAACATTGTAGTAAAAGAAGGAGGGCGTATTCCGGAATTAGGAGACGATGCATTACCACACTGGGAACTTGCAAAAAAATATGATCTTATAGACTTTGAACTTGGTGTAAAGATTTCAGGTGCCGGATTTCCGGTTTACAAAGGTAAGGGAGCACGCCTTCAAAGGGCACTTATAACCTTCTTCCTCGACAACGCCAGAGATGCCGGATATCTTGAAATACAGCCACCGTATGTAGTAAATGCGGCTTCAGGATACGGAACAGGGCAGCTACCCGACAAAGAGGGACAGATGTACCATTGCAATGAAGACGATCTTTACCTCATTCCTACGGCCGAAGTGCCGGTAACAAATCTATACCGCGATGTTATTCTCGAAGAGAAAGATCTACCGGTAAAGAATACAGCATATTCAGCCTGTTTCCGCCGCGAAGCAGGCTCTTACGGAAAAGATGTCCGCGGGCTTAACCGCCTACACCAATTTGACACGGTAGAGATAGTACGTATCGAAAAACCCGAAAACTCTTACGCCGCCCTCGACCAAATGGTTACGTACGTGCAGACACTTGTGGATAAACTTGAGCTTCCATGGCACATACTTCGCCTCTGCGGAGGTGATATGGGCTTCACATCGGCAATCACATACGATTTTGAGGTATTCTCAACTGCACAAAAACGCTGGCTTGAAGTAAGCTCGGTTTCAAACTTTGAGAGCTATCAAGCAAACCGACTCAAATGCAGATTTCGCGGTGCCGATAAAAAGACCAGCCTCGTACACACCCTCAACGGCAGCGCCCTTGCCCTGCCGAGGATTGTTGCTGCTCTTCTTGAAAATAACCAGTCTCCAGAGGGGATAAAAATACCAAAACTCCTCGTGCCGTATACAGGGTTTGATATTATAGACTAACACTTTTAGTTTAAGATTTTATATAAAGAGGGGGCGAAAAATTTCACCCCCTCTTTATATAAAATCAACAACTTTCCTGTCGGACATATCCAGAATTCAGCATATCCTATTGTAACTCCCCACTTTGTGTGGATGAGATTGTTTTTGTACCTTTGCAAAGTCTTTAAAAAGACTATAAAAAAGGAATAAATTATCAACATAAGCGCGACAGAAATTATCGTTCTGCCAAAGCATAAAAAAACAAATAATATTTTATGGCATTACAATGTGGCATCGTAGGACTACCTAACGTAGGAAAATCAACCCTCTTCAACTGCCTATCAAATGCAAAAGCACAAGCCGCCAATTTTCCTTTTTGCACTATCGAACCCAATGTAGGCGTTATTACAGTACCGGACGAAAGACTTAACAAACTTGCCGAACTAATCCACCCGCAAAAAATAGTGCCAACAACGGTAGAAATAGTGGATATTGCAGGCCTAGTAAAAGGGGCAAGTAAAGGAGAAGGACTCGGAAATAAATTTCTTGCAAATATCCGCGAAACAGATGCCATTCTTCATGTGCTACGCTGCTTTGACGATGATAATATAACGCACGTTGATGGAACAATAGATCCTGTCCGCGACAAGGAGATTATTGATTATGAACTTCAGATCCGCGACCTTGAGACCATAGATTCACGCCTGTCAAAGATACAAAAACAGGCTCAGACAGGAGGTGATAAAACAGCAAAACTTGCTTGCGATGTATTGTTACAATATAAAGATGCCTTAGAAAAAGGTAAAGCGGCAAGGACAGTGACTTTTGACACAAAAGACGAGCAAAAAATTGCACGCGACCTATTTCTTCTGACTTCAAAACCGGTACTATACGTATGTAACGTAGATGAAATATCGGCCGCAACAGGAAACAAATATGTTGAAATGATAAAAGAATCTATAAAGGAAGAAGACGCACAGATGCTTATCGTTTCGGCAAAAATAGAGTCGGAGATTGCTGAATTTGAAAACTATGAAGAGAGGCTCGTTTTCCTCGAAGAGCTCGGACTTAAAGAATCAGGGGTAGCACGCCTTATAAAATCAGCATATAAACTGCTTAACCTCGAAACCTATATAACAGCAGGAGAGCCCGAAGTAAGAGCATGGACATACCTAAAAGGGAGTAAAGCCCCGCAATGTGCAGGAGTAATCCATACCGATTTTGAAAAAGGGTTCATACGCGCCGAGGTAATAAAGTACGATGATTACATAAAATACAGATCAGAAACCGCATGTCGCGAAGCCGGAAAGATAAATATAGAGGGGAAAGATTATGTCGTACAAGACGGCGATATAATGCACTTCAGATTTAATGTATAAGAGCAGATGTAAATTTACTGAAGATTATGAACAGCATCTCTACCGTCTGCGTATATTGCGCGTCAAGTTCTAAAGTTGATGTAGATTTTACTAATGCAGCGTACAACCTTGGCGCAGAACTTGCAGAAAAAGGGATTCGCATTGTTTTCGGAGCCGGGAAATGCGGTCTTATGGGAGCGCTAGCAGAAGGTGCATTAAAAAATAATGGTGAAATCGTAGGAGTTATACCAAAGTTTATGTACGATGAGGGGTGGGGAAATGAAACCCTCACAAGGTTAGAGATAACAGCCTCTATGCACGAACGCAAAGAGCGGATGCTGCACCTCGCCGATGCCGTTATAGCCCTACCGGGAGGATGCGGAACAATGGAAGAGCTGATGGAAGCCATCACATGGAAACAACTTGGATTGTTTTCGCGCCCCATTATAATTTTGAATACCAATGGATATTACAATCCACTGATAAATATGTTAGAGAGCGCAATACGCAATCTATTTATGCGCGACGAACATCGCAATATGTGGATTGTAGCAGAGACATCACACGAGGCAGCAGAGGCAATAAAAAATGCTCCAAGATGGAGGGATGATGCCCGAAAGATAGCCGCAATCTGAGACATTGCTGCAAATACATTTCGGTTTTCTCACCTCTTAAAAATGAGATATGGTACAAGACGAAAAAGAGACAAGCACATACTCAACCTCAGAAAACACAGAAGCTGTTCTTCCGGAGGTATTATCGGTCAAAGAAAACTTATCTTCAGTTAAAACAAACACGCCTGCACCATTTTACCCTCACTTCGCCGACACCCTCTACACACACGACTACCCACAAGAGATACTTCCGGCACATAACCTGAAAGAAGTTACAGTCTCAATCCCAAAAGGGATTAAAGGAGAGAAGCTCCCATACAATGCAATATACGATAACTGGCTATTCATACTAATATTCTCAGTTTTCATAGTAGTACTGATAGCCATGCGAAGGGGAGGAGTAATACTGGGACAAATCTTTGCAAAAGATAGACGAAATGAGAATGAAATGAGAAGCACAGTAACAGAATGGCAGCTAAGCAGTTCAATGATAATCATGTCGATGATCATGTGCGGAATTTCAATGTTTTACACAATAACCACGTCACACCCAGAGATAATTGTAAAGACACTCGTAAAGCCTATAATAACAGCAACAGCAGGAATGTTTGCACTGTTTCTATTTCAACAAATAGTAATATGGATTATAGGATTTATATTCTTTTCAGCAAAAGAGGCTGCTATATTATGCCGAAAAAACCAAGCATATTATATGGTACCCGGCATAATACTGATCCCTTCGGTAATAATAATGGTATATTTTCCAAATATCCTCACTGTTGGCATTATAATTGCCATAATTACAGCAGCATTATTACGTATAATCTTCTTATGCCGCATATTTAAATTTTTTCTATACAATATATATAGTTTATTTTATATTATTTTGTACCTTTGCGCCGTTGAAATCACACCACTATTAGTTATATATAGAGGTGTGGTTAAGGCTTTTTTTTGTTTGTAAAATCTAATTTATATTACGTTGAAAATCAGAAAGATTCTTATTTCTCAACCCAAACCAGAGAGTGAGAAATCCCCTTACTATTCAATAACAGAAAAGTATGGAGTGGAGATTATTTTTCGTCCTTTTATAAAAGTAGAGGGGCTCTCTTCGAAAGAATTCAGACAACAAAAAGTCTATATTGAAGAGTATACGGCAGTAATTTTTACCGCCCGCACAGCCATTGACCATTTCTTCTCATTGTGCAAAGAGTTGCGGGTAACTATCCCTGAAACTATGAAATATTTCTGCACAACCGAAGCAATAGCACACTATCTTCAGAAATATATTCAATACCGTAAACGCAAAGTATTTTTCGGAGCAACAGGCAAATTAGATTCACTTATTCCATCAATCACAAGGCATAAGACGGAAAATTTCCTATTCCCCGTATCTGACGTTAACAACGGAGAGGATCCTATCTTAGATAACATCGGGATAAAATATACAAAAACCGTAATGTATCGCACGGTAAGCAACGACTTCACCCCAGAAGAGGCGTTTGACTACGACATGCTGGTATTCTTCAGCCCGGCAGGAATAAACTCGCTTCTAAAGAACTTTCCTAACTTTGAACAAGGTGATATAAAGATAGGGTGCTTAGGACAAACAACTGCAAGGGCAGTACAAGAAGCAGGTCTGCGCCTCGACTTTTCAGCCCCTACACCTGAAGCACCATCCATAACTGCAGCCTTAGAACTCTACCTTAAAGAGCAGGCAAAAGCAGAAAAAGCAACAAAGAAGTAAATTTTATTTTATCTTTGTATTCGTTTAACCGGAGTTGATAACTCCATATCATTTTTTCTCTGTCTTGCATATAACAGCAAAATATATTTGCAAGTAAGGGTAATGCGTTAATCTTATGCCATTATTTTGACTGCTCTCAAACCATACGGACTGTCGCGCGATGAAAGATTACGCGGAAAGACAAGGATAGACCGTCTCTTTAAAGACGGACGAAGTGTTATATCATTTCCGTACCGCGCAGTATTTGCAGAAAACGATACAGGAAACGTAGCAATAATGGTCTCAATACCCAAAAAGGGATTCAAACACGCTGTTGACCGTAATCTGCTACGCCGACGCACAAAAGAGACCTACCGCTTGAATAAAATAAGGCTCATGGAGACACTAAACGGCAAAGGGTTAGATATTGCCATTATCTATATCGACAAAAACATTACAGAGACTCCATTCCTGCAAAAAAAAATGTGTGGACTATTAGATAAAATTGCAGTAGAAACAACAAAAGTATTATGGGAAAAATAGTGTCGTATATACTGCTACTTCCTGTGTACTTTTATAAGATGTGCATATCACCTCTCTTCCCTCCATCATGCCGTTACACACCCACATGCTCAGAGTACGCCATACAATCCATAAAAAAACACGGCCCGGCAAAAGGATTATGGCTTGCCATAAAAAGAATATCCAAATGCCACCCTTGGGGAGGAAGCGGTTACGATCCAGTACCATAAAATAATGATATATACCGATATACATACGCACCGCACGCCACCGGATACAGATTATGTTTTAGCAATACACTCCATTCACAATTTAGAAACGAAAATATTGCCACAATATCTGTATTCATCCGGAATACACCCATGGTACATAACAGAAAATAGTACGTGTGAAGCATTAGATAACTTAATGAAGATTACCTTATTACCCAATGTAGTGGCAATAGGAGAGTGCGGATTAGACAAACTTTGCAAAACACCATACCAACTACAAGAAAAGATATTCATACAACAAGCAGAGCTATCCGAAGAGATAAAAAAACCACTTATAATACATGTAGTGCAGAGTTATAATGAAATTATAGCTCTGCACAAAGTCATAAACCCCACGCAACAATGGATAATACACGGTTTCAGAGGCAAGGACAAAACAGCAGAGATGCTTATGCGCCAAGGAATATATTTGAGCATAGGGGAGAGATTCAATCCTGAGCTACCCAAAGCAATTGCGTACGACCGCATTTTTGTGGAGAGCGACGAGAGCTGTTTACCGATAGAGACCATATATGCTTCGGCGGCCCGGGCATGGAGTATAACAGCAGAACAATTTGCAGGAAGTACTGAAAAACTATTCCGCTACGTGTTTAAGGCAATATAAGAAACCGTTTCCATCCGTCTATTCAATAATCAGGTGAGATATTAATTTTAGCTGATCAATCTTTTCTAAAATACACATGAATTTAACATTCCATCCACTGTAAAAGGGTTTATGGTTAATTTTTTACGGCTAAAAATAAAATCAAAGAACATTTATATATTTCCGTTATTATACTTATAAACACCAAATTATCATGAAAAAAAATAGCTGCTTTAACCGCAATCGCACTATCGCTGTACATAGTACCGGCTAATTGCCAAATAGCCGTAGACGGTTCAGGCAGGGATAACATATACGGTAAAGAGTGACGGAAAGATAGAGTAACTGCTAAGAGTACCAAACTGCTTTACAGCATATGCAATATGCGATACGGACAGGTAAAGGGAGTGATAAATTTTATTTATTCAGACTAAATTGTGTATCTTCGCAACCTGATAACAAAATTGTATTATATGAATTTTAACTTTGTAGAAGAACTCCGTTGGCGTGGCATGATTCACGATATTATGCCGGGGACTGAAGAACAGTTGCAAAAGGAGATGACCACAGCTTACGTTGGGATAGACCCTACGGCAGATTCGTTACACATTGGGCATTTAGTAAGCGTAATGATGCTCAGGCACTTCCAAAGAGCAGGGCACAAACCTATGGCGTTAGTAGGCGGAGCAACCGGAATGATAGGAGACCCCTCACTGAAGTCGCAGGAGCGTAATCTGCTTGATGAAGACACTTTGCGCCATAACCAAGAGGCAATAAAAAAGCAATTAGCAAAATTCTTAGATTTCACATCAGATATACCCAATGCCGCAGAATTAGTAAATAATTACGATTGGATGAAAGGATTTTCTTTCCTTGATTTTATACGCGACATCGGAAAACACATCACGGTAAACTATATGATGAGCAAAGACTCAGTAAAACGCCGTCTCGCAGGAGAAGGAACTACGGGGTTATCATTCACTGAATTTTCATATCAGCTTGTACAGGGATACGACTTTACATTCCTTAACAAGACAAAAGGTTGCAAATTACAGATGGGTGGCTCAGATCAATGGGGCAATATCACAACCGGAACCGAGCTGATAAGGCGAATGAACGGAGATGAAGCCTTTGCACTCACATGCCCACTTATAACAAAGGCCGATGGGGGAAAATTCGGAAAGACCGAATCAGGTAACATCTGGCTTGATCCTAAATATACATCTCCATACAAATTCTACCAGTTCTGGCTTAACGTAGGCGATGAAGATGCCGAAAAGTATATAAAGATATTTACCGAGTTGACATGCCAAGAGATTGACTCTCTCACAAAAGAACAACACGATGCACCGCATCTTCGTCCTCTACAAAAACGGCTGGCAGAGATAATAACCGTAATGGTACACTCGCGTGAAGCTTACGAATCCGCAGTAGAGGCATCGCAGATACTATTTGGAAACGCAACATCCGAGGCACTCCACAGAATAGATGAAGATACTTTGTTGAGCATATTTGAGGGTGTTCCGCAATTTGAAATAAGCAGAACAGAGCTCGAAAACGGAATAAAAGCAGTGGACCTTCTTGCAGAGAAGACCTCCGTATTCCCATCCAAAGGAGAGATGCGCAAGACAGTACAAGGCGGTGGCGTTATGATAAACAAAGAAAAACTAACGGAGTTTGATGCAATTATAACATCAGAAGCCCTGCTTAACGACAAATATATTCTTACACAACGCGGTAAAAAGAACTATTTCCTTATTATTGCAAAATAATTACTGCGCGGATTTTGCAGTAACGCATTTTTGCATTAATTTTGCACTCGCTACGAAGAGTAGCCTTGAAAAAGGGGAGTCTCTGCGAGCAATAAGGATTGTCTTATGGTGTAATGGTAGCACTGCAGTTTTTGGTTCTGCCTGTCCAGGTTCGAATCCTGGTAAGACAACAGATAGAGTGAGTTGGAAACGACTCACTCTATCTTCTTTTTATGGCTTAGACAACATGACCATCTGAAATTTATACAGTAAATGCAGTTAGGGAGATTAAGAAATCTATAAATAAATAGGATAAGAATTTTCAAAAAAGGGGTGACAACTACGGTAGTTTTTTTTCAGAATATTGTTCTTAACAAAAAAGATTATAACTTTGCCTAAAAGTAGCGAGTGTAATCGGAGGAGTTTTTCTCTGTTTTTGCTACATAACGTTTAGGCAAAATTATATGACCCCACTGAGAGGTTATTTGAGATTTATATATACAAAACGGATAGTAAAAGATGTACTGCCATTTGTGTACGGAGCTACTGCTACGCTCTCATTTATTCTTGCTTTAGTAACAGCAGCTATATTTATTTACAGGATAGGTGTGCCGATTACCGTGTATGAACGGTCACTGTTTATATCTACTTGCAACTCTATTGTAAAGTGGTATATTATTCTTGCTTTAATAAACTTGTTATGTAAGTTTCTGCTGAAGATAAGAATTGATAAGATTTCTACAAAAGTCGTATATCTTCTGCTTTTTGCTAAAATGCTTCCAGCAATATTCTCTTCTTATGAGCCATATAACTGGTGGGAGACGGCGGTAAATTTCATCGATGGTTTTTATTATACTCTATTCCTACTTGTTGTCGTTTCTACACTATACCTGTCGGTGGGATTTTCAAAGATTTTACAAGCCAACATCAATCCATCTAAAATTATATCTGTTGGTTTCCTTATTATAATATCTATCGGGGCAGGGCTATTAATGCTTCCCAATTCTTCAGTGGAAAGTGTTTCTGCTGTTGACGCATTTTTTATATCGTCGAGTGCGGTATGCGTGGTTGGGCTTACGCCGTTTCCTATTAACGAAGTTTTTACCGTGATGGGGCAAAGTATTATACTGCTTCTTATTCAGGTTGGCGGAATAGGTATAATGACTTTAACATGTTTTTTTGTATTCCTTTTCAACGGTAATGTTTCAACGTATACGCAAATGTCCCTTAAGGATGCAGTGAGTTCAAATTTAAGAATATCGCTTGTCGGGATACTTAAGGGAATATTCTGGACAACTCTGTTTGTGGAGTTTATCGGGGCACTTATGATATGGATATCAGTACATGATACACTGCCGGGGAGTATGTTATACAAAATATGGTTCTCGGTTTTCCATGCGATATCGGCATTTTGTAATGCAGGATTTTCTATTTTGCCTGAAAATTTAGGGTCACCTTTGATTGCAGGAAACAACGCGTTTTTTTGTGAAATATCTTCGCTTATTATATTAGGGGGATTGGGATTCCCGGTACTTATTAATGTTCTGTCTTTCGTAAAACTTAAAACATCGGCACTTTTCAGAGGGAAAAAGGTGTATATCCCGTTTAATCTCAACTCGCGCCTTGTGTTGGGCACAACTGCGCTGCTTATTATTGGGGGCACTATATTCATCGCTTTTTTTGAGTGGAATAATGCTTTTGAGAATTTATCGGTAACGGAAAAGATAACGCAGGCATTTTTTAATTCTGTAACACCCAGAACAGCTGGTTTTTCTTCGCTTCCACCTTCTGCATTCAGGATACAGACAGTGCTGCTTGTCATAATTCTTATGTGGATAGGAGGAGGGGCGCAATCTACGGCTGGTGGTATAAAGGTAAACACGGTTGCACTGTTTTTTGCCGGATTGATCTCCGGAGCTAAGAGGAGTGATAAGATTGAACTTTCTGGCAGGCAGCTATCTAATGTGAGTTCAATACATGCAATGGCGGTAATCTTGCTCTCAATAGTGGTAATATTTTCGGCTACTATTGTAATATCATTTATGGAACCGAGGATTCCTGTGCTTAACCTATTTTATGAGGTGGTGTCGGCAATAAGTACAGTAGGGCTATCGTTAGATACTACACCCATGTTGAGTAATGGTGGCAAAATACTGATAATGATATTGATGTTCCTTGGTCGTATAGGTGTGATTACGGTTATATGGGGAATTATAAATGAGAAAAAACATGCTACATATAGCTACCCAACAGAGAACATAATCATCAATTAATGTGGAAATATTATAAATAATAATGATATGAAGTACATTATCATCGGGTTAGGCAGTTATGGCAAGGCACTTGCAGAGGAGTTAATATCGGGCGGATATGAAGTTGTTGGGATTGACAATGATCCGGCAAAGGTGGAGGCGGTAAAAGATTTTATTCCATCGGTATTCCAACTGGATGCTACGGATAAGATATCGCTTTCGGTGGCAGATATCAAAAAGGATGATGTTTTCATCGTAGCTTTGGGCAAGAGGTTCGGAATGTCTATAAAAATTGCGGCAACAATAAAGAGTTTGACAAAGAATCGTATCTATGTCAGAGCTATTGATAAACTGCATGAGGCCGTTCTGGAAGGACTAAACATTTCTGATATTCTTAACCCTGAAAAGGATTCGAGCCGTGTCTTTGTACAATCCTCCCCACTAAAGGGAAGAACTGAAATAATGAAAGTAGACGAGAAACACTCTATTATAAAGCTTACTGCCTCAGAGAAGATAAATGGGATTACGATAGGGAAAAACGGATTCGATAAGTTTTCGCTTAAGGTGCTGATGATATCAAAACGGGTTGAAATAAAAAACATACTCGGTATATCATCTTCTACACAAAGGGTTATTGAGGATTTTAACGAAGATACCGTTATAAATACCGGAGATATGATTATTGTCTACGGTGAAAATGATAATATACGATTGTATTGGGAGTATTACAGTAATTAATCGCTGGCTTTTAATTCATGCCGGCACTAAAAAAGAAAGTGAGAAATTTTGACTGAAATAGCTATAATATTTTTACTTATACTCATTAATGGAGTATTATCAATGTCAGAAATAGCACTTATTTCTTCACGAAAGAGTTTTCTGAAGAATGAGGCTGACAAAGGAGACAAGAGGGCAAAAACGGCGCTTAAACTATTCAACGATCCAGACAAATTTCTATCTACCGTACAGATAGGAATAACTGTTATCGGCATTCTTACTGGTATATATTCAGGGGACATTCTCTCTGGTAATTTTGCAGCGTGGCTAGAGAAAATAGGAATGCCGGCGACATACTGCCATATTACAGCACAGTCGGTAATAGTGATTGCGGTAACTTATTTTACACTTATTTTTGGTGAACTTGTTCCTAAAAGGATAGGTATGAGCGTTGCAGAGAAGGTGGCGATTACGGTAGCCGGAATGATGAATTTCTTATCTATTCTGGCTTCGCCGTTTGTAACGCTGCTTTCAAAAAGCACATCTGGCGTGCTGAGTTTGGCAGGCATAAAATATGACTCTGGGAAAATAACTGAAGAGGAGATACTTTCGATGATAAAAGAGGGACGGCGCGAGGGTGAAGTTCAGCAGGTGGAAGAAGATATTATGGGGCGTGTATTCTTGCTTGGAGACCTTAAGGCTGAATCGCTTATGACACACCGCAAGGATATAATATTTATTGAAGAGGATATGACGCGGGAGGAGATACTACCACTGATAGAGAAAAATGAATTTGAGATATTCCCGGTTTACAGCAGAGATAAAGATGATATTTTAGGGGTAATAACTATTAAGAGTCTGGCTGTTGAGATACAAAATAGGGTGATAGATATAAACCGGATTATAAACCCGGCTATCTATATACATGAAAATCTTGACGTTTACAAGGCGTTGAAGATGATGCGCGAGAAGAGAGTTAGCCAACTACTTGTTTGCGATGAATTTGGGTCATTTAGAGGAATAATAACATTAAGGGATATAATGGAGGGGTTAGTTGGGACATTAGATCAGAATCCAAATGAACAGCCTATAATAAAGTGTCAAGGACGCGATGGATGGCTTGTGGACGGACAGATGCCTTTCTACGATTTTCTATCTTTTTTTGATATGGGACAGTTGTTTGATAACGGAATTTATAATACTGTTGCAGGACTGATTCTTGACAAACTTGAACATATTCCCCAGCCCGGCGAGAGGCTCTCGTGGAGATGTTTTGAGATGGAGATACATGAGATGGACGGAGCAAGAATAGATAAGGTTACCGTCTTACTCTCTGAAGGTAAATAATTGGGTGGTAAGCCAACTACGAAGAGTGTTAAATATAATCTGGACACTTATTTGTTTTATATAAAGGATTTATGTTACATTTGTAATTGTTATGAAAGGGCTTATTACGATATTGGCAGCATTTTTTACTCTTTTAGCCATAAATTCGGCGGTAGAAAGTGCAAAGTTAGGGATAGAGACGAAAACTTCTAATGAATACTCGCTTTCTTCTCCTGAAAATGCTCCATCGCACAACCCTGTAATCTCTCTCTCTGTGGCAACCATTCCGGCAAGCGCAATACTTGACCTTCGCAACAACATGAATCCCGATTGCCGCACAACACAACGTAATATTAAATCTGCAATAGGAGATATTATTAGGTTTGCCTCCTCTTTTAACAACACACTTACAATCCAAAACGAGGCACTAAATGATGGGAGTTCAGAAAACATAACAAAGTATCTATGTGGATACTATATTTTTGCTACACGCCATATACTGATATAGCTTTTGAGATAAATGACGAGGATTAAATGTCTATCCGTCAAACTTTATCTATATATTAAAATGGGGAATACTTTCCCTTTTTCAGTAATTTTATATTAAAAGCTAAATCTAAAAATGGATACAAAAAATATAACAGAGTCCCTACTTTCTAATTCTGAGAATATAGAAAAATGCACAAATATTAAGGCTATACTTATTTCAGCTATCACTGTGGCTGCAGGTGTTGTAGCATTGTTGTCGATAAGGGGGGGCAGACACGCTGCTTCGGTAGATATGTTTATGCTGCTTGCCGGAATTGCCGTAATCGGATTCGGGATTATATATTTGGCAAGGAACCACAAAAAGGTTATATACAAGCCGACAAAATGCTCAATAGAGACTAAAGAGGTGCATTTCGACGGATTTGCCCGCAAGAAACTGATAGATATTCTCGAAAACGGAAAATTCAATTTCAGTGATGTTAAACGATATCATAGCGGATCAATCAGGCTCGACCTTATGCGTTCGGCGGACGGCTCTTTTACGGCAGCTCAAATATTTGAATTTATTCCATATTCGTACACTCCTGTAACTGAAATATACTCTTTTGACAAGGATAATGGGAATGAACTCTGGAACAGCGTTAACCCTGAATAGCCTTATTTTTTAACAATATACTGGTATTAAAAAATCCGCAATCTTATCACTTTAGGATTGCGGATTTATATTTAGTAATTCTACGTATAATTATAATTGCTCTATAAATGGATATTGTGGATGAAAACTATTATCCTAAGACAATGCTACAACAAAGAATATTAATAAAACAAAGAGAGAATCTTCTCGCAAAGACCCTCTCTGGCGCTTCAGGATGGACTTGAACCAACGACCCTCTGATTAACAGTCAGATGCTCTAACCAACTGAGCTACTGAAGCATAAACTATGAAAAAACAGCTCTTCAGGTTGGACTTGAACCAACGACCCTCTGATTAACAGTCAGATGCTCTAACCAACTGAGCTACTGAAGAAGATTTACATTCTGGTTTAAAATGCAGCGCAAAAGTAATGCCTATTTTCCAAATATGCAATATATTCGGGAGTTTTTTTGTTTTTGATGCTTTATGAAAAAGGGTGCACAACGCGGAAAGGAACGGGATATTGACTTATGCACACTGAAATAATTAGAAATAGAATTTATTCCGGCTCTAAATTTACGTTAAAATATAAATTATTGCCGAACAATAACGGGAAGTTTAATTACCTTAGCGGTTTGAAATCTGTAAATTATAGATTAATTATGCCTAAAATAAAATATTCTATTGCAACACGTATTTGCGTCCTGTGTCTTAGTGTAGTAATTCTTTCGTCGGCAGCTCCCGGCAAAAAGAGTTTTGACATAAGCAAGAATCTCGACATTTTCAACTCTATCGTAAAAGAATTGTCGGTTTTTTATGTTGACTCAATAGATGCTGATAAGGTTATTGGAAATGGGATAAAATCGATGTTATATTCTCTTGACCCCTACACAAATTATATTCCTGAAGATAAAAGTGAAGACTTCAAATTTATGACAACCGGTGAGTACGCCGGTATAGGAGCACTGATTTCGGGGCGCGACAGCCTTATATATATCGCCGAACTTTATTACGGAAATCCTGCCCAAACAGATGGACTAAAAGTGGGTGATAAAATCACAGCCATAGACGGTGAATCTATGATAGGTAAAAGCACTGATTATGCAAGCAACCGACTGCGCGGAAAAGCTAATACAACGGTTATTGTAAAGGTTTTGCGCCCTGGGAGCAATGAGGAGATGGATATATCTATCACAAGAAAAAAAATATATGTTCCAGCTGTCCCGTACTATGGCATTATCGGGGATAATACCGGATATATCTATCTCAACAATTTTAACGATAAAGCCGCATCGGAGGTTAAAGCTGCACTTAAGGAACTTATCAAAAATAATAATATTAAATCATTGGTCTTAGATCTCAGAGATAACCCCGGCGGTATTCTGGATGAGGCGATTGAGGTTGTAAATCTTTTCGTCCCTAAAGGGAAAACCGTTCTTGAAACCCGTGGGAAGATAGACCAATGGAATAAGGTCTACAAAACTACCCAAGCTCCGATAGACAGCACACTTCCATTGGCAGTATTGGTTAGTGGGGAGTCAGCTTCAGCTTCTGAGATAGTGTCAGGAGCTCTACAAGATTTCGACCGAGCGGTTATAATAGGGGAAAGAACTTATGGCAAAGGTCTGGTGCAATCAACACGTCCCCTTCCGTACAAAGGGACGCTGAAAGTTACAACATCAAAATATTATATTCCAAGCGGAAGACTTATTCAAGCGATAGATTATTCTCAACGGAATGCCGATGGAAGTGTAGCGCGTATTCCAGATTCGCTGACCAACGAATTTAGGACAGCAGGAGGACGTATTGTTCGTGACGGCGGAGGTATTACTCCAGACATAAATATAGAGGCTGAAAAGGTGGGGAATATAATATTCTACTTAACAAAAGATATGATCTTATTTGATTACGTCACGGATTATGTGCTGAAACATCCTGTAATACCTCCGGTTGAAGAGTTTGTATTCTCTGATGAAGATTATAAAGACTTTAAAACATTTGTAAAAAGTCACAACTTCAAATATGACAGGCAAAGCGAAAAGGCACTGAAAAACCTAAAAGAGATAGCTGAATTTGAAGGATATATGGATGAGGCTTCTGAAACTTTCGCTACCCTTGAAAAACAACTTGCACATAATCTTGACAAGGACCTTGAAACTTTCAGAAAAACAATAACAAATGCTATTACGGCAGAGATCATCCAACGTTATTATTACACTAAGGGAGGGATACAGCAGATACTGAAAGACGACAAATACACTAAAAAGAGCATTGAAATACTTAGCAACCCGGTAGAATATAAGAATATTATTTCCGTTTCTAAAAAGAATAAAAAATAGGTATGGGACATCCGTTGGAAATTTTCAGATTCTGTCCGGCATGCGGATCGACAAAATTTGTTGTAAACAACATTTATTCAAAACGTTGTGAGGAGTGTGGATTTGTATATTATGCCAATCCTAAAGCAGCAACTGTCGCCCTGATTGTGAATAAAAACGGGGAGTTGCTCGTATGCAGGCGCGCAAAGGACCCTTCGAAGGGAACATTAGATCTTCCCGGAGGTTTCACTGATATAGGAGAAAGTGCTGAAGAGGGCGTAAAAAGAGAGGTTAAAGAAGAGACCGGATTAGATGTAACTCATGCAAAATACCTCTTTTCAAAGCCTAATATCTACCCTTTTTCCGGGATGATAGAACACACAATGGATCTATTCTTCCTATGCAAAGTAGACTCTACGGAAAATATATTAGCGCACGATGATGTTGCAAATACAGAGTTTATTCCGATAGAAAAACTTAATCCTTCTGATTTCGGGTTGGCTTCAATTCGCGAAGCGGTAGAGGAGATAGTAAAGTATGGCATACAGAAATTTAACTAATAGGCTATTAAACTGCTCCCCCTCAATCAAATAAATTAAAGCGACGAATCATGTATTTGTAAATTATCTGAAAAATAAAAAGAGATAATTTCGATAAAACAAGATACAAAAAGCGATGGATAACCCTACACCTTACCACTATTGCATATAGTTATTATATACATGACAATAGTGTATTTTTTATTCCCCGAACAGGTAAATTTTTAAAGATTTTATGGTATTCCGTTTTAGAAAAAGAGAGCAATAATTACAACATAAAGGGATATTCTGTAAACTTACCTAAATAATTGAAAGGACTTCAATCTCTGCGCCTCTGAGTTTTGCGGCTATATCGGAGAATGAACTGTAAAAACTTCCATATATCTTTGCTGTACACGAGAGTATATACATATCTTCTACCGCAGACTCTATTCCTTCTATGCAGTTTCGACGACAATCCGAAGAGCGCGTTATTATCCTTCCACCGAATCTATTTTTGAGCAACTCCTTCTCCTTCTCATCGTCCGATGCAACATAAAATTTTACATCGGGAAACGCCTGTATCTCTCTCTGCATAGCATCCATAAACAGCTTTATCGGTGATTGCTCTATGGCGAGTGTGTTGTCTGTCCTACGTATATGCACACCAACCGTCCTTGAGGCAAAATTTGCATCTACAAAATTACACACAGCTTCTTGCAAACGTTGTGTCGGGACGAAGTTACGAGCCAGAGCTTCAGATGCGTGACCGAAGTCATAGCAACTCTCAACAAATATCCTTCCTCCCGATCTAAGAGTATCGCCAAGTAGATTGTTATCTCTAAGCCTTATAAATTCGTCGTAGTATATAATACGGTCAAAGTATAAACGAGACGTAATATACGGAATCCAAAGGTTATTTCTACGTGGCGAGTTGTATAAGAAACGGGAATAAGGCTTCGACTCTTCAATTGAAACCATAGAATCTTGAATAGGAATAAAAAGCGAAGAAAAAGGCGCATTTAATTCAAAATTAGCAAACCATACCACATTTAGAGGAATTGCTGTCTCTCGTGTAAACTCTACCATTGAATTTACCGCTCGCATACGGTTTGCAAGACCTCCGTAAGGTGTAAGCCATATTTCATTCGACCGCATATAAAATATCTTATACTATTTCTCTTTACTCGTACAAAAATAACTAAAATTATCGTCCTGTAAAAGATTTATTCCCTGTTTAAATTTTTAGTATCTTCGCATCATATAAAAAAATTCTTGTAAAATGGCTAACGATATTGTTGAGACCCCTCTTATGAAGCAGTATATTGAGATGAAAGGGAAACATCCCGACGCTATCCTGCTGTTCAGAGTGGGGGACTTTTACGAAACGTTTTCGGAAGATGCTATCGCAGCCTCTGAGATACTCGGCATAACGCTAACCCGCCGCGCAAACGGAACGGCGCAGTTTGTAGAACTTGCAGGGTTTCCTCATCACGCATTAGACACTTACATGCCCAAATTAGTACGCGCCGGTAAACGTGTGGCAATCTGCGAACAACTTGAAGATCCGAAACTGACAAAGAAGCTTGTAAAACGCGGAATAATAGAGCTTATAACTCCAGGGGTATCAATAAATGATAATGTACTAAATCACAAAGAGAATAACTTTGTTGCAGCAGTACATTTCGACCGCCACTCCTGCGGAGTTTCGTTTCTTGATATATCTACCGGCGAGTTTCTGACCGCCGAAGGCGAATATGACCATATAGACAAGTTATTGAACAGTTTTGCTCCGAAAGAGATATTAGTTGAACGAGGGAAACAGGAGACTTTTGAAAAGAAGTTCGGACAAAAATTTCTTATATTTGAGCTAGACGACTGGATATTTACTTCAAATGCTGCCAATGAACGCCTGCTGAAACATTTTGATACTAAAAGTCTTAAGGGGTTTGGAATACAACACCTCAAACTTGGAGTTATTGCGGCAGGAGCAATTCTCCATTATTTAGACATAACACAACATAAACAAATATCGCATATAACTTCAATCTCCCGCATAGAAGAGGAGCGATACGTAAGACTCGACAAATTTACACTGCGAAGCCTTGAGTTACTGGGGACAATGAACGAAGGCGGCAAATCGCTTTTAGATGTAATTGACCGCACAATATCTCCTATGGGCGGGCGTATGCTGAAACGTTGGCTTACATTCCCACTGAAGGATATTAAGGCAATAAACCGCAGGCTGGATGTGGTAGATTACTTCTTCCGAGATCCTGATTCAAAAATAGCATTTGAGGAACAACTATCGTTTGTTGGCGATCTTGAAAGGCTTACATCTAAAGTGGCTGTTGGGCGGATAACTCCGCGAGAGATAGCCCAATTACGTGTAGCCCTTACAGCTGTAACGCCTATAAAAAAAATATGTGAGGAGAGCGGAGATATAGTCCTTTCAACAATAGGGAAAGAGCTTAATACCTGTGACGCAATCCGCGACAAAATAGAGAGAGAGATAAACCCTGATGCTCCGGCACTCATAAGCCGCGGTAGTATTATTAGGCGCGGAGTGAATAAAGAGTTAGATGAACTGCGCGAACTTTCGGGATCGGGTAAGGAGTACCTTATGCGATTACAGCAGCGGGAGAGTGAACGGACAGGAATTCCAAGCCTAAAGATAAGCTTTAATAACGTCTTTGGTTATTATATTGAAGTCCGCAACACACATAAGGATAAAGTTCCTTCAGAGTGGATAAGAAAACAGACGTTGGCTAACGCCGAACGTTATATTACTGAGGAGCTGAAAGAGTACGAAGAGAAAATACTGGGGGCTGAAGAGAAGATATCAGCAATTGAGTTGAGTTTGTTCAACGAACTTGTATCAGCAACGGCAGATTATATTCCGGCAATGCAGCATAATGCTAATATACTTGCACAAATAGACTGCCTGCTTTCGTTCACAACAGTTGCCCGTGAGAACAGGTATATCCGCCCTGTACTGGACGATTCGCTTAAATTGGAGATAGAGGAGGGGCGACATCCGGTAATAGAAAGGCTTCTTCCTCCGGGCGAAGAGTATATCTCCAACTCGGTACAACTCGACAACGACACTCAACAAATAATAATAATAACAGGCCCTAATATGGCAGGAAAATCAGCTCTGCTACGCCAGACAGCTCTTATCGTAATTATGGCACAGATAGGGTGTTTTGTTCCTGCGGCATCAGCAAGAATCGGGATTGTCGACAAAGTTTTCACTCGCGTAGGAGCTTCGGACAATATATCACTTGGAGAATCCACTTTCATGGTGGAGATGAACGAGGCGGCAGAGATACTTAACAACATGTCTGAACGTAGTCTCGTACTGTTTGATGAACTTGGAAGAGGAACAAGTACCTACGATGGGATTTCTATTGCATGGGCTATTGTGGAGTATATTCATGAAAACGAACGCGCACACGCAAAGACACTTTTTGCTACTCACTACCATGAGCTTAACGAAATGGAAAAGAACTTTTCACGTATAGCCAACTACAATGTATCGGTAAAGGAGGTGGAAAATAAGGTTGTTTTTCTGCGAAAACTTGTAAGCGGAGGGAGTGAACACAGCTTTGGAATACACGTTGCAAAGATGGCAGGAATGCCACAGAATATAGTAAAACGGGCAGACGATATTCTAAAACAGCTTGAAAAGGGAAGTGGCGAAAAGGGGGTAAGTAAACCTATCCCTACGGCAAGCAAAGCCGGAGGAATGCAGTTATCGCTTTACCAATTGGACGATCCTCTGCTAAGTAGCATACGTAATGAGATATTAGGTCTTGATATAAATAACCTTACTCCCATGCAAGCGCTCAATAAGCTAAACGACATAAAAAAAATACTGCTAGGAAAATAATAATACTCTGTAATTATAGGATATTAATAAAGAATTTGTTTAAATTTTTACAGGATGCAACGCAATGATTTTGAAATAATGGCTCCGGTAGGTTCGTATGAATCGCTCTCGGCAGCTATACAAGGAGGAGCTGATTCGGTATATTTCGGAGTGGAGGGATTGAACATGCGTTCACGCTCGTCCAATAATTTTACTCTTGACGATTTACGCAATATATCTTCTATTTGCCGCGAACACGGCATAAAAAGCTACCTGACCGTAAACACCGTAATTTACGACAACGATCTTCCGCTGATGCGCCAGATAATAGACACAGTAAAAGAGTCCGGCACGTCGGCTATAATAGCTTCGGATATTGCTGCGATGAAATATGCAAACTCCATAGGAGTAGAAGTTCATTTGTCAACACAACTTAACATCTCAAATACAGAGGCGTTGCGCTTTTATTCGCAATTTGCCGATGTTGTAGTGCTCGCCCGAGAATTGAATATGGAGCAGACGGCCGAAATATACAGAAATATTATCGAAAGCGAGATAAGGGGTCCCAAAGGGGAACTTATAAGGATTGAAATGTTCGCTCACGGTGCCCTCTGCATGGCGGTATCCGGTAAATGTTACCTTAGCCTACATGAAGCCAACGCCTCGGCCAACCGCGGAGCCTGTATGCAGATATGTCGCAGGGGTTATACCGTGAAAGATATTGAAACTGATATTGAGTTGGATATAGACAACAAATACATAATGTCTCCAAAAGATCTTAAGACGATTCATTTTCTGAACAAAATGATAGATGCAGGCGTTCGTGTATTTAAAATAGAGGGGCGCGCAAGGGGAGCAGAATATGTTAAAACAGTAACGGAGTGTTACTGTCAAGCTGTTGAAGCATCTCTTAACGGAGAGTTTACTGAAGAGCGTATATGTGAATGGGACAGAAGGCTTGCAACCGTATTTAACCGAGGTTTCTGGAACGGCTATTATTTGGGACAGAGGCTTGGGGAATGGAGTATGAACTACGGTTCAGAGGCGACACGGCGCAAGGAATACATTGGAAAAGGGGTGAAATATTTCTCAAAGCTAAGTGTAGCTGAATTTATTATGGAGTGCGGAGAGCTTAACACCGGCGATGAAATACTTATAACAGGTCCAACAACCGGCGCAGTGACAATGAAAATTGTAGAGATGAGAGTTAATTTGGAATCTGTTCAAAAAGCCGTAAAAGGAGACCACTTCTCAATTGCCTCGGATGTAAAAATAAGACCATCGGATAAACTATTCAAATGGATTCCTATTAATAAAAGTAACCGCTGAAATGGACGGCAATTGCGTTGTGCTGACAGCAATAATACAACGGAATGAAATACGTAATCTCTGGTGCTTCGGGATTTATAGGGAGTGCTTTATCGAAAAGGCTTTCAAGTATGGGTGAAACCGTAGTAGAACTGTCACGCGGAGATTTTACGCCTGAAAATGAAATGATTCTTTTCTCAAAACTAAAAGGAGCTGATATAGTGATAAATCTCGCCGGAGCTACAATAAACCGCCGTTGGACAAAACATAATAAAGCTGAGATACTTGAAAGCCGCATAGGGACGACGGACAAAATAGTAAATACCATAAACGCCCTTGAACATAAGCCTGCTCTTTTTATATCCACCTCGGCAATAGGATTATATCCGTCATTTGGGTGTTTTCGCGATATTTCAGACATTTATGCAAAAGGATTTCTTGCAGATGTCTGCCGCAAATGGGAAGATTCAGCAAAAAATATCTCCGCCGAAGTTCGTCTTGTCATAACTCGATTGGCTCCAGTCCTTTCAAACGATGGCGGTATATTACCTCCACTTACAAAATTGTTCAGACACCACATTGGCGGACGCATAGGTAACGGGACTCAGGTATTCTGTTGGATCATACTGAATGACCTGCTAAATATCTATACGCATATAATTACAAACAAAAGTATAACAGGGGCGGTAAACTGTGCTGCACCTGAAAGCACAGACAACCGTACACTAACTAAAAGCCTTGCATCTAAAATTAACATTGCAGCCCCGTGGATAATCCCAAAATTCATGCTCAGATTATTTATGGGCGAATCAGCAATAATACTTACCAAAGGCGAAGAGGCTATTCCGTATAAACTTAATGAATCGGGATTTACATTCACCTCGCACAATATAAATGATGCTCTTGAGGAGTTATACGATAAGCCTCTCGAAATAATAAGTAATCCAACCATCATTAACATATAAATTCTGTTATATTCAGATAAAAATGTTAATGTACCGGCAAATTAACGAAAGTTTTTTTACTTTTGTACTGAAGAAGCAATCTGCAATATATAAATATCATTACTATCTGAATTTAAACTGTTTCAGTGCTCGACAAAATACGTATGAACAAAAGATTAAAATATATTTTATTAATATTGACGCTAATCGCCTGCAACGTTATAGCCCAAACATCATGGGAAGCGTCACCATTGCTTCAAACCTATAAAAAGGGAGAAGGGATGTTCAGAGATGGTAATTACAGAGGAAGTCGTGATATTACAACCGAGTTTACAGAAAAGGGAGAAGATTTTAAAGTTTTATACGAAAGAGCAAAGTTTATGTGTGCCAAAGCATCATATCTCTCTGAAGACAAAGATGCTGAAACACTATTAAAAGACTTTATACAAGACAGTTATGATGCTGAAAACATACAGCAAGCACGTTTGCTCTTAGGGAATATTTATCTTGCCAAGAACGACTATAAAAAAGCGGAGGCAGAGTATGAAAAAATAAATCCTAAGGAACTAATAAGAAGCAATCGCGAGGAGTTATTGCTAAATTCAGGGTTAATAAAGTTTAAGGAGGGAGACTATGACGAAGCAATGCCACTATTTTCATCTTTAGCTTCGGAGAGCATTATATATCGTAACGACGGAATATTCTACAAGGCTTGCATAGATTATGAAAGGAATAATTATGTTGATGCTGAAAAAGGGTTTAAAATAATTGAACACGACAAAAAATATGGTCTAACATCACAATACTACCTCATTGGAATATATTTTGCCGGGAAACGATACTCTCAGTCACTCTCTTCGGGAGAGAATCTATTATCTGCACGTTACGGCAACGAGCAAGAGACATCTGAGATTATGAGAATATGTGGGGTGTCGGAATTTATGGGTGGCAACAGAAAGAAGTGTATATACTACCTCGAACAATATAGCAACTCGCCATCGGTCACGATTGACAACAATGCACTTTACCTATTAGGCATATCGTATTATATGGACAAACAATATACTGATGCCATAAAAACGCTCGGGGAGGTTGCAGGAAATGATGAGGGACTTACACAGAGCGCACACATCTATTTAGGACACTCCTATATAGCCATAGGCGATAAGGATGGGGCACTGCTAGCTTATGAGCGCGCGGCAGAATCAGATGCCGATATGCAGGCAAAAGAGACTGCGCTTTACAATTATGCACTATTACTGAACGAAACATCGCTTGTTTCGTTTGAAAAATCAGTCCAAACATTTGAAAATTACCTGAATTTATTTGCTGACTCAAAAAACGCATCAGCAATAAATGAACTACTTGTAGACCGTTACTTCACTACACATAATTACGATGCTGCCCTTGTTTCGATAAACAACATAAAACGCCCTGGGGCAACAATACTGAAAGCAAAACAGGCTATACTTTACAGGATGGGGAGTGAAGCATACATCAACAGCCGAGACGAAGAGGCATACAATCTGTTTACTCAAGCCATAAACATGGGAAACTACAACCCCGGCATTGTAGGGAAAGCCAGTTTCTGGCGTGGAGAGATAGCATACAGAGATAAAAGGTACGCTGACGCATCAGCAGATTTTTCTCAACATCTCAAAACATCTTCGCAAACAGATCCGACGGCATATTATAATCTCGGATATATAAAGTTTAAGACCCTCGCTTACAGCGATGCCCTTGAATTTTTCAACTCTTATGTAAAGAATATTCCTGAAAACAGTGATGTAAAAGTATTATCTGACGCATGGTGTCGTATAGGAGATTGTCGCTATATGGCTAAAAATTACACAGGTGCCGATCAAGCTTATGCAAAAGCCGGTGAGTTGTCGCCTTCAACCGGCGATTATGCTCTTTTCCGACGGGGCTGGATTGCGGGATTACAAAAGAGATTCTCGGACAAGGAAAATATAATGAGTTTATTAGTACAAAATAGTCCGGACTCTCCATACGCTCCCGGCGCAATGCTTGAAAATGGATTGGCTTTACTTGAACAAGGGAAGGTGTCTGATGCAACTGCATGTTTCGACAAGCTATATCTGAAATACCCACAAAGCAAAGCAGCTAAGGCAGGTGCTCTGCAAACGGCAATGGCATATATAAACAACGGAGATACTGAAAAAGCCATAGCCTCATATAAAAAAGTAATAGAGGTATATCCCGGCAGCGAAGAGGCCAGAATAGCGGCAAGCGATCTTAAAAACATATATGTGCAACACGGCGATATTTCATCTTACACTGAATATGTGAATGGCGTAAATGTGGGTTCTATAAAATATGATGTGTCGGAGATGGATTCACTGACATTTTTAGCTGCAGAGAACAGTTTCCTTAAGTTGCCCGGAGAGAAGAGCGTTATTAAATTTTCAGATTATATACAAAACTATCCTGATGGTGCATTCGTCTCTGATGCAGCATTTTATATTGGGAGATATCGATATGACAACAAAGACTTTTCAAAGAGTCGCACACAGCTGGAAAAAGTATTAAGTACGCAGGGGTCGCGATTTGCCGATGACGCACTAACAATACTTGCAGCGATTGAAGAAAAAGAGAATAATCATAAAGCTGCACAACAATATTACAGGCAACTTGCGGTAAAAAATACATCGCCCGAAACGGTAAAAAAGGCAAAAATAGGGGAACTTAGAATGTCAGTCGCACTGAAAGAGTACAACAATATAATATCTGAAGCTACCGCGCTCTTAAACGGGAATATATCGGACGAGACAGCAAAGGAAGCTATATTTCAGCGCGCCCAAGCTTATTCCGGAATAGGCAGGTGGAAGGAAGCTGCTAACGACTGGGAGATACTCTCTTCAGATCCACGCAACGCCTACGGAGCTGAAGCGTGTTACCAACTTGCCCAATACCGTTTCAACAACAAGGAGATTAAAAAAGCTGAAGAGATTACAAACAGCCTCATCTCTGGAAGTTATTCCCATAAATACTGGGTTGCAAGAGGGATAATACTGCTTTCGGACATATCGGCCGCCAAAGGGGATAAATTCAAGGCAAAACAGTATCTCAAGAGCCTTAGCGGAAATTATGAAGGAAAGGATGATATCAAAAAACTGATAAACGACAGGATAAATAAATACTGATTATGAAACATCTAATTTTATATATAACGACCGTGTGTTTAAGCACTTTTGCGGCAACGGCACAAAACGGCTCAGAGATAAATAGAGAAGTTACGGTTGAAAAGGAGTACTCTCCACAGGTGGATGATGCAGCAAAGATTACTGGTTCTCCGCAGGTGGAGAATCCTCTCGTGGAAAAACCGTTGGCAGAATATTCGTCATGGGCAGTGCCGATGTCAGGACAACCATCGGCTCAACCTTTTACTGCAAGCGGGCTTGGCGAACAGAATACGTTTGAGCAACAACGCGGTTATGCTAAATTTGGAATGGGAAATAACCTTAATATAGACGGTGATGCCGGAATAAGACTTCTGAATAGCAAACGCGATCAACTCGGCGTATGGTATAACCATTCCTCAACCGGAGGAAGACTTAAATATCTTAATCCGCCAGAATGGGTAACTGACAATTCGGCATACCAACGTCGCAACAGCAATACTCTCAATCTCACATACAAACATCTCTTTGAAAAAGTAGAGTGGCGAACTAGCGCAGCATATAGACATAACTCTTTCAATTACTACGGATTCAGTTTACTTCCATTACCACAAATGGATGGTAGTACAGACCAAAGTGTTAACCAATATGCAATATCAACGGGATTCAGGTCAGTAAAAGCAACGGATGTTATATTTGACGCATCAGTTGGTTTTGAAGGGTATAACAACAGCATAGGTTATCTAATAGGCACGGCAGGGGCAATAGAGAATCACATTGAGACAAAATTGTCGCTCGCGACAAAAATAAGCGATAATGGAAAGCACCGCTTAGGTTTTGCAATTAAGATGGACAACCTTTTTTATAAACGGACGGAAGGGAATAATTACACGGTTATAACTTTTGCCCCATTCTACAAATATGCAAATTCAAAGATACGCTTCAAGGCCGGCGTAAAGATGGATATATCAGTAAATGATGGAACAGTATTCCGTTTCGCACCCGATATTGCATTTAATCTTGATTTTGGAAAATCTTTCCACCTCTACACTACGATAGACGGCGGAAAGGAGCTTAATACATGGAGTAAAATGTCAGCGCGTAATATCTACCTGAATCCAACGGAGAGGCTCACAAATACTTACTCACCTGTGAATGCACTATTAGGAATCTACTGCAATTATTTCCCAAACTTCACAGTAAGAGTCTATGGTGGAATAAAAAGTTCTGTATCGGCACTCTTTGATGTAAGACGCTATGGGGTAATAGAGAACAATATGATAGCATCGCAGCAAGTAATTGATTATATGCCGATAGACGCATACAGATGGTTAGGCGGATTTAACATAAACTTCAAACTTAACAAGTTCCTTAAGGGCGAGATTAAGTGGATGCACAATGGATGGCGTAGTCGCGGAGACGATGAGATTATATTGTCTGCACTTCCAAAAAATGAATGGAATATCGCTTTAGATGTATTCCCCATAAAGAACCTTTCGATAAATGCCGATTTTTACATAGGAACAAACAGGGGGTATCGTTATGACAATATCAACGGAGTAGGAAATGGAAAGGAAAAAATGAGCGATATGTACGATCTGAGTATCGGAATAAACTATTCACTGAACAAACTGATAAATTTCCACGTACAGGGAAACAATCTTATATCTCATCACTACGATGTATATTATGGGATGCCGGCACAGAGAATAAATTTCCTTATGGGGATTGGCGTTAATTTCTAAGCAGAACTACTATAACAATCATAAAAGGTTCTCTTCTGCATTTTTAATGAACAAAAATTGCTGTAACGAGATCGTTATTTAATGTATGAGGTAATTATTTTTAGCAAAAGTACTGTAATACACACTCTTTTTCCTAATTTTGCCAACTAATTTGCCATAGAGGCATGAAAAGCAATGTAAATAATGCAACCTAATTTAGTGATTGTTGAGTCTCCCGCTAAAGCGAAGACAATAGAGAAGTTCTTAGGAAAAGATTTTAAGGTATTATCGAGTTACGGTCATATCCGCGACCTCAAGAAAAAAGATTTCAGCATAGATATAGAGAATAACTACTCTCCGGTTTACGAAATACCTTCGGATAAAAAGAAACTTGTTGAGGAGCTTAAGGATGCGGCGAAGAAAGCAGATATTGTCTGGCTCGCATCTGATGAGGACCGCGAAGGGGAAGCTATTGCATGGCATCTCTGCCAAGTACTTAAACTTACGCCTGAAAAATCTCGCCGCATAGTTTTCCATGAAATAACAAAAAATGCAATTCTAAAGGCAATAGAAAATCCGAGAGAAATTGATACTAATCTGGTAAATGCTCAGCAGGCTCGCCGTGTGCTTGACAGAATTGTTGGATTTGAACTCTCACCGGTTTTGTGGAAGAAAATTAAACCATCCCTCTCGGCAGGACGCGTACAATCAGTCTCAGTAAGGCTTATTGTTGAGCGTGAACGCGAGATTAAAAATTTCACACCTGAAGCCTCTTACCGCGTTACAGCAATATTTTCACTGGCGGATGGCACTGAAATAAAAGCTGAATTCAATCGCCGTCCCGCAAATGCACAAGAGGCTACAACACTGTTAGAAAGGCTTACAAATGGGGAATTTTCAGTAAAAGACCTTACGGTAAAACCATTGCAGAAATATCCTGCTCCACCATTTACGACTTCGACATTGCAACAGGAGGCCGCACGGAAATTGGGATTTTCAGTTGCACAGACCATGCGTGTAGCTCAGCATCTTTACGAAGCCGGGCTTATAACATATATGCGTACCGACTCTGTCAACCTCTCTTCTCTTGCAATAAATGCAGCAAAGGAGGAGATAATATCCGCCTTCGGTCAAGAATATTCAAATCCTCACAACTACCACACAAGTTCCAAAGGAGCACAAGAGGCTCACGAGGCCATACGCCCAACTTATATATCAAACCATCGTATTGACGGGACGGCACAGGAAGAGCGCCTCTACGACCTTATATGGAAGCGCACGGCGGCTTCACAGATGAGCAATGCTAAAATTGAAAAAACAACCGTTACAGTATCCTCCGTAGATGAAAAAGACAAATTCACAATAAACGGCGAAGTGGTTAAATTTGACGGTTTTCTGCATCTTTATATGGAGTCTTCGGATGAAGATACGGAGAACGACGGAAACGATAATATGTTACCTCCCATGGCTGTGGGAGACAGGCTTGGACTTATATCGGCTGAGGCTACGGAACGTTTTTCAATGGCCCCGCCGAGGTATTCAGAAGCAAGTCTTGTGCATAAACTTGAAGAGCTAGGGATCGGACGCCCATCGACATACGCGCCAACTATCTCCACTATACAACAACGCGATTATGTAGAACGTGGCACACGCACCGGAGAAAAACGTACGTACAATATAATATCGTTGAAAAAGGGGAAGATATCCTCTTCGTCTAAGAATGAAAATGTAGGAAGCGAAAAAGGGAAACTTGTTCCTACGGATATTGGGATGGTAGTAAATGATTACCTTACTGAAAATTTCCCTGATATTCTTAACTATAACTTTACTGCAAAGGTTGAGGAGGAGTTCGACAGGATAGCTGATGGGCAAGAGTCATGGGTGGAGTCTATTGACACGTTTTACAAGAAATTCCATCCTGAGGTTGAAAGCGCATCTTCACAACACTCTGAACGCAAAGTGGGAGAAAGGGTTCTCGGAACTGATCCTAAAACCGGAAAACGCGTCTCGGTTAAGATAGGGCGTTTCGGTCCGGTTGTACAGATAGGTACGGCTGAAGATACTGAAAAGCCTATATTTGCATCATTACTTCAAGGAGAGACCCTGAGCAGTATTACTTTTGAAGAGGCTCTGAGGTTATTTGACCTGCCACGCAACTTAGGAGAGTTTGAAGGGAAGGACGTAGTGATAGGCGTAGGTAAATTCGGTCCATACATACGCCACGACGGCAAATTTACCTCTCTGCCCAAAACTTATCAGCCATTGGAAGTAACACTTGAAGAGTCCACCTCTCTGATACTTGAAAAACGCAAGGAGGAGAGCAGCAAAATAATAAAGACATTTGAAACAGAGCCTGACTTACAGATAATAAACGGTCGTTTCGGTGCATATATCTCGTATCAAAAAAGCAACTATAAAATACCGAAAGAGATGAAGCCGGAGGATATGACTGTTGAAGAGTGTAAAAATATAATTGCTGCTCAAGGTGATAAACCTAAAAAAAGAGCCCCAAAAAGGGCAAAGAGAAAGGAGTAAGAGTCTGTCTGTTTTTGATTCTTATCTTTATAGACCTCACAATATTCCCATTAAATGGAGAATTACAGGTGTGAAAAATGATGTAAGTATTCCGTTTAATATAAGCCCTAACGTGGCATAAGCTCCATGTTCTTTACTTATGGACATAGAGGCTGATGTTCCAACGGCATGTGCGGCGGCCCCCATTGACAGCCCTTGGGAGACTGTTCCTCTTACATGTACTATACTCATTGTTTTATAACCAATTACAGCTCCTAGTATCCCTACAAATATAACAACAGCGGCAGTTAAGGAAGGGATACCGCCGATGGAATTTGACACTTCTATTGCAATTGGTGTTGTAACTGATTTTGGGGCAAGAGAAAGGATAACCTCTTTAGTAGCTCCCATTGCCTTAGATATCGACACGACAGAGATAATTCCAACAATACACCCGGCAAGTTGCGACAAAAATATAGGGACGAACTGTTTTCTTATGGTCTCTAATTGCAGATATAAAGGAACTCCCAAGGCGACAATTGCTGGTTTTAGCCAGAACTCTATATATTTTCCTCCGCTATTGTAGCTCTCTAACGTCACTCCAAATAGTTTAAGGAAAGTAATTATTACGGCTATCGTAATTAGAATGGGATTGAGGATTATCCATCCACTTTTTTTATGCAGAAGCGATGCCAGATAATATACAGCAAATGTCAGCGCAAGAAGGAAAAATTCATTTTCTATATATTTCATCTCCTCTTGTTTGAAATCTGATATACCCATCCTGTGACTGCAAGCACTAATATGGTGCTGAGAAAGGATGAGATAATAATAGGCCAGAACTGCGCTTCAATAATATCGAAATAAAGCATCAGTGCTACACCCGGAGGAACGAAAAAGAATCCTATGTTAGAGATAAGGAAATCTGATATCTTCTGTACTTTCTTAATTTTAATGACCCCTATTTTCAGAAAAAAGGTCAATAGTAGCATCCCGATTATACTTGACGGAAGTTTTATTCCTGTAAGATAAACTATAAGCTCTCCCATGGCCAAGCATCCAAATATAACGGCACATTGTAGTATCACGTTTTTACCTCCTTTTGATCTTATGTTACGAGCCGACAAAGGTATAAAAAAGAAAAGAGGGACACAAAACTGTGCCCCTCTTAAACTGCTTTCTGTTTATAACTGCCGCTATTTTTTGTATTTCGAAAAATCGCTTTTTAGCATATCTCCGCATTCAAGGAGTGTCTTGTGAAATTCAAAACAAGCATCTAACGAGTGCGGTGTATGACCACCTACTGAGAGTTTAAGGTAATCTCTTAGTAACGACCGATAGGAGGGATGAGCACAGTTATCTATTATACATTCTGCTTTCTGACGTGGAGATTTACCTCTGAGGTCGGCAACTCCTTGTTCGGTTATAATGATCGAAACAGAGTGTTCGCTGTGATCAAGGTGTGAAACCATCGGAACGATTGCGCTTATCTTACCTTCTTTTGCTATTGATGGGCAGGTAAATATTGAAAGATAGGCGTTACGCGTGAAATCTCCAGAACCTCCGATACCGTTCATCATCTTGCTTCCGGCAATGTGAGTACTGTTTATATTGCCGAAAATATCTGCCTCAAGTGCTGTATTTATTGCTATAATTCCGAGACGGCGTACTATTTCAGGGTTATTGGATAGCTCCTGTGGGCGCAAAACTATCTTGTCGCGAAAGAAATCTACATTGGAAACTATATCCTCCATCAATTTATCGCTTACGGTAAGTGAACAACCACTTGCAAATTTGCATTTTCCGCTTTTCATAAGTTCAACTACGGCATCCTGTACAACTTCAGTGTACATCTCAAAAGGAGGAATATTACGGTTACGCCCAAGACATCCAAGAACTGCGTTGGCAATATTTCCTACTCCGGATTGGATAGGGAGAAATGATGGTGGTATAAGTCCTTTTTTGAGTTGTGAAACCAAAAAATTGCAGACATTTTCCCCTATCTTGTTGGTGGTTTCATCGGCAGGGGTAAAAGATGCTATTCCATCCGGGAGATTAGACTCAACTATACCGATTATCTTTCTTGGATCTATCTTTATATACGGTACTCCTATGCGATCACTTGGCTTGTAAATTGGAATCTCGCGACGGTAAGGGGGATCGGCGGGCTGATATATGTCATGAAATCCCTCTACTGCCTCCGGCGTGTGGTGATTAAGTTCTATTATCACCTTATCTGCAATATCGCATATAGTCGGACCTATTCCAACTCCCATACACGGGATTATGCGTCCATCTTCATATATTTTACTTGCCTCAACTATCGCAAAATCAGGCTTTCCGAAGAATCCGTAACGCAATGTCTGCGGAAGATGTGAGAGATGCATATCAAAATATTGTATCTCGTCTTTGTTTATCCCTTCACGCGATGATTTATTGGATTGATAAGGGGTACGCGATTTTATTGCTTTTGCTCTTGCCAATGCTCCGTCTAACATATCACTCGAAGAGGCTCCCGTGAAAATCGAAACTTTAAACGGTCGACCTGCCTGATGTTCTGCTTCGGCTTTTTTAGCTAATGCCGTCGATACTACTTTTGGTGTCCCTGATGCTGTAAAGCCGCCGAATCCTATCTTCGCTCCGTCGTTTATATACGAAGTGGCCTCTTCGGCTGAAATAAATTTAAATGCCATTTCCGTTATATTTTAGAATCTAATATTTTCTGTTAAAAATCTCCGCGGCAATTATTCCACGCCTTATATCTTCAGTACTGGAGAAGTACGGTTTTGCCTTTTCTTCATGAACATCCGCAGGTATAGGGGTGGTTTTTTTTACAACAGGCTTGACGGAATTTACCGTGGTTCCTATTTTGGGTGATGCCGGTGCAGGCGCGGGTGATGTATATATTTTTTCTTGTTTGGGAAACAGATCTTCCCATTCAGAATACCCTTCATCTTGGTCAGAGGATGTTTCAGACTCAGTCTCCACCCCCTCGCGTTGACGAGCGGCACCTTTTATCACTCCTCTAACTACAAATATAAGAATTATAAGGACATAAATCCACAGATTATCCATTGCTTTTAGTAATTTTGCCTCAAAATTACAACATATTAGCGACATTCAACCTTTTAACGATAATAAAATGACGGCTACAAACATAAAAGATAACTTCACGCAAGAAAAAAAACTTTTTATTGAAACTTACGGATGCCAAATGAATGTTGCCGACAGTGAGGTTGTTGCTTCTATAATGCAGACTGATGGTTATGTAATTTGCGATGATATTACAGATGCAGATGCAATCTTTGTAAACACATGCTCTATAAGGGATAATGCGGAACAGAAAGTACTGAGCAGATTGCAGTTTTTCAATACATTAAAGCGCAAAAAGCGCAACCTGATAGTAGGTGTTCTTGGATGTATGGCAGAAAGAGTGAAGGAGGAGCTTATTAACCATCATAACGTTGATCTGGTTGCAGGTCCGGACGCTTATAATGATCTTCCTAATCTTGTGGGAGCCGTGGAGCGCGGAGAAAAGGCTATTAATGTGAATTTATCGACGATTGAGACATATAAAGATATTATTCCACAGAGGATAGGAAAATCTGTTTCTGGTTTTATATCGATAATGCGCGGATGTAATAACTTCTGCTCGTACTGCATAGTACCTTATACCAGAGGACGCGAGCGAAGCCGATCGCCACAAAGTATATTGCAAGAGCTTGATGATCTTAAGGAACGTGGGTTCAAAGAAATAACTCTACTTGGACAGAATGTTAATTCGTACTGTTTTGAGGATGATAACGGAAATAAAACAAATTTTCCTATGTTATTGGAATTGGTTTCGGATAGAAGTGGCAGTGGAATAAGGGTTCGCTTTACTACTTCGCACCCAAAGGATATGAGTGATGAAATACTGATAGTAGTAGCAGAAAAGAAGAATATCTGCAACCATATCCACCTGCCGGTGCAATCGGGTTCGGACAGAATACTGTCGCTAATGAACCGAAGATATACTAAAAAGTGGTATATGGACAGAATAACTGCAATAAAAAGGATAATTCCTGATGGAGGAATTTCTACTGATCTTTTTTGCGGATTCCACTCAGAAACAGAAGAGGATTTTGAAGAGACAATCTCATTGATGCGTCAGGTTAGATTTGACTCCTCTTTTATGTTCAAATATTCTGAGCGCCCCGGCACATTTGCATCTAAAAATCTGCCGGACGATATTACAGAAGAGACTAAGATTGCAAGACTGCAACGAATGATAGAGCTACAAAACCAGTTATCGCTCGAAAGTAACCAAAGAGATATAGGTAAAACGTTTGAAGTTCTTGCCGAAGGGTTCTCTAAACGCTCACGCGAGAAACTTTGCGGAAGAACACAGCAGAACAAGACCGTAGTTTTTGGAAAAGGTAGTTGTAAAATAGGAGATTTCGTTAATGTAAAGATAAATGACGCTTCCTCAGCAACTCTGTTGGGTGAGATTACAGAGTAAGATACGATTGCAATAAAATAGTTATCTTTGCGCCATCTTTGCTGCGATGATTACTATAACTAAATTCATCAGCAAATTTATACACTCTAATAAAAACAAAAAATAATCGTATGAAACAGTACGACAGACTAAACAACATCTTAGGATGGTCCGTATTCTTAATAGCGGCAGTTACTTATACTCTTACACTGGAACCTACTGCAAGTTTCTGGGACTGCGGAGAGTTCATATCATCGGCATATAAGTTAGAGGTAGGGCACCCGCCCGGAAACCCAATATTTATGCTTACGGCAAGATTCTTTGCAAACTTTGCAGCAGATCCAACGCAGGTTGCATGGACAATAAACTTTATGTCGGGATTGCTGAGTGCAGCTACAATATTGCTGTTATTCTGGACAATAACATATCTTGCAAAAAAAATAGTAATAAAAACCGACGAAATTATGACGCGCGCACAGATGATAACAATCCTCGGGTGCGGTCTTGTGGGTTCGCTTGCTTATGCTTTCAGTGATACCTTCTGGTTCTCGGCTGTGGAGGGAGAGGTTTATGCATATTCCTCATTCTGTACAGCTCTTGTATTTTGGCTTATACTTAAATGGGAAAGCCATTCGGATGAACCTCACTCATACCGTTATATAATACTTATTGCTTATATAATGGGTGTGTCTATTGCCGTACATCTGCTTAATCTGTTGTGTATTCCGGCAATTGTGCTTGTTTATTATTATAAGAAATCTCAGAAACCTACTGCAAAAGGTTCTTTGCTGGCTTTACTGGCATCGTTTCTTATAATAGTATTTATTCTTTACGGCTTGGTTCCAGGTTTTATAAAAGTTGCCAGTTGGGCTGAGTTGTTGTTTGTCAATGTTCTCGGTGCACCATACAATACAGGGGCTATTGTATATTTCTTTCTTGTCGTATGCTGTATATGTTGGGGCATTTTCGAGACATTCAGACAAAAAAAGATATTGCTAATGAAGTTGTCTTTCCTTATCAGCATAATAATGGTAGGTATTCCATTTATAAGTGACAACGCATTGCTATCGGCTTTAATTGCTATTGTATTTGCTTCCTACATATTTATTAAGAAGATCCCTAATATTCGCTTTATCAATACTGTACTTACATGTATTATGGTAATATTTATCGGATACTCTTCTTATGCACTTATTCTTATACGATCTACCGCTAATACACCGATGGACCAGAATTCACCCGAAGACGTATTTACACTTGCAAGTTATCTTAACCGTGAACAGTACGGTGAACGACCTCTTGCGTACGGTTATACCTTTGCTTCGGATGTTATGCGCGACCAAAATGGCAATGTAGTAGCGGAAGAGGGTAGTCCTATCTGGCGCAGGGCAATAAAAACAGACAAAAACCAATTGGACAAATATGTTATTACTGACCACAAAAAAGATTATAAGTACATTCCTGAATTGAACATGCTATTTCCGAGGATGTACAGCAACTTATCACAACATGTGGAGGCTTATAAAGAATGGAGTGATTTCAAAGGAAAGAGTGTAATAATAAATACAAATGGAGAACATAAAAAGGTATTAAAGCCTACTTTAGTTGAAAATCTCAGATTTTTCCTTAATTATCAGGTCAATTTCATGTACTGGCGATATTTTATGTGGAACTTTGCCGGGCGACAGAATGATATACAGAGTAACGGTGAGGTATCAAAAGGAAACTGGATTACAGGTTTCAACTTTATAGATAAACATATTGCCGGAGACCAAACTTTTCTACCTTCGGAGTTAGCACAGAACAAGGGTCATAATGTGTTTTATATGCTCCCGCTGCTGCTCGGTTTGATAGGATTATTTTTTCAAGCATATTCGGGACAAAAGGGAATTGAAGGGTTTTGGATAACTTTTTTCTTGTTCTTTATGACCGGACTTGCCATTGTTATATATCTCAATCAGACACCTTATCAACCGCGTGAAAGGGATTATGCTTATGCCGGATCTTTCTATGCCTTTACAATATGGATAGGTCTTGGGGTTGCTGCCGTATCTAAAGCACTCGAAAAGCACGCATTTAAAAAGAAACCAATAATTGCAGCCTCATTGGCGTCATTATTATGTCTTTTTATTCCTATACAGATGGTAAGCCAGACATGGGACGATCATAATCGCTCTGGACGCTACGTATGCCGCGATTTCGGTAAAAATTACCTCTCTTGCATTGAAGAGAACGGTATTATATTTACCAACGGCGATAATGATACTTTTCCACTCTGGTATGTACAAGAGACTGAAGGTTATAGGACTGACGTGAGGGTATGTAATCTTAGCTATTTACAAACGGACTGGTACGTGAAACAGATGAAGAGTCAGGCTTATGAATCATCTCCACTGCCTATTGAAATGGATGAAAAGCGCTATGCCAACGGAAAATTAAGTTATGCATATATTATAGATTTATCTGGGATAAAAAATGAGATGCCACTAAATACAGCGTTACAATTTTTGTTTTCAGAAGAGGAATGGACAAAACATATAAATAATTACACCGGCAAATTCGATTATATTCCATCTGAAAAATTGTATATTGATGTGGACTCTGCCTTTGCTAAAAAAGTAGTTCCTAAAAAGTTGCAAAACCTTATGGTTAACAGGATAAATATAGATTTTTCGGATAAAAATAATCTTATGCTTAATGAATTATCTATATTGAGCATGATTAATTCTATCTCCCGTGATGGATGGAATAGGCCTATATATTATGCTGTTACAGTGGGTCCTGAAATGTATACAAACCTTAATGATTATTTTGTAAAGGTAGGACTTGCATATCGAATATTACCTGTAAAGGGTAATGGTAAGGAGGAGGAGAGTTTGATTGATACGGATAAGATGTATGATAATATGATGAATAAGTTCTCATTCGGCGGAATAGATAATCCAAATGTATATTTAGACGAAAATATAAGGAGGATGAGCTATACGATGAGGATGCTATTTGTAGATCTTGCCGATGCTTTAATTAATGAAGGTGATAATAAAAGAGCTGTTAAAGTGCTTGATTATATGATGGAAAAAATACCCACAACAGCATTACGACATGACTATCTTTCAATACAACCGGCAATGGCTTATTACAGTTTAGGTGAAAAAACAAAAGGGAAAAAACTTATGAATGAAATTGCAGATAATTCAATGGAATATATGCAATGGTTTATTACATTAAATGATAACCAAATTAATTCAGTATACCAAGACTATCATAAGCATGAATATACTTTGAAAACAATTATATCATTTTTTATACAGGAAAAGGACGATAAGAGTGCAAAAAAATATATATATGCACTACAAGATCTTGGATATGATATTTTTGGAAAAGGGAATAATAAGTAATATTAAATTAATAATTTTTATCAATTAATTTATTTTTGGTAAAAATAAAAGACGGGAAAAGGATAAGCATGCAGCATACTATCTTTTTTTCCCGTCTTTTAAATAACTAAGTTCATTTAATATATGCTAATAGAACAGCCTCCTTATATATATAGAATGCTTTATCCTGAAACGATATGGCGCATTTCACGTAAGGAGAAAACTGTATATATTACCTTTGATGATGGTCCAGTACCTGAGGTTACACCATGGGTATTGAATCTTTTAGACCATTATAAATTAAAAGCTACATTCTTTTGCGTAGGTGATAATGTTGCACGATATAAGGACCTTTATGATGAAATATTATTACGAGGACACCTTACCGGTAATCATACGATGAATCATATACAGGGTATTCAAAATAGTACAAAGAATTACCTAAAAAATGTAGAAGGTGCTGATCAACTTATAAAAAGTACTCTTTTTAGACCACCACACGGACACATGTTATTTAATCAGGCTCGTAATCTACACAAAAATGGTTACCATGTAATAATGTGGGATGTTGTTACTCGTGATTACAGTAATAAAGTTACGCCGGAACAAGTTTTTGAGAATGTAAAAAAATATACACGTAACGGATCTATTATAGTATTTCACGATTCGCTGAAAGCTCAAAAAAATATGCGCTATGCACTTCCTAAATCAATTGATTGGCTTCTTGAACAGGGTTATAAAATAAAACTACTCCCATTTAATTATATAAATCAGTAACGATTAAAAAATAAATTTACAGTTTTGTTAAAAGCTTTTTTATAGAAGAAATATATAATCTGTGTTCTAATATTAAAAGTCTTTTCTTTATATAACTTATATCGTTACCATTATAATAAATACCTCTCTGATCTATAATTTTACCTCCATCTAATGAGCTATCCACAAAGTGGATTGTTATACCAAACATTTTAACTCCATATTCCATTGCTTGTTCTATTGCTTTTATTCCTTTAAAAGATGGTAATATAGATGGATGTGTATTTATTATTTTACCTTCATATCTACTTAGTAATGTATCTCCTATTATACGCATATAACCAGCAAGACATATAAGATCTATATCATAAGATGCAAGTTCTTCTATTATTTTTTTTTCGTAATCTTCTTTTGACGTAAAATCTTTAGGTAATATTACTAATGATGGTACTCCTCGTTTTTGAGCACGCTTTATAACATAAGCATCTTTTTTATCACATATAAGTAATAAAACACGGGCATCAATGTTACATTTTTGACAAGCTATTACTATGGCATCGAAGTTTGAACCGTTACCTGATGCAAATATTACTAAATTTTTCAACTCTATTTATTTTTAAATTTTTAATTTTTCGGATATTTTCATCATTCTTTGTATTGGTAAGATTGCATCTTTCCTTATTTTCTCATCTACTATAATCTCATATTCCTCGTTTAAAAGGGTATTACGAAGCTTTTCAAGGGTATTAAGTTTCATATAGTAACATTCATTACATGAACATAGAGAATCGTCAGGAGGGGCAGCAATAAACTCCTTGTCGGGACACATTAATTTCATCTGATGTAATATACCGGATTCGGTAGCTACAATAAACTTTTTTATTGGAGATTGTGATGCGTGTTTTAAAATTGCCGCAGTAGAACCTATTTTATCAGCAAGTAAAAGAATATGTCTTTTACATTCCGGATGAGCAAGTAATTCGGCATCCGGATATTTTCTTTTAAGCTCTATTATTTTTTCAAGTGAAAATTTTTCATGTACTGAACATGCCCCATCCCATACAATCATATTTCTTCCGGTTACGGAGTTAATATAATCACCTAAATTTCTGTCTGGTCCAAATATTATTTTTTCTTCTTTTGGAAAAGATTCTACTATTTGTTGAGCATTTGAAGAGGTGACAACTATATCTGTCAAAGCTTTAACTTCAGCTGATGTATTTACATAAGATATAACTTTATGGTTAGGATATAATTTTATAAACTCTTTAAGACTTGAAGCTGTACAACTGTCGGCAAGCGAACACCCTGCATTTTTGTCCGGAATAAGTACTTTTTTTTCAGGACATAATATTTTTGCAGTCTCTCCCATAAAATTAACACCACAAACAACAAGTATATCAGCATCTGTTTTTGTTGACCATTGTGCTAAAGCAAGACTGTCTCCAATAAAATCAGCTATATCTTGTATCTCATCTCTTTGATAATAGTGAGCAAGAATAACAGCATTTTTATCTCTCTTTAGTTTATATATTTCACTTTTTAAATCCATAAAGGTAATACATTTTATAGTAGCATTTTTTTTGTAGACTATCAAGAAATCATATTATATATTATATATTTCTATATTCTAAATAAATGATGATAATGATGTATTGTTAATTGTATTGAAATCTTTTTTACTTTTATCTTGCAATATATATTACTAATATAATATAAACAATAATATATAAGTAATTAACAATATTAATGTCTGA
>JAVVOY010000005.1:0-74924 GCA_036656055.1 Bacteroidales bacterium
CATCCAATTGCACCAGCTTCCGTTCCTCCACCTGTTACAGTTCCACCAATAGTAGGTTTAGCCTCAAGGGTTATTGTGCGACTTGGAACAGGTGTTCCGGCTATTCTTATAGTAAAGTCCACCATCGATCCTCCAGTACTTCCCATATTGCTAGGTCCACATGGGTTATCACTAGCCCAGGCAATAACAAGACGGGCACGGTAGTCTCCGGCGGTTAAATTGACAGGAATCTTAAATGGCAATTCACTAAGTTTACCCGGCAGCTGATAACTTAGATCACCCTCTCCAAGAATAAGACCCTTGCTGTTTCTATTGGGTAGTTCAAGAAAGGTATACGATACCAATTCACTGGTGACTTTTGGAACTCCTGTGGCTTCTAAATCTTTCTCAAATGTCCCATTTTTATTATAATCAATCCAGATATATCCGTGCATCCACTCTCCTTGCCATGTTACAGCAGGGGTTATTATAGAACCTGGTGAGGTAGCAAGGACAGAGGCGGTTTTATCGAAATAACATGGACCACGGTAAGTGGAGGACTGCAATCCTGTAACCGATACTGTATTTGTTCCGTCACCCATTGTAAACGAGGTCAAGTACCTATCTCCAGCGGTACGAGTTACTGATTCTGCCGTTTTGCAATATTCTGCAAAAGCGTTCTGACCGGTAAATAATGCCGCAAACACAAGCATTACTGTAAAAAGAAATTGTTTTTTCATAAGGTTTTTTATTTTAATGACTTTAATAAATATATCTCTTACACAAAATTATCAATACATATAACCTATGGTATACGCACCTACTTATCCTAATCTATGATTAGGGAGGTAAAGTTATACAATTAATTACAAATGCAACAATGTCGTTAACATTTTTAACATACAACTTTAAATATTATTAATATTTAGAAAGAGCGCAAATATTTCTATTTCCGTAATAAACATTATTTCAAAGCATCTTAACACAACAATATACTTCTTTTGCTTTATAACTTCTCTATTCTCCCAAAACATTTAAAGTTCCATTTATTTTTGGAGGAGCTTTAATCCCTACAAAAGTAACTCACTATTTGCTTGCTTTCATAGCCTTTATTACTGCCGATGAAAAACCTTCATGATCAAGAGTGTTTATTCCTTTAATGGTAAGCCCGCCCGGCGTTGTAACCTTATCTATCTCTAAAGCCGGGTGCGTATCCCCGTCAAGCAACAACTCTGCCGCACCTTTAACTGATTGCGCTACCATCATCATTGCATCGTGCGGATATAGCCCCATCTCAACACCTGCTTCAGTAGCTGCATAAATATATTTCAGTACATAGGCTATTCCACATGATGCAAGTGCTGTCCCTGTCTCCATCTGCGACTCCTGCACAAGCATAGCCATGCCAAGTTCATTGAATATATCCAGCATCAATTCCTCTTGCTCTTTTGTAGCCCCTCGCGAGGCAATAAGGCTCATGCTTGCACGCTTACGTATTGCCGTATTAGGTATTACACGAAACATTGCAACGGGTTTAGAGACATATCCGCAAAACTGATCGAACTTTATTCCTGCTGCCACAGATGCAAGCATCCCTACACCTTCAAAATCCAATACTTTCAGCACAGTTTCAACCAACCACGGTTTCACAGCAAGTATAACAAGATCAGCACCTGTTACAGCCATCTGGTTATCGGTAGTGGCATTTAACTTGGGATATTTTGCAATCAACGCATTCGTCTTTGCCGCATCCATATCTGAAACAGTAATTTCAAATGAGCCCGCAAACTTACTCTGCATAAGCCCCAAGGCAATTGCACCCCCTATATTCCCTGCACCAATTATAGCTATTTTCATACTATTATATTTTTTAGCACAACTCTTTTAACAATCTATTGCAATACTGCGTTCAGACGTCTTACAAATTCATCCGCATCGCCTTTGCCAAACACAAGAGGTGGCAATAACCTTATAACGTTTGTTCCCGATACACCTGTAAACAGATGTTGTTCAAACAAGAGCTTATTCCTGATATCTTTAACAGGAGCATCAAACTCAAGACCAATCATAAGACCGCGTCCGCGCACCTCTTTTATCTGCTTGATGTTTTTAAGTTTATCCATAAGATATGCACCGGTATTAGAAGCGTTCTCAATAAGATTCTCATTTTCAATAATATCTAATACTGCAATAGCAGCCGCACACCCAAGATGATTACCACCAAAAGTAGTTCCCAACATACCGTAAACAGGTTTAAAGGCTGGACTTATAAGAAGCCCACCCATAGGATAACCATTTGCAATCCCCTTAGCCACAGTTATAAGATCAGGACGTATTCCACTGTATTGATGCGCAAAGAATTTTCCGCTACGACCATATCCTGACTGTATCTCATCTAATATCAACACGACACCGTTATCGGATGTCAGTTCACGCAACCGACACATAAATTTATCAGAGGGGAGTTTTATTCCGCCTATTCCCTGTATGCCCTCAATAATAACAGCGCATATATCACCTTTCTTCAACTCCTTTTCGAGAGTTATTTCATCATTGAGGTCGAGGAAAAGAACATCTATATTATCATTTATAGGTGCTACTATTTTTGGATTATCAGTAATCTTTACCGCAGCAGAAGTACGCCCGTGAAACGATTTCTTAAACGAAATAACACGCTTTTTACCGGTATGGAAAGAGGCAAGTTTAAGCGCATTTTCATTGGCTTCAGCCCCTGAATTTACAAGAAAGAGAGAATAATCATCGTATCCGGAAACATCTCCGAGTCTCTTTGCCAACTTTGTCTGTAAAGAATTTATAACCGAATTGGAATAAAACACCAATTTCTCAGCCTGCGCTTTAAGCGCTGCAACATAATGCGGATGTGAATGTCCTACGGATATTACAGCATGACCGCCGTAAAGATCGAGATATTCAGTGCCCACCATGTCATATACTTTACACCCTTTGCCGTATTTTATCTCTACGTCAAAAAGTGGATAAACGTCAAACATATCCATATTTTAATTTTTTTTATCAGAACCCAAATATACACATACCAAAGTTCAGTTCGCCTCCTATAATCTTTAAAATTCTTCTTAAAAAGCAGATGCCTTAAGATTCAATCCGGTATTCTCTTTCAGACCACACAACAAATTCATATTATGTACGGCCGTCCCAGATGCTCCCTTAAGTAGATTATCTATTGCTGATGTTATAAGCAACTTGTTTCCCTCCTTTTCAAGATGAATAAGACATTTATTCGTATTTACAACCTGCTTTATATCTATCCCTTTATCACTAATAAAAGTAAAGGAATGATCATCATAAAACTCATTATATATACCATATAACTCATCCAAAGCAATTGGGCATTCAGTATACAACATCGCAAAAATACCTCTTGTAAATCCTCCGCGGACAGGTATAAAATTAAGTTCTTCGGTAAGCGTATTCTGCAAAGACTTAAGAGTCTCCTTTATCTCTGCCATATGCTGATGTGTAAAAGGTTTATAAATAGAGATATTATTATCCCGCCAACTGAAGTGCGAAGTAGGTGAAGGCTTCTGACCGGCACCGGTAGAACCGGTAATAGCCATAATTTGCACCGGGTTATTAAGCATAAGGTTCTTTGCCAACGGTAAAAGGGCTAACTGTATAGCCGTTGCAAAACATCCCGGATTTGCTATATGTTTTGCCCTGATTATGTGTTTGCGATTAAGTTCAGGAAGACCATATACAAAGTCATGCGAATCATCTGCCAGACGGTAATCCATAGAAAGGTCAATGATCTTCAATTCCGTAGGCAGTGTATGCTCTTGCATAAACTTTTTGGTATCCCCATGGGCCGTACAGAAGAATAAAACATCTATATTATCAAACTCTAATTTGTCGGTAAAGACCATATCCGTCTCACCGAATAAGCCCATATGTATATCCGATATAGGATTGCCGGCATTGCTGTTACTGTGTATAAAGGCTATTTCTAAATCGGGGTGATTGATCAACAAACGGATCAATTCTCCGGCAGTATATCCTGCTCCGCCTATAATTCCTGCTTTTATCATGGTTAACTATTACTCGTTTTTTCCATTTTTCGTCTGTACGGAATGATATATTTTCATTTGGTTGCCGAAAACTTTGGTAAAACCCTTAACATCATCAGCACTCCATGCCTTATTTACTTCCCCGTATTCACCAAAATCCGACTTCATAAGGTCAAATTCGCTCTCAACTCCTACCAATACAAAATGGTAAGGTTTAAGGTCTATCAGTACCCGACCGCTAACATTGCGCTGCGAGCTCTGCAAAAAGGCCTCCATGTCGCGCATTACAGGTTCAAGATACTGTGCTTCATGCAAAAACATTCCGTACCAAGTTCCCAATTGGTCTTTCCAATATTGCTGCCACTTTGTAAGCGTATGTTTTTCAAGCATCTTATGTGCGTTAATTATAAGCATCGGAGCAGCTGCTTCAAAACCTACGCGCCCTTTTATTCCTATAATCGTATCGCCGATATGCATATCACGACCTATTGCGTACTTTGAAGCAATCTCCTCTATTTCCTGTATTGCGGCAACCTTATTCAGGTAACTCTTACCATTCACGCCAACAATCTCTCCATCAGCAAAATCTATCGTAAGGCGGGCCTCACTCGTTGCTGTCATCTGCGAAGGGTATGCTGTTTCAGGAAGAGTCATTTCGCTTTTGAGTGTCTCCTTACCGCCGATACTCGTTCCCCATAAGCCTTTGTTTATTGAATATTCCATCTTTTTGAAATCAGCCTCATATCCATGTTTCTTAAGATAATCTATCTCATATTGACGGGTAAGAGTCATATCGCGAGTAGGGGTAAGAATTTTAATATCAGGTGCAAGTATCTGAAATGTAAGGTCGAAACGTACCTGGTCGTTTCCAGCCCCTGTACTTCCATGAGCTACATAATCCGCGCCAACCTCTTTTGCGTAATTTATCGTTGCAATTGCTTGAAATATACGTTCTGAGCTAACCGATATCGGATATGTTCCGTTACGCAAAACATTCCCGAATATCATGTATTTTATACTCTTATCGTAATACTCCTGAGTAATATCTAATGCAATATGCTTTTTAGATCCTAACCTATAAGCTTTCTCCTCTATTACATTAAGTTCTTTTTCACTAAAACCGCCGGTATTTGCTACTGCCGTATATAACTCATAACCACACTCTTCGGTGAGATATTTTGCACAAAACGAGGTATCCAAACCTCCGCTGAACGCCAAAACTACTTTCTCTTTTATCATTTTACTATTCTATTTTTTTGTTTTTGATTCATCGTTCTTATGTTCTTCAGGATCATACAACATTCCTGTGCACAATCACATACGTCTAGTTGTAGTATATCATAATTTACACAAGTTTGACACCCCTTCCAGAAAGCATCATCATCGGTAAGTTCCGAAAACGGAACCGGACGGTATCCAAGCTCAGTATTTATCTTCATCACGGCTAACCCGGTTGTCAAACCAAATAGCTTCGCATCCGGAAAACGTTCGCGTGAAACCTCCAGCGATTTGCTTTTTATCCTCTTAGCCAAACCATGTCCACGGTATTTATCCACAACAATAAGCCCAGAGTTCGCAACAAATTTCTTGTTGCTCCAACTCTCAATATAACAGAACCCTGCAAATTCTTCTCCATCCATAGCGATAATAACCTTCCCCTCCAACATCTTCTGTTTAACATACTCCGGGGAACGTCTGGCTATGCCTGTGCCACGAATCTTAGCCGCCCTCTCTATTGTATCAAGAATTGTCTCTATAAGTGGGACATGCCGCTCACCGGCAATCATTATCTGAATATTATCTTCCATCCTTTTTATACTGTTTTTTCTCTTATTGTAGGTATAATATTTTCTAAAACATCCGTTATCTCTTCTAGAGAAACACCATCTTTCAGAATGACTAATATTGTGTCGTCTCCGGCAATAGTTCCCATAACAAAAACGGAATCCAACGCGTCAATCTCAAGAGCAATCCCACCGGCATAACCGGGACGAGTCTTTATTACACAGAATTGTCCTGAAAAGTCCATCGAAACAAAACCTGACGGAGAGGAACTTTGAGGCTTTGCAGAGGCATGATGTTCCACATGCACACCAGGGGTTACGGCGTGTGGCAGAATATAAGTATACCCTCCATCACCATCGCCAACCTTTGCAATGCGCATACGCTTAAGATCACGCGATAGCGTTGCCTGTGTAAGATCAAAACCACACTCTTGCAATTGACTCAATAGTTTACCCTGAGAATCTATGCAATTTCCTGATATTAAATCTTTTATCTTCTGTATTCTCGCTGTTTTATTCTTCATAGCCGTATTTCAACTATGTATAAATTTTCATTTCTATAATAAATAAGAAAAACCGGGAACATGCCGGTTTATTCATAATTACACTGAATTGCAGGCTGTTTCCGCTTTTATTATTTGCGACAAAGATAACTATAATTTTGGATATGTATGCGAAAACAGGAATATTTTCCAATAAAAACAGCATTATTTTGCATAAATGTATTCTTATGCAAAATATCAATGTGCTCTAACGCACGTAAAAAACGCTACAAGTGTATAAAGAAAATTTTAATTATACTCTCCTTTTGTATATGGGGAGTAAAGTCATGAATTCAAAAAGATTATTTTGAAAAGAAGACAGACACAAAAGTTGTAGAAGATGTTATAAAATAGTAAAATCCTATTTACTCTTGGACGAAGAAACCTTTAAGATGTCCGAAAGCCTCGGTTGCCGTACGATCGCACGAGGTTGGGACAACCGATATATATCCATTGTCCAGTGCCCATGTGTCTGTATCTTCATTTTCGGGCTCAGTATTAATAAATTTACCGGTTATCCAATAGTAACTGTCCCCTCGTGGGTCAACACGATGTTCATACTCCTCAGTCCAATAACCCATTGCCTGACGGCATATCTTAACCCCTTTTATATTCTGATTATATGGGACGTTTATATTAAGGCACACAGAATGAGGTAATCCTTTTTCAAGAAGCATTTTACATGTTTCCACAACAATACCGCGACAGACCTCAAAATCAGGTTCAGACTCATGCGAGCATAAAGAGAATCCTACTGACGGCACATCCAAAACCGAGCCCTCGTAAGCAGCTCCCATTGTTCCGGAATATATAGTGCTTATGGCACTGTTTGATCCATGATTTATCCCCGAAAGGATGAGGTCTGGTTTACACCCTAATACCTCATTTATGGCAAGTTTAACACAGTCAACCGGTGTTCCCCCTGTTTTGTAATATACAATATTACCATCCTCCTTTATCCTCCTCAATCTTAACGGTGCGCTTACCGTAAGTGCACATGACTGACCTGAACGCGGACCATCAGGTGCAATCACAACTATATTGCCCAAACCTGAAACCATATCCACCAAGGCATGTATCCCTTTTGCATCTATGCCGTCATCGTTAGTTACAAGTATTAAAGGAACTTTTTTATCCATTTATAATTATATTTGATTACCACTATTTATTATTGTTTTGGAAGAGGGATCTGATAGGCTCCAATATCAGGTCGCTGACCGTAAGGGCGTTCTGTTCCGTACATATCACGACGGGCACTATTGGTAAGCAATGATTCGTCTCCGGCATGAAAAACCGAAGATTCAGAAGTTCCTATTCTGTAATCGTAGATATACTCCTTACCACCGACAAGGTTGAACATAGGATTCCCTTTCCATACTGAATTTATAAAATTAGCATCATCACTCCCTGCAACCCCAAACATGCAACTGCGAAACAGAATCGGCAATCCATCGATATTCGCCGGTGACATAATACTCGTACTACCTATTATGATACAGTTGTCTAAAACAATCTGAGGAGGAGTTATGAGCGTTTTATCATCAAAACGATCAAAGACTAAAAGTTGACTGTGAATATTATCAAATAACGAAAAGTAATTTGCCAATGTACACTGTAACAAGTTGGCTACACCGCCTGTCATCCATATCAAGGCACCAGAGCCATTAGAAATTTCGCTATTCCATACCGAAAGGCGACTCTGATTGACGGTCAGCAGATTATTTTTAGAATTATGCAGTATCGAATTGGAGATTTTTATCTTCTCGCGACTTACATCCGAAGAGTCAAGTACCAATCCGTCCACCGTTCCACGCATGTGGACATAATCAAATACATTATCATAACTCATTTTTCTTATATACACTCCTTTCCATTGTCCGGGAAGCCTGTCATAAGGGAGATACGAAAACATATTATCCGTACGGTCGCCGCGTAAGACAACAGGGTTTTTCTCCCCACCGGCAGCAATGATTTTACCCTCTACAACAAGTTTTGCCTTATCATGAAAAAAGAGCCGTGCACCGGGCTCCAATACTAATGTCGCCCCCTCGCGTACCGCGAGTGTATCATAAACGATATAAGGTTTGTCAGAAGTATATCTGACCGTTCCATCTGTAATTTCAACATCCTTAAGCAGTACGGCATCTTGTCCGTAAGCCTGCAACTTAATATCATCCCTTACGCCGTTAGTAATAAAGATGATAGAATCCTTTATAAGAAGCGGTTTATTCTGATTAGAAGGATTTACTTTAGCCTCAACAAAAACAAAAATGCTGTCGTGCGCCGAAACCTCTATATTATAAATATCCGGACCCTTAGAGCCATCCACGTTGATGAAAAACCCTGTATTAGCAGCGTTAGCAATGACAATAGAGGATATAAGCAATGCTTTATCATTACGGTTATAAACCTTGAAAATTTTGGTAGCTGTCCCCTGTTGCGTGAATATCGTATCAAACCTAATAGAATCGGTAGAAAAAGACAAACGATCAGCCGAAGAGGATGAAAAATCCTCCTTAAAGCACCCCGTCAACGCCATAATAAGCCCTGCACAAAGTATATAGACTAAAAATACACCTGATTTTTCTTTCACTTAACAGATAAGATTACATCCTTTAATCTAACGAAAAACGATGAAAAAAATTGTATTAATTCCGTACAAATGAGACATCGCGATAGAATTTAATGATATTCTTAAACGAGACAACCGGCAACCGCTCTTTTGTATATCAAATGGGCAGCATTGCGGGCGGCACCAGTACCACCAAGACGCTCACGAACCTCCTTATATCCGGCAAGCATCCGGGTTCTTATGTCTTTATCAAGAATACGCGCAAGTTCATAGCGCGTATTATCCGGATTGAAATAATGTGCCAACAACTCTTTCACAACCGGTTTTTCAGCAATAAGATTTACAAGCGAAACATAATCTATATTCCGCAATAAATACAAAAAAATCCTATGCATAATCCTTCCGCCGAAAACATGATAACATACAACCTGTGGCACACCTATAAGCGCAGCCTCAAGCGTTGCCGTACCCGAAGTCACCAACGCAGCCGTAGCCTGTTGCATAAGACGATATGTCTTTTCATAAACAACATTTACCTCCGCATCCCCTATAATAGATTTATAAAGATCACGCGATATTCCGGGTGCACCTGCAACAACAAGTTGAAAATCGTTAAAATTTTTTGCTGCTTCAATCATGCGTGGCAGCGAGCTCTTTATCTCTCCCACACGACTCCCTGCCACCAAAGCTATTATCGGTTTATCAGGCAAAGAGTTATCACGGACAAAATCGTCGAATCTCTCTTCGGCATAGGGTCTAACGGCGAGCTCATCCACCGTAGGGTTTCCTACATAATCCACCTTAAAATTGCGCTTTTTAAAATACTCAGGTTCAAACGGTAAAATAGAGTACATATAATCCACATATCGGCGTATCGTCTTTATCCTGTACTCCTTCCATGCCCATATCTTGGGCGATATATAATAATGCACAGGAAGATTCAACTCCTCCTTTACAAAGCGCGCAATCTTAAGGTTAAATCCCGGATAATCAACCAATATGACAGCATCCGGAGCAAAACGGGAAATATCCTCCTTACACTCCCGCATATTGCGAAGAATCTTATTTAAGTTCAATATCACATCAATAAACCCCATAAACGCCATCTCACGATAATGCTTAACAATTGTCCCGCCCTCGCTCTGCATCATATCCCCGCCAAAAAAGCGGAATTCGGCCGATGGATCACAAACTTTAATCTCACGCATAAGGTTAGATGCGTGTAAATCGCCCGAAGCCTCACCGGCAACCAGATAATATTTCATACACTTATATTATTTCATTTGTTTATTAACTCCCGCAAACGTTTACCAAGAGCAGATAAAGAGCCTAAACGCTCTGTTTTTCCCATAAATTCAAGCACTATCATATCGGTAGTCTCACATTTTACCTTTAAACGAACGGTTTTAGAATCTGTCCTGACAACATCAAATCCAGCTCCTCTAACAACACTCTCAACCCAGTACACAATAGAGTCAGAAACGGACAAATAAACAACCTCCGCCCCCTTCTGTTTAGGGACAAACCTACCTGATACCTTATCAAAATCCACACCACGGCCTGCAAATATACACTCCAATCCATCTCCGGCAATAACATCTTCAGCCTTTCCGCAAGTTATACTACCTGACAAAAAGAGCAAAATCCTGTCGGCAACCGGAAGAGATTGTTCAATATCATGCGTCGAAAGCAATATTGTTTTATTCTGTTCAACAGCTAATCTTTTAAGCAGATAAAGTATCTCCACACGGCTCGGCAAGTCAAGAAAAGCAGTAGGTTCATCCAAAAGAATAATTTGCGACTGCTGTGCAAGAGCTTTTGCAATCATAACCTTTTGGCGCTCCCCGTCAGAGAGTTGCGATAAAAAAGCATCTGCTCTATCCACCATTCCCACTGCCGACAGCGAATCCCCCACAATAGCCTCATCTCCAAAGGACAATCTACCGAAAAAACCGGTGTAAGGGTATCTGCCCAAAGCTACCACTTCATTAACGCGAAGCCCTCCGGCAAGCGTTTTATCCGTAAACACAACAGAGACAAGTCTCGACAAAGAGTGCATATCATAATCCGCGATATCACTCCCATTAATTAGTATCCTCCCCTCAAGCGGAGGTTGCACGGCAGCCACCGTCCGCAGCAGAGTTGATTTTCCAACTCCGTTCTGTCCCAGCAAAAGGGTCATCTCGCCACAGTTGAGGAGAAAATTTATCCCTGACGAGACAACCTTCCTCTTCTCCCCCTTACCATAACCTATCGAAATATTTTCAGCCTCTGCCGCTGCTTTACCCATAAAACTCTAATTAAGCAAAGTTTAATAACTATTCAAAATACTCTATCTTAGCCTTATTTATTATCACGTATATTATAACAGGTGCTCCAAAAACGGGAGTCACGGCATTAAGCGGAATAATTCCACCATGCCACGGCAGAGAGCATATAAGGTTGCACAACAATGCCACCACCCCACCCGTAAGCAGTGTTACAGGAAGCAAGACCTTATGGTTTGAAGATCTCAGCGTCAATCGTGCTATATGCGGAACAGCCAGTCCCAGAAAAGCTATCGGACCACAATACGATGTAACTATCGCCGTAAGCAACCCTGTACACAAAAGCAGCAACAATCTTGCTCGGCGCACATTAACACCAAGATTTTCAGCATAACGATCACCAAGCAAAAGCGCATTAAGAGGCTTTATCAAAAGCACTGCAAGCAAAAGCCCAACAAATACCACCGTACAAAAGAGAGGAAGTTCAGAGAGCGTAACGCTCGAAAAATCACCCATTCCCCACAAAGTATAAGAAAATACATTGCTCTCAGAGGCAAAAAAGTTAAGCAATGTTATGACAGAATTAGCAATATATCCTACCATAATCCCTACAATAAGCAACATCACACTGCTCCTTACAACAGTAGAGAACAATATTATTATCCCTAACACCAATGCAGAACCGGCAAAAGCTCCGGCAACAGTTGACAACGAACCGGAAACCGAACCAATAACAGAATTTCCTGCGGCAAGCATCACCAAAGCCACGCCAAGTGATGCCCCAGAGGTAATTCCAAGTATCGAAGGTCCGGCAAGCGGATTACCGAAAGCCGTCTGTAACAACAACCCGGAAGCAGCAAGAGCACACCCGGCAAGAAGAGCAGTAACAGCCTGCGGAAGGCGCGACTGCAAGACAATATATCCCCACGTTCCATTCTCAGGCATACCGCCGGACAATATATTCAACACATCAGTAAACGGTATCCTGACAGAACCCCAAAAGAGATTCGATACAAAAAGCAGCACTATAAGCAACGATAATATTATCCAAATCTTTTTTTTCACTTCGCAAGATGTTTAAAATAAAGAGTCGTATCATTTTTAGAAAAAAGTTCAGGATGTGCTATCATCAGCAGATCACGCAACGCTCTATCAGGATGCACCGGCAGATCCTCATAAAAAGAGACCTTCAATCCGTTACAACCCCATACGTTTCCCTTTTTAAAGGCATCAAAATTAGAATAAGGAGCAAACTCCTCTTTAAGCAATGACAGTGTCATATTCTCATTCTCCCTCCCATATTTAAATATCCAGAGATCGGCATGTGCCGCACGCTCAAGCACCTCCTCAAACGACAACGCCACAGAACCTGTCTCACTCCTCTCCCTCCATAAATAATTTATTCCGGCATCATTATAAAGAGCAGCCATATAGCTGCCACCACCGGGTTGATACCAGACACTTCCGGTCTTCATCTCTGCAAATAGAGTTGGTCGTATTTTTACACACGAACCAATCTTGGCAAGCTCTTTATAACGCCTCTCTGTGTCAATAAAAACAGAATCCGCCTCATACTCCTTACCAAAAAGCAATCCCATAAATTTTATCCACTCAGTACGGGAGAGCGGTGTATTTTCCATATAATCTGCAAACTCCACAAGCGGAACACCAAGTTGTGACACCTTGCCATAAGAACCATCCCGATAAGGCGACAATATCACAGCTTCAGGTTGAAGTTCTATAATTTTCTCAATATCCGGAACGAACGAATCTCCGAGATTTGCTATCTTCCCACTACTTATCCTTGCCTTTATCATCGTATCTGCAACATAATAGGCATCACAAATTCCCACAACATTATCTATCACGCCGAGCTCCTTTATAACCCCGCAATGCAGTGCCGCATAAACAGCAACCCTCTTAAGCGGCGTTCTCAACAGTGTCCCCTCAGGCAAACTGTCAGGCAAAGATGCACTTTTAGGAACAAGCACATAACGATGTAGTACCTTAAGGGTATCCCACGGATTAATAACATCCACAACAGTATAACCATCGTTTACAGATACAGTAAACCCCTTAGCATAACTATTGGCAGAAGCAAGTGCGACATCCGCACCACTTCCGACAGCACCTCCGCGACACGCTACAAAAAACAAAACCGATATAAAACAGACAATTAAGTTACGCATAATCTTCAAAAAAATCAGATGCATGCAAAGTTACAAAATTACATGTAACCTCCGCTATATAGCCTACCCTGAAACGCACCTCGCCGGTGCATATCATTCACAAGGCGCGCAGTAAATTCATAATTCTTAAGTCCCCACCGTGGTGCAATAAGAAGCCCTTCAGGCGACTGAGAAACAAAACGATCAACCACAATATCAGGACGAAGCCTCTCCAGAAAATCAGAGACCAGACAGATATACTTCTCCACTTCGTAGACATGCAGTATATCTGGATTCTCGGCAAACTCCTTGGCAAGGACCGTTCCACGTATAACCTGCAATTGGTGCAGTTTAAGTGTTGTGATAGGTAGAGACGAAACACTCTCAGCAAAATTCAATATTTCAGCGTCCTCTTCACCCGGCAGCCCCAATATAAGATGAAGACCGCACAGAACACCCTTAGCCGCACTCCTCCTAACAGCATCCACAGTATCATCCCATGTATGACAACGATTAACTCGTCTCAGCGTTTCATTATTACAACTTTCTGCTCCGTACTCTACAAGTACAAACTTATCCTTCGACAAATCCGAAAGATAATCAAGCAACAAATCAGGCATACAATCAGGACGAGTAGCCACGATCAACCCCTCTACACCATCAGACGATAACGCCTCTTCATAACATTCTATAACTGTGCCAATGTCGGAATAACTACCGGTATAAGATTGAAAATAAGCCAAATATCGCATTGCAGGGTATTTATGCGAAAAGAAACTCTTCCCCTCATTTATCTGTCGCGAAATGTTACTATCCTCAATACAATACAAAGGGCTAAAAGTAGAATTATTACAATAGATGCACCCGCCATAACCCTTTGTCCCATCGCGGTTTGGACAGGAGAAACCGGCATTTACCGATATCTTTTGAATCTTATAATCAGGAAAATACCCTTTCAGGAACATCCCCATATCACAGAACGGCAAGGTCTCCATCCGTAGAGTTAAATTCTTGTAGTCTTAGAAAGCAGGTAACTGTCCAATATAACAATGGCAGCCATAGACTCCACAACCGGAACAGCACGAGGCAAAACGCACGGGTCATGTCTCCCTCTAAGCTTCACAGCCACCTCATTGCCATGCACATCCAAAGTCTCCATCTGTTGCAAAATCGTTGCCACAGGCTTAAATGCCACCCTAAAATATATATCTTCTCCATTGGATATTCCACCCTGTATTCCACCGGAATTATTCGTTACCGTGTGTACACAGCCGTCACGCATAATAAAGCGGTCGTTCATCTCCGATCCTCGGCGAGAAACACCATCAAAACCCATGCCGTACTCAAACCCCTTAACAGCGTTTATACCTAACATGGCAGAGCCCAAATCAGCATGCAATTTTCCGAACACAGGCTCACCAAGACCAATCGGGACACCATTTATAACACATGTCACAACACCCCCTATCGTATCACCCGCATCCTTTACTTCAGTAATAAGTTCTTCCATCCTTTTTGCAACATCCATATCCGGACACCGTACTTGGTTCTTCTCTATATTTCCAAAGTCGTATTTACAGTAATCCCTATCCAATTCAATATTGCCAACCTGCGAAGTATAAGCAGTTATTGTCACCCCCAATTTACCAAGAGCAAGTTTTGCAAAAGCCCCTGCCACACAACGTGCCACCGTTTCACGCGCCGAAGAACGACCTCCGCCACAATGATCACGCAACCCGTATTTTTTGTGATAAGTATAATCAGCATGAGACGGACGAAAAATATCTCGCAGATTATCATAATCTGCACTTCTCATATCACTGTTATAAACAGCGAAACCAATCGGCGCACCGGTAGTAAACCCATCAAATACTCCTGATAAAATCACAACCCTATCCTTCTCATCGCGTTGCGTAACCAATTGCGACTGCCCCGGACGACGCCTGTCAAGTTCACTCTGAATAAAAAGTTCATCTACCACTACCCCAGCCGGCATGCCGTCAATCACTCCGCCCACAGCAACACCGTGCGACTCACCGAAAGAGGTTAATCTGAAAATTTTTCCGAACGTATTCATAGTCCATAACGTTATATAATCGTGCGAAGATAATAAAAATTTGACTATATTTGCATCTATGCTACCAACAGAAACAGACGGCAAAAAATAAGAATATAATTTACAAACAACTTAAAACAATAATGACATGAAAAAGAGTTTTGTATTCATGGCAGAGGGATTTGAAGAGATAGAGGCACTTACAGTAGTAGACATGCTCAGACGGGCGTCAATGCCTATCTGCATGGTTTCAATATCTGACGAGTATGATGTAGAAGGTGCCCACGGTGTAACCATAATCGCAGACGAGCTAATCAGCGAAGCCGATTTTTCTGAAGCCGAATGGCTGATACTTCCCGGCGGTATGCCCGGAGCAGCAAACCTAAACGCAAGCATCCCGCTCATAAACATCCTCAAAGCCCAGAATGAGACAAAAAGTAATATTGCAGCTATCTGCGCAGCACCTTTTATCCTTGGAGAAAACGGAATGCTGCAAGATAAAAATGCCACCTGTTACCCCGGATTTGAAGACCACCTAAAAGGTGCCAAATACACCGGTGCTTCCGTAGAACGTGATGGAAATATTATTACAGCCAACGGACCGGCACAATCAATATCATTTGGAGCAGCTATAATAGAAAAAAGTCTCGGAGCACCTACGGCACGGCGTATCTTAGAAGGGATGATGCGCAACAATTAAACCACTTCCTGATTTAAAAGCCTAAAAACAGGCATAATTTCACATAATATAGTCGCTGTTCGCAGCGATTATATTATTTTTGCAACATCGTATCCATATTTTATAACCCAATCGTGTACTTGATAACCACGTAAAAAACAAGAAGAATGAAAAAGAGCATATCAACCATATTTCTGATTCTCAGCATTATATTCTGCGTCTGCCTTATACTTGCCAACATCTTAGAATCCAAAATAGTAAATATCTGCGGCATAACAGTAACGGCCGGGTTAATGCTTTTCCCGATAACATACATTATAAACGATTGCATTGTAGAGGTCTGGGGTTACAAAAGATCAAGACTTATAATATGGTTGGGATTTGCTGTAAATTTTGCCGTCGTGGCACTTTTTCAGGTAGCCATAGCACTACCTCCCGATCCAACATGGCATAATCAGCAGGCATTCGAAGCAATATTTTCCATAACCCCACGCATCGCTGTCGGCAGCCTTATTGCCTTCCTTGCCGGCTCATTTATAAACGCATACATCATGAGCAAAATGAAGATTGCCTCCAAAGGGAAGCACTTCTCCCTACGCGCCGTAGTCTCAACAATTGCAGGAGAAGGGGTAGACTCAGTAATATTCTTCCCGATAGCTTTTTGGGGCATACTGCCGGAGAATACAATCATTCACCTTATTATAGCTCAAGCCATAATAAAAACGCTCTATGAAATTATTATACTACCGGTAACTATAAAAGTTGTCTCATACATTAAAAAACGCGAAGATAGCGATACATACGACAACGGAATATCATACAACGTATTAAAGATAAAAGAGCTATAAACAATGGAAAAAGGACTCACACTTCTCGGCAGCAAAACAGATTATCCTTCAGATTATGCGCCTCACGTACTTGAGGTATTCACCAACAAAAACCCAGATAACGATTACCGTGTAAATCTTAATTGTCCTGAGTTCACCTCTTTGTGCCCCATTACCGGACAACCCGACTTTGCAACCATTGTAATAAACTATATTCCCGATAAACTCCTTGTTGAGAGCAAAAGTCTAAAAATATATCTTTTCAGTTTCAGAAACCACGGAGCCTTTCATGAAGATTGCGTCAATATAATTATGTCAGACCTTATAAATATCATGCAGCCAAAATACATCGAAGTAAACGGAATATTCTCACCTCGGGGCGGAATATCAATACACCCTTACGCCAATTACGGAAAACCTGGTACTGATTACGTTGAAAGAGCAAAACAACTACTCATAAACAGATAAAAAGCAGCACTTAGCAGATAAATAGTTGTGGCGGAGATTAAAAAATCTCCGCCACCACTATTTATGCGTTTAAAAGTATTATTTCCGCAAAAAACTACTTTTACATATCGCTCTTATCATTTAACCTCCCAAGTCTCCTCGCTCAAAAGCAAATCCCTCAAAGTCTTTTTAGGATTTTTATCGCGGACAGCTGCAATCTGCAAAGATACCTCCACATCATAAACAGGAGCCTCAGCAGAACGTATTACCCCAACAGCCATCGGCAAATCGTGCCCATCCATCATAGCAAGACGGTAGTGCATAAAGTTATCTTTTGTTGTAACATCATGCACTAAAATATCATCCATAGTAACACCGTTCTCTCCTATCTTAACAACCTTAAGATTAAAGCCGTCAATAACAAGACCTTTATCATTATCCTTACCGAAAATCATCTTCTCACCATGACGTAGATGAATAGTACGCTCAGCTCTAAAATCCTTATTAGAGACGAAACTATGTATCTGATCACTGAATATAACACAATTCTGCAGCACCTCAACCACTGAAGCCCCTTTGTGACGTCCGGCTGCAACCATAACCTCCTTTGAAACAGCAAGATCAACATCCAATGTACGAGCAAAGAAATTCCCACGTGCACCGAAAGTCAGTTCAGCCGGAACAAAAGGATCCTCAACAGTTCCGTAAGGAGAGGATTTAGTTATCGCACCACGGTCACTCGTAGGTGAGTACTGACCTTTTGTTAATCCGTAAATTTTATTATTAAGCAATAATATATTAAGATCCACATTACGGCGCAATGCGTGAATAAAGTGATTTCCGCCTATCGCCAAGCAGTCACCGTCACCGGTTATCTGCCAAACTGTAAGATCGGGATTTGCCGTTTTTACACCCGAAGCAATTGCCGATGCTCTTCCGTGAATCGTATGAAATCCATAAGTTCCCATATAATAAGGAAGACGCGATGAACACCCTATCCCCGATATAACCGCCACCTTATGAGGCGGTATGCCAAGTTCTGCCATAGCCTTCTGCAATGTATTGACAACAGCGTGGTCGCCACAACCCGGACACCAACGCACATACTGGTCGCTTTTATAATCTTTTGCCGTATATTCCATTACTTTTCCTCCGAAAATTTAGTAAAATACTCCACTAATTCACTAACCATAAAAGGCTGTCCCTGAACCTTATTAAAACGGTCAACCGTCAATCCCGGGATCTTTGAAACAAGATGCGTTGCAAGCTGTCCATTATTAAGCTCACAGACTACAATCTTTTTATATTTCCCTAAAACTTCAACCGTATTCTCAGGCAGCGGATTTATATAACGAAAATGCGCAAGAGCAGCCTTCTTTCCTTTGGCGTTCATCTCCTCAACAGCCGAGATAAGATGTCCGTATGTACCTCCCCAACCAATAACAAGCAGATCAGCATCCTTATCACCCTCAACCACCAACGGCTCTATACATTTTGTAATATAATCTATCTTAGACTGACGTAAACCTACCATCTTCTGATGATTTGCCGGATCAGTGGATATAGCACTCGTAACAGCATCCTTCTCAAGACCACCCAAACGATGCATAAACCCTTCCATGCCGGGCAATGCCCAATAACGAACAAATGTTTCAGGATCACGATTATAAGGACGCCACCCTTTATCAAGCATATCCGACTTCACATAATTAGGCTTAATTTCGGGGAAATCATTCGACTCAGGTATACGCCATGCCGAAGAACCGTTTCCAATAAACGCATCCATAAGCAGAATAACCGGTGTCATATGTTCAAGAGCAATTTTCGCTGCAGTGAAAGCCATATCGAAACAATCCGTTGGAGTTGCCGCAGCCAGCACTACCACCGGGGATTCTCCGTTACGACCATAAAGAGCTTGCAAAAGGTCTGCTTGCTCGGTTTTAGTAGGAAGTCCCGTAGAAGGACCACCACGTTGTACGTCTATAATAACCAATGGGAGCTCTGCCATTACAGCAAGCCCTATTGCTTCGCTCTTAAGTGCCAAACCAGGACCGGACGTAGAGGTAGCAGCAAGATCTCCGGCAAAAGCCGCTCCAATTGCAGTACAAACACCTGCAATCTCATCCTCAGCCTGCACAACCTTAACACCAAGGTCTTTACGTTTTGCAAGCTCATGCAGAATATCAGTAGCAGGAGTTATAGGATAACTACCAAGGAATAACGGCAACCCTGATTTCTCTGAAGCCGCTATCAATCCCAATGCAGCAGCACGGTTACCGCTTATGTCGGTATAAATTCCTTTTTTTGCACACTTTGTTTCAATACGGTAAGTAGAGACAGAAGCATGTATATTATTACCATAATCATACCCATTCATCATTACCTTCAGGTTAGCCTCCAGCACAGATGGTTTCTTTGCAAACTTATTCTTCAGAAGGTGAGCAGCCTGATCAATAGGACGGTCAAAAAGCCAACAGACCAAACCAAGTGCAAACATGTTTTTGCACCTCATTATAGACTTATTGTCCATCCCTGAACCTGACAACGAATTGGCAACCATAGAGGAGATAGCAACCGGAACCGGTTGTATCATTGTAGCCCCTATCTCAGAGAAAGGATCATCAGTTTTAAAAGCAGCCTTCTCCAAATCGCTCTTCGAGAATGAATCGGTATCAAAAATGACCACACCGTCACTCTTAACAAACTTAAAGTTCGTTTTAAGAGCTGCCGGATTCATCGCGACCAAGACATCGGCCTTATCACCCGGAGTATGCACTCCCTTACCTATATGAACCTGAAAACCGGATACTCCGCCAAGCGTACCTTGCGGAGCTCGTATCTCGGCAGGATAATCGGGGAACGTAGAAATTTCATTTCCGATGGCGGCAGAGATATTAGAGAAAATACTTCCAGCAAGTTGCATGCCGTCACCGGAGTCGCCAGAAAAACGAACGACTACCTTCTCCACCTCTTTTACTTTTGTTTGTCCAGACATTGTCCTAATTGAATATTGTGTTTTTAACTTCAAGAATGTTCAAAAATATTGCCAAACTCTTTTTTTTGTTTCAAATTGCAATCTAATGCAATTTTTATGCAACTATTTTAAACCTATTTTCTATTTGGATTTGCAAAGGAACAAAAAAATGAACATATACACAACTATTCTGCAAAAATAAGAGCAAAAAGAGAAGATTTGCGAATTTTTATGCAATAAAAAGGCATTTTTTTGCATAGATGATAAGAAAAACAAAAAACATCAGATATTTTTTACAATAATTTCCGCAACCGGTTCACCGCCAATATCACATCCTCCTTATTTTCCAAAGGGTCAACATTAAAAATAACAGATGCACGACTATAATATATTTCACGCTTCGGCAAAGTATCACAGATAAATTCCCACAAGCCAACATCATCCTTTCCTCTAAGAAGAGGACGCGTAGCTTTATACCTTTTAAGCCTCACAAACAAGGCATCCGGAGAACTCTTAAGATACACCGACCGACCATGTGAGTTCATAAAATCCATATTGTCAAAAAAACACGGAGCACCACCACCCGTAGCAATAATACAATTATCAACAGCCGCAACCTCATGCAAAGCCTCGCGTTCCAAATTACGAAACACCACTTCCCCTTTATCGCGAAAAATTTCATTCACTTTACAGCCAGCCTTCTTCTCTATATATTCATCAAGGTCAATAAACTTCGCACCAACACCTCTAGCAAGCAAGCGTCCCAACGTCGTCTTTCCCGAACACATATAACCGATCATAAAAATACTTTCCATAAAATCCTACCATATATCAATTTAAATCCCAACAAATAAAAACGCTACACTCCAGAAGATAGGTATAAAAATACGATAACCATTCCGTCTGTTGCCTATACACTCTTTATTACTTTTTACAGACACAAAAATAGACAAAAAAAGCGCATTATAACTGCTAACTTAAGCGGAAAGCATATTGTTACATATATTTAGGAGCACAATGTTTGTAAATCGCGCTGAAGTTACTATTTTTGCACTGTTAGAAACATCATGGCTGCATTAGCTATTGTTTTGAGGACTAAGAAATCGACCAAATATTCTATGCCAACCTCTAAAACATCAGTTAATGCCTATGCTTTCATAGGCGTGGGTATTACTTTTGTTATGGTTGGCAGGTTCTTGGTCGTACCTTTTAGTCTGACAAAGTAAATTCACGCCTTTTTAGCATACTTCAACAACACAAAACCACCACTCAAAAAATTTCAAACCATATTATTTTGTTATTAATAGATAATTTTTATATTTTTGCCGTTAGCCAATAACAGTATAAACAAGTTTATACACAAAAATATGGTTGTAAAAACCATTATGTAACAAAGAGATACCAACCAAAGATTGTATACAAAATCTAACGCATAACATATATAAAGCTCAAAATACGGACAATAAATATGGATATAAGTAAGATTTACAAATACGAAAAATATATTCCGGTAATGACCGCTGAAGAGTTGTCTGAATTTGAAAAAGTTATAGCAGGAGAAATTCGGTTTAGTTTCTCACTTACCACTATTTTAAACTGGCAAATACTCTTGAAACAATACGATGACATGGCATACGATATCGCTAAAAAAGAAGCGTTATTTCTTTATGTTCACAACGACAAATAACCCATAGAAATAAGAATCGTCTTAAAAACAGACCAATACTTATTATACCATTTCATAATATCCCTGACAAAAAACTATTTTTGCCTTATAAGAACCAAGGCTAAGAAAACAAAAGCAACGCAAGTAATGTCAAAATGCAATAAGTATTATGTTGTATGGGCAGGTGTCAATCCCGGGATATACAACTCATGGAAAGAGTGTTTACTACAAGTAAAAGGGTTTCAGAGAGCCAAATACAAAGGATTTGAAACAATACAAGACGCAGAAACAGCCCTCAACGAAGGGTATACTTCATATTACAGAAACTCAGCAAAAAAAAAGACCACTACATCAGTACCACGTCCTGAAGAACTGACAAATGCAATAGCAGTAGATGCATCATGCCTCGGCAATCCAGGAAAGATGGAGTATCGCGGAGTATGGGTTGCTGACGGTGGGCTCATATTTAATGTAGGACCATTAGATGACGGCACAAACAACATAGGAGAGTTTCTTGCCATAGTACATGCCCTCGCATGGATGCAACAAAACAGTCTGAATCTAACAATATGTTCAGATAGTCGCAACGCAATCTCATGGGTAGCACAAAAAAAATGCAAAACAAAATTAGAGCCCACAAGCCGCAACAGTAAGGTTTTTGAACTGATAGCGCGGGCAGAACGATGGCTCAACGAGAACCCCTTCAGAACTAAGATCGTAAAATGGGAGACAAAACTATGGGGAGAAATTCCGGCAGATTTCGGTCGCAAATAAGAGATCAAAAACGTAATGGCAGGTTCATACACCATACAATAAAACAGAAAGAGATATGATTATAGGTTTAGATGGTAAACGGGCAGTATCCAACCTTACAGGATTAGGCAATTACAGCCGTTTCATCATATCCGCACTTAACACACAATTTCCCGGCAATTCATATAAAATCTTTGCCCCTAAAAAACGCGTCAACCGAGAGTTAGACGAAATACTCCGACCAAACACACAGATACTCTACCCTGAAAACATTATAGCTAAAGCATTTCCTACACTTTGGCGCAGTAACCTTATAACAAACGATTTAATCCACGAACAGATAGATATCTACCACGGACTCAGCAACGAAATACCCATAGGTATAGAAAAAAGTGGGATAAAAAGCGTAGTAACAATACACGACCTTATTTTTCTGCGCTACCCACAATACTACAAGCCGATAGACCGTAAAATATACAATTACAAATTCCACCGTGCATGCCAAACAGCAGACCATATCATAGCAATAAGCGAATGTACCAAACGCGATATAATAAACTTTTACAATATCCCGGACAATAAAATAGACGTTGTATATCAGGGGTGCCATCCACAATTCACAGTGCCGGCAAGCGAAGAAATAAGACATAACGTGCGTCGGATATACAATCTACCCAATCGCTATATCCTATTTGTTGGAACAATAGAACAGCGAAAAAACCTTATGCTCCTTGTTCGTGCAATAAAACTCCTCCCCAAAGAGATACACCTTGTAGCCATTGGAAGAAAAACACCTTATGCCGAAGAGGTAACCGCATATTGTCAAAAACAGCAACTAACAAAACGTGTGCATATTATACAAAGCGTTCCGTTCCATCACCTACCGGCACTCTACCAGCAAGCCGAAGTATTTGCATATCCGTCACGTTTCGAAGGATTTGGAATACCAATAATAGAGGCCATTAACTCACATATCCCAGTACTTGCAACAACCGGATCATGCTTAGAGGAAGCCGGTGGAAACGGGGCACTATACGTAAATCCTGATGATGCAGAGACCGCTTCAGAGGCTATAAATCGTATAATTACCGATAACAGACAGCGCAACTCGCTTATAGCAGCAGGAGATGAACAGATAAAGAAATTCGCTCCAGATGTAATTGCATCAGGAATCAACGATGTTTACAGAAAAGTATTGAGATGTTCACTCTAATCCGAGTATCTTAAGATACAGGGAGACATAGCTCTTAGCACATCTCTCCCACGTAAATCTCCTACTCCACTCCTCGACAGCGTCTGACGATCCATTCCGCTCCCAATCTTTCATACCGGCATAGAATACATCAGCCATTATATCAGGTTTAAGTTGCGACCAATAATAGGCACATTCGCCCCCTACTTCCGGAAGAGATGTAAGGTCTGATAGAAAAACAGGCTTTCCAAACTTCATAGCCTCAAGAGGCGGAAGACCAAATCCTTCGCATAGCGAAGGAAAAAGAAATGCCTTACAGTTAGCGTATAACAATGCTTTAGTTTCATTGTCAACATGTTGCATAGTAACAACATTATTCAGTCCAAGTTCTTTTATAACTCCTTTTAGGCTATATCCATATGCACTTCCCCAATTCCCTACCATTATAAGCCTCTCGTTAGGAAGATATTGCATCATGCGAATAAGAAGTTCCGGATTTTTTTTTGGTTGCAAACTTGATATATGAAGCAAATATCCGCTGTCCAAGAATTCCGTTTTGCTTGTACAAGCAATCGATGTCAGATCGGTAACCCCATTATAAATGACACTCGATTTATATTCAATTTCCGGGTAGAAGCGTTTAACATCATCAGAAACAAATTCAGATATTAAAACAATCTCATCAGCAGATTTTATCCTACCCCCCATTTTTTTTTTGTATCTCTCCTGTTTAGCTCCGCGTTTCTCATACATGAAATTTACATCATGCAAAGTAAGAATCGTTCTCGATGCCCGTCTTATAAATTTAATAAGACCGAATTGGTGTACTGCATGGAAAATATCATAATATTTAAATCCGTAGCGGATAAACAACCGTCGGAACTTATTACCCTTTATGTATTTTACATCATCGCCAAAACAACCTACATAATTTGAAGGTACAATGTAATAAAATTCCACTCCGCGCACCAGTAATTCTGGCGCAAAACCAGACAACGCCTCTGCTAATTTATAAGAGACCTCCCCCACCCCTACGTTACGGTTCCGTATAGAATAAAAATCTATTGCTATCTTAAACTTTTTCATTATCCGAGGGAAATAATTTTGTTATAAGATCCTCCCATTGGCGCACGGTATTTCTCGGAGAAAAACGTTTGACGCTTTCATATCCGTTTTCTTGTATATTTCTGCGCATCATATCGTTTCTCATCAGTTCCGAGAGTTTTTGAACATACTCTCCGGTATTGAAAGGGGTAACCAGAACACCATTCTCATTCTGAGGAGATAGAATTTCTCTTACCCCTGCACTACAATCAAAAGCTATTGCAGCACAACCGAAAGACTGCGCATCGGCAAGCACCAAACCCCACCCTTCGGAGGTAGATGTCAAACACAATATCTGCGCCTTTTGGTAATATAGAGCAGGATTTTTTGTGTAGCCACAAAATACAACCCTCTTAAGACCATATTTCGAGGCCATATTCATAAGCATTCCTTTATCCGGACCATCACCAACTATCATAAGTTTCCAATCAGGAAAAAGCGGCTCTACCTCTCTCCATATCATAAGAAGCCAGTCAATATGTTTCTGTATATTTTCAAGTCTCCCGACAAATAACAACGTCTTATCCTTCTCAAAATATCCGTTAACACTATTCATCGACGGATTTGTAAGAGTATGAAACTTTGTTGTTTCTCCGTCAAAGCCAAGTTCTTTGTTAAAAACACGACCATACTCATCACATAAAACCCCAAAAGCATCAACATTACAGTATAAATTACGGTAACGATTTATTAATCTCTTTTTTGCTATTCCGGTTTTAAATTTGGGGTACCTCAGCAAATACCATTCAAGCCATTTGCCAAAAGATCTACCTGCTTTATAACGTCCATTTTCACATTTATATTCCAATTCCCAGAATGGAGAATGGTGGCTTACAAAAAGTATTTTAGCAGACGTTTCCCTTCGAAGAGAAGGTAAATATGAAGGTATAAAGTCAGGAAAAACAAGTACATCAATACACAACCCCTTTATCTTATCAGCTATAAAAGTAGAGTTCTTTTTATTTGAGACAGAATAAGGGAGCTTTATAAATTCCATTTCGCGAGCACTATCAGAAAGTTTCTCCTCGTGAAAGTTCCACACAAAGACAAAAACGCAGTAAGATAGCTTCTTAAAACATGTAGCCAAATCTACGGTTACCTGTTCTCCGCCCCCTTTAGGAAACTCCTCATGTATAAATGCAATATTCATATTTATCTGAAAAAAGCGTCAATAGTATCACAAATATAATCAATTTCCGAGTTACTTAATTCATAATACAAAGGCAGATGCAACAAAGAATTAGCAAAACTGTCGCAATTAGGCAACCCTCCCCCCGTATATTTATCTCTATAAAAATCACTTTTGTGTAAAAACACCATTTCAGGATATCTCTCCCGTTTTTACAGCCTCCAAAATATATACAGTCTACTTTCCTGTTAAAAACAGTTTGTTAAAAGGAATCTCGTTTTGCATATATATTATATTAATGTTTTATCCCCAAAAATCTTCTTATCCAAAACAACACCTTAATACACTTACGCGTATGATACTGCATCCACGATGAGTCCAGAAACTCCTTAGTCCTATTCCTGGTCAAGTATCCGAATGTACATTCCCTATCCTGTGCACTATTGAAAAGGCCTACAAAACAGTGATCGAAACTCTCTGACAAAAACTTCTTTTGCTCAGCAACAGTAATCCTTGATGTTTCAGGTTTAAGACTTAAGCCATAAGTATTAAAAAATGCAATATTTATATCTATATGTCTGAAAGAACACTGATTTATAATTATCTGTTTAACAAAAAACGCCCAGTCAGAAACAACCCTGAACTCTTCGTTATAAAGTCCGTCTGAGAACAGCCCCCTTTTTATAAATGAAGCCGGATGACCGATAGAATATATTAACAGATCAATATATTTAAGCTCACGTTTATAAATCTCGGGACATAGTGCTCCATCTTCAGAAACATAAGTGAAATCGCCATACACAATATCCTCCTCAAAAGGTATTGCAAAAACTTCTGCCAACACATCATCCGCAAGCCAATCTCCTCCGTTTATGAAAAGGAGATATTCTCCGGTAGCTTTTGCAATACCTTTATTCATTGCATTATATATCCCTTTGTCAGGTTCACTTATCCAATAGGCAAGGTTCTTCTCATATTTTTTTATAACCTCAACACTACCATCCTTTGAGCCTCCGTCTATTACGATGTGCTCAAAATCCCTGAAAGACTGCTTTTCCCATATCGATTTCAAGGTCTTCTCTATTCCGGCAGCATCATTTAAATTTATCGTTATAATAGATAGCTTCGACATAATATCAACTGTTTAAAATCCTTTGTAATTGAATAAGCGGCGATATCTCTTCGCTCTTTTTTCTGAACATAGCGATGCAATTCTCTCCCATATTTTGCCCGTTATCAGACGATAGGTATTCTCCTATTTTAATCGCAAGTGCGTCAAAATCATATAGATCAGCGGTAAAGCCCGTCTCATTATCAACAATAAGATCTTGTGCAACTCCTATATTAAACGCAGCAACCGGAGTTCCCACCGCAATTGATTGATTTACCATAAGAGGTCCCGAATCCTCAATAGAAGTACTTAAGAAAAGATCCGACATCTTATAAAGTTCCATCAGTTTATCAACAGGCACATATCCAAACCTTAAAACATCATATCCCATCTTGCCCAAAATACCCTCATCATTGTCACCGACAAGCACAAGAGTTACCCTTTTCTTAATATCCGAGAACCTCTCGCCCATAAGTATAAGCATACTTATAAGATAATCGTACCCCTTTCTGTTATCCATAATATTAAAAGTCGTACACCCTATCATTACAAGTTTTCTATCAGCAGTTATATTATAGCTATCCCTTATCTCCTGCTTTGAAGCTGTCGGCAAAACATTTTCATTTATAGGGAAAAGTATCGGATAAGCCCTGCGTTCTCTGCCGAGTATTGATTTTTCCACCCTTCCGCAATCAGATGTCGTAGCCCAAAATTCCATATCTTTAGGATATAGTGCCTCCTTCTTTTTCAGTATAAGAGCAGGGAAATCAGTCTTAATTCCGAATAACGGACAGTCATTACACCCAGTAACATACCCTTGGCAACCGAACGGGTAATGACATCCTCCGGTTATCACAGCATTATCCATCATTACGCTAACTATCTTAGCATCAGTCAAACGTTTAAGTTCAAACAACATCTCCGGCGTAATAAAATTATGCGTCCAATGAATAAATATGATATCAGGTCTGAATCCGGCCTGACGCAATATACTCTTTGCTGATGCAACAGAGTTCTGGTCATCAAAAACAATAATGTCTTTAAACTTATTGTCACGCTTAAGATGTCTCCATCTGCGAGAAAGAATAGAGTACCTCTTTTTTCTTATCCTGTAAGCGATGTATGGAAAATACTTTTTTTTATAGTGTATAACCTCTTTGTTTTTATAATCAGTATCACGTACCAATAATCTGGAAAAGCATCCATTTGCCAGTAAATAGTCATTAAATACTACTGAAGCAATACCCGCTCCTCCATGATCATAAGAGGAGATATTAAGTATCTTTACCCCACTGTCTAAAACCATAGATGATATATATATGTGACTTTACTACGAATAAACCCATTTTTACTATAAAATGAGCATGCCTGCATATTATCATTCTGTGTAGCTACATTCAGCACCGTAGCACCACGGTCAAAAGCCGCCCTTTTACAACTTTCAATTAATTTTGTACCTATTCCGCGACCACCATAAACAGCGTCAACAGCTATCAGCCCTATATCAGCCGACAGACCGTTAAGCGACAACGTTACAAAACCAACTATTTTACCATCAATCTTATACACAAAAACCTTATCAGCAAATGCGCCCGAAACAGAGTTGTCAACCCAAAGCGAATACATACGCCTAAAATTACCCTCTCCTATTCTTTTGTCCGCAAGAAAACGCGAATGCTCCCCACTCCTGAACGCAAGCAGATAAAGCTCCTCACATGCCTCATTAACCTCTTCACAGAGCTCCAAACAAGCATCCTTAACTGACAAATCATAAGAGAAAACAACCTTCCCATCAAATAAATCACTTTCTAAACCCAAAAGTTCAGTTTCAGAAAAGAGATAAACAAGTTTAAATCCGACCGTTTTAGCCTCATCCAGAACAACAGCAACACCATCACTGTTGCAGTCCGATAGAAAAGCCCTGCCGACAGGCATATCAAAAAATGCCGAATCCCATAGCAACCTCTCTATCATAACAATAAGACTATTTAAAATTTCTGCATATCCACCAAACGTTTATAGTAACCGTTAAGTGTAATAAGATCATCATGGCATCCACTCTCCACTATCTCCCCTTCATGCATTACACATATAAGGTCAGCCCCTTTTATTGTAGATAGGCGATGAGCAATAACAAGAGTAGTACGATTACGCATAAGGTTCTCAAGAGCCTCCTGCACAAGACGTTCACTCTCAGTATCAAGAGCAGAAGTAGCCTCATCAAGAATAAGTATAGGCGGATTCTTCATTATAGCGCGAGCAATACTTAATCGTTGTCGTTGTCCACCAGAGAGGCGGCATCCGCGATCCCCGATCGCGGTATCATACTGATCCTCAGTTGCCATTATAAAATCATGAGCATTAGCTATCTTAGCAGCCTCAATCACCTTTTCCTTTGTAACATTACCAACCCCAAAAGTTATATTATTGTAGAACGTATCATTAAAAAGGATAGCCTCCTGATTCACATTCCCCATAAGAGAGCGCAAATTTATAGGAGACATTTCACGTATATCAACCCCATCAATAAAAATGCCCCCTTTATTCACATCATAAAAACGAGGCAAAAGATCCGCCAAGGTTGATTTCCCCGATCCGGACTGTCCAACTAACGCTACCGTCTGCCCCCTACCAATAGGGATACACACATCTTTTACCACAAAATCAGTTTTGTATTTAAACCATACATTGCGGAACTCTATCTTATCCTTAAGCTCAGTAATAACAACCGGATTAGCAGGAGCTTTTATAGGATTTACAGCATTAAGTATCTTATCCACCCGCTCCATAGACGCCAATCCTTTTTGCACAGAATAAGCCCCCTTAGTAAAATCCTTTGCCGGATTTATTATACTATAAAATATAACTAAATAATAAACAAACTCAGGAGCTGTAATCATTCCATTTCCGCTAAGAATAAGCGAACCGCCATACCAGAGAACGACAGCAATAGTTGTCGTCCCCAGAAACTCGCTCATAGGGTGTGCCAGTGACTGCCTACGTGCAATACGGTTAGACATTTTAAACAAAACGTTATTCGACTTAAAGAATCTCTCCTTAACCTTCTCCTCAGCATTAAAAGCCTTTATGATACGCAACCCGCCCAAAGTCTCATCTATCTGCGACATCAAAACGCCCCACTGTTGTTGCGCCTCCAATGATGCACGCTTAAGTTTTTTGCCTATCAAACCCATTATATACCCCGAAACAGGAAGCAAAACGAGTACAAATATAGTTAGCTGCCAACTAATTGCAAACATTGTAACAAGATACACGATAATCATGATCGGATTCTTAAAGAGCATATCCAAAGAACTCATTATCGAATTCTCTATCTCCCCTACATCTCCTGTCATACGAGACATAATATCCCCCTTCTTCTCAACCGTAAAAAAGCCTATCGGAAGAGAAGTTACTTTAGAGTACACATAATTACGAATATCCCTTACCACACCTGATCTTAACGGTATTATAAAATATCCGCTAAAATACGACGACATAGTTTTAAATAATGTCATAACAATCAGCATTGCCCCTAAAATAAAGAGAGCCCACGACTGTCCATAATTATTTATTTGTTCAGTTACAAACCAGTAAAAATTATTGATGACAACATCCTTCATATCACCCGATCCCCACTCCATAAACACATAATTCGCATCCTGCATCTTAAACAATATCTGCAAAATGGGCACAATCATTGCAAACGAAAACAGGCTTAATATAGTAGAGAGAATATTAAAAAACACATTAAGGAACAGATACTTTTTGTACGGAGGTACAAAACGCAACAACATTTTAAACAGTTCTTTGAGCATATAATATATTTATAACCATTACAATTCGTAAACAAAGACTCATTATAACATACTTCCAAAACAGAGAAAACAAACCTTTACGAATATTTGCAGCAAAGATAGTCAGATATATTGGAATATCAGAAGATATTGCCTCCAAAAAACGGAGAGAGAAAACCATATATTTAAATTCCAAAACAAAGCTCTTCCGGTCCTTATAACATTATAATACTTAAAAGTCTATCCTCAGAGTTCCACCAAAAACCACAGCAATTAATATTTATTGCACCAGAAACATATTATTAGTATTTTTGCACAACCATTCTCTGCTTTATTTAAGACACAAGAACGCTTATGACAAAGCTATCCATAATAACAGTAAATTTGAACAACTCCGCAGGATTGCGTAAAACGGTAGAGTCTATATGGCAAAAGCAGACATTTACCGATCTAGAACACATCATCATTGACGGGGCATCCAAAGACAACAGCAAAGATGTAATCAGAGAATATCAAGACAAGATAACTTACTGGGTCAGCGAACCAGACTGCGGAATTTACAATGCAATGAATAAGGGCATAAGAAAGGCAACAGGAGAGTATCTGCTATTTCTTAATTCCGGAGACTGGCTTATTGACAATATTTTAACAAATGTGTTTGCCAACCCTTTTGACGAAGACATAGTCTGTTGCGATATAATTTATTGGTATCATAAAAAAAAGAGTAGACTTGTAACCTTTCCCGATAAAATTTTTCTGCCAAACTTAATCCTGCAATCTCTTGGACATCCGTCAACATTTATCCACAGAGAACTATTTAAAGACAACCCATACAGGGAAGATTACAAAATAATTTCCGACTGGGCATTTTGGATAGAAGAATTGATTATAAAAAACCGCTCATACCGACATATAAATATCGCCACCACATATTACAATATGGATGGAGTTTCAGCAAAGGCCGAAAACCAGAAGTTAATACGCAGCGAACGCAGCAACTTTTTAACACAAACTTTCAGCCACAGACTAGATATCACAAGCATCCAACGCGACATAGAGGCTATTGATATAATATCAAAACATCAAAGCGAAGCACTTACAGAATCCGTATGGCTTCAGAGAAGTCTTAGACAGTACCTAAAGTTCCTGTTCAAGATAAAACAAATTTTTAAAATAAACCGATAACACCAACCTATTACCAGCTTTCGTTATCAACAATAACACCGACTTATTAACAATTTAGAAAGTTTACCACCATATAAAGAGAGATAAGTTGATAAAAGTTATTTATTTTGCTGTTTCGTATACTTATGAGTAATATGGGAAAAATTATAGCAATAGCAAATCAAAAAGGAGGGGTCGGAAAGACCACCACATCAATAAACCTCGCAACATCATTAGCAGCCCTAGACCGGAAAGTACTAATGGTAGATGCCGATCCACAGGCAAACGCAACATCAGGAATAGGACTCGACTCCAAAGAGACTAAGATAACTACATACGAATGCCTTATCGGCGAGAACAGCGCCAGCGAAGGAGTAACAGAATCCTGTGTCCGTAATCTATTCGTTCTCCCATCCAGAATAGACCTCGTAGGCGCAGAATTAGAACTTCTAAACATGGATAATCGCGAACGGATGCTTGAAAAACAACTCTCAGAAATAAAAGACGAATACGATTACATCCTCATAGACTGTTCCCCCTCATTAGGGCTTATAACAGTCAACTCGCTCACCGCAGCCGGCAGCGTTATAATACCCGTCCAAGCAGAATATTTTGCATTAGAAGGGATCAGCAAGCTCCTTAATACGATAAAAATAATAAAATCCAAGCTCAACCCCACACTCGAAATCGAAGGTTTTCTGCTTACAATGTACGATTCCCGTCTACGCCTTGCCAATCAAATATTAGACGAACTAAACCATCATTTTGGAGATATGGTATTTAAAACAGTTATACAACGCAACATAAAACTAAGCGAAGCCCCCAGCCACGGGCTACCCGTACTACTTTACGACCCAGACTCACGCGGATGCCTCAACTACATGCAATTAGCAAAAGAGATAATAGAAAAAGAACAAAAAACAGACAACGCACGATGATACACAAACGCAATGCATTAGGAAGAGGTCTCGATGCCCTTATAACTATGGACAAGATAAAAACATCAGGGTCATCATCTATAAACGAAATACCCATAGAGCTTATCCGTCCCAACCCCGACCAACCACGCAGAGAATTTGATACAGAAGCACTCGAAGAGCTCGCCACCTCAATACGCGAACTCGGCATCATACAACCCGTATCACTGCGCCAGATGGAAGACCGCACCTACCAGCTAATAGCCGGAGAACGACGTTACCGAGCCGCACGTCTTGCCGGTTTAAAAGAGATACCCGCATACATCCGCACCGTAGAAGACGAATCAATGGTAGAGATGGCACTTATAGAAAACATACAACGCGAAGACCTCAACGCCGTTGAAATAGCCCTCACCTTCCACAAACTGATAGAACAATACAACCTCACACAAGAACGCCTTAGCGAAAGAATAGGGAAAAAGCGCACAACAATAGCAAACTATCTCAGGCTTCTCAAACTCCCTGCCGAAATACAGATGGGGTTAAAAAACAAAATAATAGACATGGGGCACGCCAGAGCCCTACTCTCAATAGATGATGCCGTCTTACAACTTAAAATATACGAGCAGATAAAAGAAAACAACTACTCCGTACGCAAAGTAGAAGAGTTGGCAAAAAATATATCCGGAGCCACAGCCGAACAACACCCTGATGTAATAAAAAACAAGAAAGAGACCAACAAAACATTAGAAAGCGTAAAAAAGCAGCTATCAAGTTTTTTTGGCACAAAAATACAATTCACATGCGACGACAAAGGAAAAGGGAAAATAACCATTCCATTTAAAGGAGAGACAGATTTAGAAAGAATTATGGCTATTTTCGACAAACTTTAGACTAATTTGAAACCCATAAGAGACATATCAGCATATATCATTCGAGGAGCCCTCACAATGCTCCTCCTATCCACATCCATACTTATCCAAGCCCAGAACAGCGATAAAAAAGATCTCAGTTCCCCCGGCATCCCCATAGAAAACGACACCTTAGAATTCACCACCGACAAAAACGATGTCAGATCATTCACAACCCAGCCCACTAAAGATATAAACAAAAGCAATACACAAAAAGCCGACACAGTCAAAATCTTCGTTCCCGACCCCATACGCGCAGTATGGTACTCCGCATTAGTACCGGGTCTCGGGCAAATATACAACCGCAAATACTGGAAACTCCCTATACTCATAGGAGGATTCGTTGGGCTCGCATACGGAATATCCTTCAACAGTCGCTATTACACAGATTACTCCAACGCATACCGCGACATTTACAGCAACGACCCCAACGCAAACAGCTACATAAATTTCATCCCGTACAACTATCGGCACAACAAAGAGTGGATAGAGCAAAATAAAGAGTGGCTAAAAAACTCTATCAAACGCAAAAAAGACTTTTACCGTCGCAACCGCGACCTTTGCATAATAGGCATGTTCGGAATATACGCATTAGCCATAATAGACGCATACGTAGACGCACAACTCTACAACTTCGATATTACACCTGACGTATCCATGAAAATCACCCCGGCAGTATTAGAACCAACACTCTATTCACAATCCACGCTTGGATTACAATGCTCAATAATATTCTAAAAGATATGAAGAAAACAATAATCTGCACCCTAATAGCAATAGCCACAGCTACCGGCATAACAAAAGCCGTAAGCTATCTGTCAGACATAGAACTACCACGGGACACTATAACCGACAGTGAAATGGTTATAATAGAGAGCATAGAAAACGAAGCAGACACAATCCTCTCAAATTGGTTTCTACAAAAATTCACCGATCTCGACAGCGACTGCATAAGTCGCAGCGAGAATATCCAATACGATGACACCACCTACATCAAACGCCTCTCATCACTACCCACCCTTATAGACATGCCCTATAATCAGATAGTAAAAGAGTACATAAACATATATACCGGCAAACGTCGCAAACTCGTTGAATCTATGCTCGGCTTCAGCCTTTACTACTTCCCCATCTTTGAACATGCACTCGAAAAAGAAGAGTTACCCCTCGAACTAAAATACCTCCCCATCATTGAGTCAGCCCTCAGACCTAACGCCGTATCCAGAGCAGGAGCCACCGGATTATGGCAAATAATGCTTAAAACAGCACGAACATTAGGAATGGAGGTCAATTCACTCGTTGATGAAAGACGCTCCCCAATAGCATCATCAGAAGCAGCAGCCCGCTATCTCAAACAACTATACAACATGTATCAAGACTGGCCACTTGCAATAGCAGCCTATAACTGCGGACCAGGCAATATCAACAAAGCCATACACCGCTCAGGAGGGAAAAAAGACTATTGGAGTATTTACCCCTTTCTACCCCGCGAAACGCGCGGATACCTCCCGGCATTCATCGCAGCAAACTACGTAATGAATTATTACGACAAGCACAATATATGCCCTGTAAGCGCCCAAATACCACTCGTTACAGACACCATCAGGATAAACAAAAGAGTAAATCTCAAACAGATAGCCGCAGTACTTAACACATCAATAGACATGCTCCGCGAGCTCAATCCCCAATACCGCTGCGATATAATTCCAGATAACGACAAAGCATATCACCTTATGCTCCCCATACAACTCACATACGCATATATCGACTCCCGTGACTCCATCCTCAATTACCAAGCAGAAAACTACGCAAGGCTCAACACCGTAGAACCATCACAATACACAAGTTATCCCCAAAAAGCAGTAAGTCATCGCAAATACCACAAAGTAAAACGAGGAGAAACACTCTCAACAATTGCCAACCGCTATAATATGAGCGTTACCACCCTCAAAAAACTTAACGGCCTACACGGAAACACAATACAGGCAGGCAAACAGCTAAAACTAAACAAAGCCACCAAATACATAGCATCAGCAACAGAAAAGACAGTAACAACAACAACTACACAAGACACAAATAACAGTTCAAAAACTACAAAACAGCCATTAGCAAACAACACAAAAGCCAAATATCATAAAGTTACCACAGGCGATACCCTCGGAAAAATAGCAATGCAATACGGCATTAAAACCGATCAACTAAAGAAGGTCAACAAACTCAACACAACAATTATAAAAGTTGGGCAACTCCTAAAAATTCCTGTAACATAAGCCCAAAAGAGATACAAAAACAAAAAATACAAAGCAATGGCAAAAATAGGGACAATATTCACAAAAGTAGGAATAAAAGCACTACTGTGCGGATCAGGAGAGTTAGGGAAAGAAGTTGCAATAGAGCTACAACGCTACGGTGTAGAGGTAATAGCATTAGATCGCTATGAAAATGCCCCGGCAATGCAAGTCGCCCATCGCACTCACACCCTATCAATGTTAGACGGAAAAAAATTGCGCAACATAATAGAGGCAGAAAAGCCCGACTACATTATCCCCGAAGTAGAAGCCATCGCCACATCAACCCTCGTTGAACTTGAAAAAGAAGGTTACAACATAATACCCACGGCAAAAGCCGCATTCCTTACAATGAACCGCGAAGGGATAAGACGCTTGGCAGCCGAAGAACTTGGGATTAAAACATCAAAATACCGTTTTGCCTCCACAGAAGACGAATTCAAAGAAGCAGTCAAAGAGATCGGCATTCCATGCGTGGTAAAGCCCATAATGAGTTCATCAGGACACGGACAGAGTACCATAAAAAGTCCATCAGACATAGACCGATCATGGAAAATAGCACAAGAAGGAGGTAGAGCCGGAGCCGGACGAGTAATAGTAGAAGGATTTGTCGATTTCGATTACGAAATAACCCTACTTACCGTGCGCCACATAGGCGGAACAACATTTCTCAAACCAATAGGACATCATCAAGTTGACGGCGATTACCGCGAATCATGGCAACCACAACCAATGAGTCAGAAAGCAATAGTAGAGTCGGAAAAAATTGCAAAACAGATAACCGATGCACTCAGCGGTCGCGGAATTTTCGGAGTAGAATTATTCATAAAAGGTGACGATGTGCTTTTCAGCGAAGTCTCCCCACGTCCCCACGACACCGGCATGGTCACAATGATATCACAAGATATGTCGGAATTTTCACTCCATGCGCGCGCAATCCTTGGTCTTCCCATCCCCGGCATACACTTCTACGGACCATCCGCATCAAAAGCAATCGTCATAGAAGGTAACACAAACATAGTAGAGTTCGATAACCTCGAAGAGGTCCTTGCCGAACCCGACGTACAGCTACGCATATTTGGCAAACCCGAAGTAAACGGACATCGCCGCTTTGGCGTAATACTCGCCCTTGCCGAAACAGTAGAAGAAGCACAAGCAAAAGCCGAACGCGCCTACACAAAACTAAAAGTCATAACAAACCCAAGAGAATAATATCATCGCAAAATAACAATTAAGAGCCCGTCTTACTTTTCAAAAAGTAAGACGGGCTCTTTTGTCAAAGATATAATCATAGAATTAACAACTACTTCACATCGTATAATTTTCCAATCGTATCACAAAGTATAACAGATAATTTTCTTGCTCCGGAAACACACAAGTGATCACCATCAAAAAAATCACATTTATCAAATCTACTATCATCAAAAAAGTCAAGATAAACGACATTAGAATATTCACTTACATACTTCTCTATAAACTTCTTTGTAAGCGTAATCTCCGCCTTCTGAATATTATCCCTATAAGTAATATAAGCAGGAGTAGTCAAGAATATAACTTTTTTCCCACCACGTTCACAATCCCTAACAATACTATCAATAACACCTCTGTTTATATTAAAATCTGAACGTCTTGCATCAATATCCAACGAGTGCCTCTCGGCAGCCAGCAAACCTGTTTTGTCAATATCCTTACCTGAATTATCAATATATGATGTTCCAAAACCAAGATCAGAACACATAATAAGATCATCATGATTTACATAATAATCCCATACCTGCCTATCCCCCAATTTAAACTCATAATTATCCTTATTGAACCAATCCTTAAACTCTCCCAATCCGAAATAAATACTATACTTCCTCGCACGCCACCACTCCTCCCCTTTAGAAAGGTTGCTCCAAAGAGAAAAATAAGAAATCCCAATAACAACATATTCAGGATTACCCCTTCCTTTAAAATACGTATCATAAATAATACCGTCCCAATAAAGGGATTGAGATGTATTAGCACAATTAAAACTGCCCTCAGGCAAATAAGCAGGATTAACCCCAAAGAAAGTATGAGAGCTACCAAGAATAAGAATCTTTACCTTGTCGGCATTTTTTTCGAGATAATCATATTTAATACTATAACTGTTTGGTATCTCCCTGTACATAAACTCATAACCCAACAAGAATATTACAGTCGGCAATATAGCCAATAAAAAAGTTTTTAAAATAAACCTGTAAATCATCATAGCTAAAAATTAAAGTATATGAAATTCTCCGATGATTTACCATAAATAAATATCAACAAAAGGATTACAATATACACCACCCTCCTTATCCATTTACTCCTTACACCACTTATATAAAATTCAAATTCATGACCCCTTCCCAGCCATTCCACAAGAAACATCACGAATATAATAAACATATATATTTTACTGAAATACTGTGGGGCAGAAAACAAAGAAGCATCAAATATATTCGCCATATAACCAAAAGCCTGATATATATTATCAGCTCTGAACAATATCCAACCGAACATAATAAGGACAAATGTGACAACAATACCGGCAATCTCCATAACATTAGGGAATCTTCGCCCTTGTGCAATACTGTCTTTGTACAATTTGTTTCCCCCCGTAAGTATCAATGGGACAAATAGCAACCCATGATAAGCCCCCCAAAGGATAAACGTCCAATTAGCACCATGCCAAAAACCACACACCAAAAAAATTATCATTGTGTTAACAATAGTCATCAACACACCCTTGTGACTACCACCAAGAGGAATATAAATATAATCACGGAACCATGTATTAAGCGAGATATGCCAACGCCTCCAGAATTCAGCTACATTCCTAGAAAAATAAGGCATCCTGAAATTTTGAAGAAGGTTTATCCCCAGCAACTTAGCAACACCTATCGCCATATCAGAATACCCTGAAAAGTCGCAATAAATCTGGATAGTAAAATAAAAAGCGCCCAACAAAAGAGTACTTCCACTCTCCCCCTGATAATTTTCAAATATCGCATTTACAAAAACGTTAAGGTTATCAGCTATTACAATCTTTTTAAAAAGACCATAGAGAAGCAGCCGCATCCCATCAACAGCCATTGCATAATCAAACTCCCTACATCGGCGGAACTGAGGCAAAAGCGACGTTGCCCTAGCAATAGGACCGGCAAGCAAATGAGGGAAAAAAGCAATATAAGCAAACACTGAAACAACATCACGTTCAGCCTTTATCCTCCTCATGTAAACATCTATGCTGTAACTCAGCGCAGTAAAAGTATAAAAACTAATTCCTATCGGTAAAAGGATGTCACGCGTCATCCAGTCCATTTCAAATCCAAAAATATTGAACAAGCGGGAGAAATTTTCACCAAAAAAATTAAAGTATTTAAATACACCAAGAACAGATATATTTATTAAAATATTAGCCACACTTATAATCTTCTGCCTTCCTCTCGATCCATCACTACGGTCGATATACAATGCCGACAAATATGTAGAAACAGAGGTTAAAAGTATCAACCCCAACATTCTCCAATCAAGCCACCCATAGAACAGATAACTCGAAAAAAGTATGATCAGATTCTGCCGAACCAGCCCCCCCCCCGGGAAGCAAACCAATACAGACAAAAAACGACAGGAAAAAATACAATAAACTCAAAAGAATTAAATAGCATATATACAGATTATTTTATTCCCCTTTTCTCTCGCACCGCTTCAACAACATTTACAATATAATCGCCAAGTCTTTCACACTCCGACACAATATCCATAAAATGGATTCCCGCTTGATATTCGTATTTTTTATTATTTATATTCTCGATATTTGCAGTACGCAGCATATTTCGGTAATTATTTATCTCAGTCTCCTTATTGCGAGTAGCATTCATATCAGCCTCCACCATATCCGATTTACTCAAAATTGAATTCATATTATCCAAAGCCTCACTCACAAGAGAAAACATTACATTTATATGCTCCATTAAGTACCCGTTAAACTGTATATTCTCGCTATTCTTGCGCGATATTGTTCGCGCAATACCAAAGCAACTATCACCGATACTCTCTATTTCAGTCGTCATCGTAATCATCGAACTTACCTTAAGTTTCGCCTCATAACTCAACCTTCCGTCAGCCACCCCATTAAGATAATCAGCAATTTCAATCTCCATATTGTCGCTTATCTGCTCATACTTCTGAATACGGCTGAAAAGTTTATTAAAAGCTTCGTTCCCCGGTTTCTCAGAGAGTAAATCTCTTGACATGCCAAACATCTTTGCCGTACGTATTCCATAAACCTCAATCTCTTTCTTTGCCTGCAAAAGAGAGAGCTCCGAAGTAGACAACATCCCCCCCGAAATATATTTTAATTGGAATTCGTCCTCCTCCGTATTCTTTTGTTTAATAACATAAGTCACAATTCTGACATACATATTAACAAACCATATCATTATAGCTACATTTATTAGATTAAATATAGTATGGAAAAGAGCCAATCCATAAGAAACCGTTGTCTGAAGATGCAAATACTCCCCTCGCAAAGCCATTTCAGAAGGAGTTAACCCCTCAGCACTACCTGATATACGGCTTATTGTCTCCGGGCTTTGCGAATTTATAAACCTCTCCAAAGAAGTAGGAGCAACACCCGTCAGATCCTGCGCCAAATTACTGACAAAATGCACAAACGGGAAAAATATCAAAAGCATCCATACCACCCCGAACATATTAAAGACAAAATGGGCAAGAGCAGCACGCTTAGCAGGAATATTACCCGACAATGCCGCCAAATTAGCCGTTATCGTAGTTCCAAGATTCTCTCCAAGCACCATTGCAGCCGCCACATCAAAAGAGATCCACCCTTTGCTACACATTATAAGCGTTATGGCAACAGTTGCACTTGAAGATTGAACAACTACCGTCAACACAGCCCCAACAAGAAAGAAGATGATAACAGACATATAACCCATATCTGAATACCCCTTAAGAAACGACAAGACTTCCGGACTACTCTGTATATCAGGAACAGAGTCTTTTAAAAACGTAAGCCCCATAAAAAGGAACGCAAACCCCACCATAAACTCGCCTATCGAGCGACGTTTACTACTTTTAGAAAAAATGAATGGTATAGCAAGTCCTATCAGCGGAATAGCAAAAAAACTTATATCCACGGCAAATCCAAGGAACGATATTATCCATACAGTCATCGTAGTCCCTATATTCGCCCCCATAATAACAGAAATGGCTTGCACCAAAGAGAGCAAGCCGGCATTAACAAAACTTACAACCATAACAGTTGTGGCAGATGAAGATTGTATCAACGCCGTAATAAGCAATCCCGTACAAGCCCCGGCAAAACGATTGGATGTCATAGCAGACAAAATAGAACGCATCTTGTCACCGGCAACCTTCTGTAACCCCTCACTCATCACCTTCATTCCGTAAAGGAACAAACCCAAGGACCCTACAAGTTTCAAAAAATCAAAAAATGAATATTCCATCTAATTTAAGTTTGCAGTTTCAATAAAAAATTGCTATTTTTAGCCTCTATGAATTGAGAGAATAAAAACGATACAAAATTAAACAAAAATTACAATAATGCAATAATTATAAAATGAAAGAGACCATAGAAATTAATTGCAAAAACAATAATACAACCATCCTTGCAGAAAAAGGGAGCACACTTTTAGAGATATATCACACATCAGGGATAAAACTCAGCAATCGCATATTATGTGCAATAGTAAACAACCGCACAGAAGAACTCAGATACAGAGTTTACAAGCCCAAAGACATTGAATTTCTCGACATAACCTCACCATACGGCATGCGTACCTACATCCGTACACTCTGCTTAGTATTATACAAAGCAGTCCACGATATCATTCCCGAAGCACGACTAAGAATAGAACACTCCATATCCAAAGGGTATTTCTGCTTGCTTTCACAAAATTTTGGCGAGACCACAGTTACACGCATAAAAGATAGAATGCGTGAAATCATCGACGCAGATATGCCTATAACACGTATAGAGACCAGAACAGACAGAGCAATTCTGGAATTCAGAAAACGCAAGATGAAAGACAAAGTCAAACTACTCTCATCCTCACACTCATTATACACCGTCCATTATACCCTTGATGACGTAATAGACGCATACCAGTACGAACTTACCCCATCAACAGGGTATCTCTCCATATTCGATTTCGTAAAATACAGCTACGGCTACCTGCTCATCCCACCAAACATAGAAGACCCGACAAAACTATGCACCGTCCAAAGACAGGATAAACTGTTAGGAGCATTTGAAGAACAGACCCGCTTCAACGATATAGCAGGCTTACAGAACGTAGGAGAGATGAATATTGCAATAGCAAAAGGACATGCACCAATAATGATAAAAGTCATGGAGGCCCTCCATGAAAAACAAATTGCACGTATAGCCGATGAAATAGCAAACCGTTTCAAGCTCAACGGCAGTGGCCGAGTAGTCCTCATTGCCGGTCCATCCTCATCAGGAAAGACTACCTTCTCCAAAAGGCTCTCAGTACAATTACTTACAAACCTTTTAGTCCCGGTCACAATATCGTTAGATAATTACTTCGTAGAAAGAGAAAAAACTCCACGCGAAGAAAACGGAGATTACGACTACGAATCACTACATGCACTTGATTTAGACCTTTTCAATAGCGACCTCAACAATCTCCTGTTAGGAAAAGAAGTTTCAATGCCGACATACAACTTCGAAAGCGGGACAAGAACATACAACGGAAACAAACTCAAACTACTCCCTTCAAACATACTGATTCTCGAAGGTATCCATGCACTCAATCCCGATCTCACCACACACATTGACGACCACTATAAGTTCAAGATCTACGTCTCCGCCCTAACCTCAATATCCATTGATGATCACAACTGGATACCCACAACCGATAACAGACTTTTGCGCAGAATAATACGCGATGCAAAATATCGTGGCAGCACAGCAAAAGAGACTATCGCCAGATGGAGCAGCGTGCGCCGCGGCGAAGAAAAATGGATATTTCCATACCAAGAAAAAGCCGATGCAATGTTCAACACATCACTTATATTCGAACTTGCCGTAATATGTAGCCACGCCATACCGCTTCTTTTAGACGTTCCACGCGACACAGAAGAATATAACGAAGCAAAACGGCTTCTAAACTTTCTCGAACTCTTCACACCCATCACCGAACTCGATATTCCGCCAACATCATTAGCGCGGGAATTTCTCGGCGGCAGCAGTTTCAAATATTAAAATCCGCATACAATAATTTTAAACAGATTCTTAGTTGCCCATTTATACCAAATAAAGTAATTTCGCATCCAGTTTAAGAGATCATTACAAATGGCACTGAAACAACAACTGCAACAACGCCTTACACAGCGCCTCTCCCCGCAACAGATACAAGTTATCCGGCTGTTAGAATTAACATCCGTAGAGCTCGAAGAACGCATAAAACAAGAGGTTATAGACAACCCTGCCCTCGATGAAAACAGCGAAAGTCACGAAGACGAAAATGACATAAACACAACAAGCGAACAAGACACAGACATTGATCAGACAAACGACAAAGAAGATCTTTCTCTCGGCGACTATCTGACAGAAGACGATATCCCTGATTACAAATTAGCACAATACGACCGCACCACTGAAGAATCACGACAAAACGATATCCCTTTTCTAAGCAGCAGTTCCATACACGAACATCTCCTCCAACAACTTGGCATGCAAGAACTCAGTCGTCAAGACGAAAAAATATCAGAATATATAATCGGGAATATAGACGACGATGGCTATCTGCGTCGTTCCCTCACCTCAATATCCGATGATCTTCTATTTCAAATAGGTATAGAAGTAAAAATAGAGCATCTACAAGAGCTACTTGATATGATCCGCGATTTCGACCCGGCAGGAGTAGGAGCCTCTAACCTGCAAGAATGCCTACAACTTCAATTAGAACGCGAAGAGCATAGTGAAATCGTAGAAATTGCAAAAAAGATAATAGAACATAATTTCGATGCATTCAGCAAAAAACACTACGACAAAATACAACGGCAACTAAATATCGATGACAGACAGCTTCGCGAATCAATCAAAATAATTACGCTGCTCAACCCAAAACCGGGCAATATTTGGAACACCTCATTCTCAGACACAGGAAACCATATAATACCCGACTTTATTGTAGACAACAACGAAGGAAATATCTCATTCTCAATTAACAACAGCAACATTCCGGAACTGAAGATAAGCCCCGAATACATAAACATGTACGAAGACTACCTCGGCAACAAAAAAAACCGCACAAGAGAAAAACACGATGCCCTTTTGTTCGTAAAACAGAAATTAGACTCAGCACAATGGTTCATCAGCGCAATAAAACAGAGACAAGAGACACTACTTGGGACAATAAGAGCAATCGTCACACTCCAAAAAGACTTTTTCATCACAGGCGATGACGAAGATCTTCACCCTATGATACTAAAAGACGTAGCCACCATTGCCGGTTACGACATATCAACCATCTCCAGAACCGTAAACGCCAAATACGTTCAGACCGGATTCGGTGTATTTCCCCTAAAATATCTCTTTTCCGAATCCATGCAAAACAACTCCGGAGAAGAAATTTCATCAAGAGAGATAAAAAAGATACTTACAGAACTAGTCGAAAACGAAAATAAAAAACATCCCCTATCCGATGACATTCTCTGTAACATGTTACAAGAAAAAGGGTATAAAATAGCCCGTCGAACAGTGGCAAAATACCGCGAGCAGACCGGAATAGCAGTTGCCCGTCTAAGAAAAAAACTCTAAACCCATGAAAAAAGCAGCAGAAATAGTTTCATACATACTCTCCCCTGTAATGATGCCGTTTTATGGATTTATCACCATTATATACTGCACATACCTATCAGCTTTACCACTATCATTCATAGTACTAATACTTGGCATAATCCTTGTTTTCACAGCATTAATACCATCCATTTCACTCATCTGGCTTCATCAGATAGGAGCCATCTCAAATATAGACAACCCACACAAAGAAGAACGCGTACGCCCCTATCTATTCTCCCTTATGGGGTATATAATATGTATATATTTCCTTATCAGGATGTCTTTCCCGATATGGATGATAAGTCTGCTAATAGGCGGTATCGTAATCCTTATCTTCATGCTTATAATAAACAAATGGTGGAAAATAAGCGCCCACATGACCGGCATAGGAGCATACATCGGACTTATATATATGTTGGGGAAACTGCGGTTCATATTACCCATAGAGAGTCTTGCCGCAATAATAATAAGCGCCGGACTCCTCGGCACATGCCGTATATATCTTGGCAGACATACCCTAGGGCAAGTACTAGTAGGAGCTATTTTAGGATTCCTATGGTGCTGCGCATCATTTTACGTTGGAATACTGTTATAAACAAAATAAATAACCCACATGAAACCTATTGTAAGCATTATCATGGGAAGCACATCAGACCTCCCTATCATGGAAAAAGCAGCAAAACTGCTAAATGATTTCGAAATACCATTTGAAATGAACGCCCTATCAGCACACCGTACCCCGTCAGAAGTAGAAGAGTTTGCAAAAAAAGCCGAGTCACGTGGCATTAAGGTAATAATTGCCGCCGCAGGCATGGCAGCACACCTTCCGGGAGTTATCGCCTCAATGACAACCCTACCGGTAATAGGCGTACCTATAAACTCCACATTAGACGGAATGGATGCACTTCTCGCAATCGTACAGATGCCTCCTGGAATACCCGTTGCCACAGTAGGAATAAACGGCTCCCTAAACGCAGCAATCCTTGCAGTACAGATAATCTCCCAAACAAACACAACAGTAGCAGAACACTTTAAACGCTACAAAACCTCACTTGCACAGAAAATTGTCGCCGCAAATCAAGAACTCTCAGAGTTTAAGTTGCCGTTCAAAACCAACTAACCATCTTAAAATGGACATATTCAATTACATCCGCCGTCCAAGCAGAGCAGTAAATATAGGCGAAGTACCTTTAGGTGCAGACTTCCCAATCAGAGTACAATCAATGACCGACACCTCTACACGCGACATCAGTTCAAGCGTGCAGCAGATACTGAAAATATCCATCGCCGGAGCAGACTACGTACGCCTTACTACCCAAGGAATAATAGAAGTAGACGCACTCAAAGAGATCCGCTCCATACTCAGAGAAAAAGGGAATAAAACCCCATTAATAGCCGATATCCATTTCAACCCTAACGTAGCCGATGCCGCTGCAAAAATAACGGATAAAATAAGAATAAATCCCGGGAACTTCATCGACAACGCACGAATATTTAAGCATATCCACTACGATGACAAAACCTATCAAGAAGAGATAGACAAACTGCGCGCACGCTTCATAAAACTTTTAGACATCTGCAAAGCCAACAAGACAGCACTAAGAATAGGAGTAAATCACGGTTCCCTCTCTGACCGCATAATGAGCCGCTACGGCGATACCCCCGAAGGCATAGTGGAATCATGTATGGAGTTTCTGAGAATATGCAAAGAAGAAAATTTCAACAACACAGTCATCTCCATAAAAGCATCCAACACCTTCATAATGGTAAAATCCGTAAGACTACTCACCAAGGCGATGGAACACGAAGATATTAACTATCCATTACATCTTGGCGTAACAGAAGCCGGAGAAGGAGAAGACGGACGCATAAAATCAGCAGTAGGAATAGGGGCACTGCTCGCCGATGGCATTGGTGACACAATAAGAGTCTCACTCAGCGAACCACCGGAAAACGAAATTCCCGTTGCAATAAAATTAGCCAATTACATTGCCTCGCGCACAAACCACCCACATATTGACGCCAACCCTTACGCAGGATACACACACACGGCAATGGAACGGTATAAAACAAAAGCCGTAGACAATATCGGCGGGAAAAATACCCCAGTTGTGATATACGATGCCTCATACAATAAAAACCACCACTTTAACGATCTCCATCCAGACTACATATATGCCGGGAAAGAGATAAAAACAGACGTTCCTAACGAAATCCGTCAAATAGTAGATTATCATAAATTTAAGACTTACGAAAATTCCTTCCCGCTATTTACCATTGCAGACATAGAAAACGTCGCCGGCAGCAGCGCCACAATAAAATTCCTGAAAGTAGAATACACCTCTCTCAGCGAAGCAATTATAGAAACAATCTCCACACTCAAAGAGACAGTAATAGTCGCCACATCATCACATAAAAACTCCACCGGAGAGATACGCGCCATCATACACACGCTTATTAAGGCAGGAATAAAACACCCCATCGTCCTTATGCAGCAATACAAAGAAGATGACAAAGAAGAGTTACAGATAAAGAGCGGAGCAGATTTCGGGACAATCCTTTTAGACGGTTTCGGAGACGGAATATTAATAAGCAACCAAGGCAATATACCGGCACAGGAGATAACCGACACAGCATTCTCCATATTACAGGCCACACGCCTAAGAATCACCAAAACAGAATACATATCATGCCCAGGATGCGGACGGACACAATTCGACCTACAAAAGACCATCGCCGAAATAAAAGCTGCAACCACGCATCTCATAGGACTTAAAATAGGCATTATGGGGTGTATCGTAAACGGTCCGGGAGAGATGGCAGATGCCGATTACGGATACGTAGGAGCAGCGCGCGGACGCATCAGTTTATATAAAGGAAAAGAGTGCATCGAAAAAAATATTCCCGAAGCAGAAGCCGTAAAACGCCTACTTCAATTTATCGAAAAAGAGATAAAAAAACAATGAAACATATCATCAGTACCATATTAATATTTCTAACCATTTCCACCCCAAGTATAGCAATAGAAAAAGAGATTATAAGCGGTATCTCCGATAAGTCCCTAAGCGAAACATTGCTCGAAAAGCATTCACAAGATACAACAGCAATAGGAGACCGCATAATTACAATAGCAACAGAGTTTATCAACACCCCGTACAAAAGCAAAACCATCGAAAACGGACAAAAAGAGAAACTCACAATTAATCTGCAAACTTTCGACTGCACCACATTCGTAGAGACCATCCTCGCTCTTGCACGGACCTCCATACAAAAAGGGAAAACATTCGATACATTTGTCGAAAATCTTAAAATGATACGCTACCGTAACGGACAAATATCAGGATACACCTCCCGTTTACACTATTTTTGCGATTGGATAAACGAAAACTCGGTAAACCGGATTATTTCCATAATAACACCGGAAAACTCATGCCGATGCGAAGTCAAAACAATAAACTTTATGACTACACACGCCTCCCTCTATCCACAACTTAAAGAGAAGAAGACAAAAAAAATAATTGCAAAACAGGAAAAAAAGCTAAGCACAGAAACCATCTGCTTTATCCCCAAAGACAGTATTTCCAACCTTAAACCAGAAGACATTCACAACGGAGACATAATAGCCATACTAACAGATATAAAAGGACTTGACTTTGCACATGTTGGCTTTGCCATCATCATAAACGGAAAAGTACATCTGTTACACGCCTCATCATCAGCCAAAAAAGTAATAATCGATGACCGCACCATATCTGATTACCTCAACAGCTACAAATCCCACCTCGGAATCTGCATACTTCGCCCACAATAACAATCCTCATCGCCTTAAGTTTCAAGAGATAATATCAAAAAAATTACCGACAGATTAACTATTCACAACTTCATAATGGGGAATTCTGTATTTAGTTAAATTGAAAAATTTTAGTCTAACATCCATTTATATATCTATTTTTTACAAGCATCACTTTATTATTAAAGAGACAAACATATAAATGAAGGTTGTATAGGTTGCAGAATATTTATTAAAAACAATAAGGGTATGTTCAAAAAATGACATACCCTCAAATACAAATAATCACTTAGCAAATACAATCTATCTTTTCTCTATACGTTTAAAACCATAAGAAGCCGCCTCACCCAACTCCTCCTCTATTCTGAGCAGTTGATTATATTTGGCTATCCTGTCTGAACGACTTAAAGAACCTGTCTTTATCTGTCCCGCATTAACCGCAACAGCAATATCCGATATCGTCGCATCCTCAGTTTCACCAGAACGGTGCGATATTATCACATTATAATTATTCCTTACAGCCATCTCCACTGTGCGCAAAGTCTCTGTAAGAGATCCTATCTGGTTAACCTTCACAAGTATAGCATTAGCACATCCAAGTTCTATCCCCTTTTGCAGATACTCCACATTAGTAACAAAAAGGTCATCCCCAACTATCTGGCAGCGGTCACCAATAAGATCCGTTAATATACGCCACCCATCCCAGTCATCCTCAGCCATACCATCTTCAATAGAATCTATCGGATATTTAACAATCAGATTCTGCAAATAATCTGCCTGCTGTTTTGGTGTATATCTCGGTGCTCCATCCCCCTCATAAACAGTATAATCATATACACCACCCTTATAAAACTCAGTAGCAGCACAATCCAAAGCAAGTGTTATATCCCTGCCGGGGAGATATCCGGCAGCATTAACAGCCTCAAGAATGAGATTTAGTGCATCCTCAACCCCGGAAACTTTAGGGGCAAACCCGCCTTCATCGCCAACAGCCGTACTCAAACCACGCTTAGACAACACCTTCTTCAAAGAGTGGAAAACTTCAGCACCCATTCTCAATGCTTCGCCGAATGAGGACGCACCCACAGGACGTATCATAAACTCCTGAAAAGCTATCGGAGCATCAGAATGTGCACCTCCATTAATAATATTCATCATTGGTACCGGCAATACATGCGCATCAACACCTCCAAGATAACGGTATAAAGGCATTTTCATCCCCCTTGCCGCTGCACTTGCAACAGCAAGCGAAACTCCAAGGATAGCATTAGCACCCATCTTTCTCTTAGCCTTTGTTCCGTCCACCTCTACAAGCCTCCTGTCAACCCCTATTTGGTTGCAAACATCAAACCCTGCCAATAGCGGAGCAATACATTTATTTACATTTGCCACTGCCGTTAACACTCCTTTACCACCATATCTCAAGATATCATTATCGCGAAGTTCAAGAGCCTCGCGACTTCCGGTAGAGGCACCGGACGGCACTGAAGCCCGTCCCATTACACCGGACTCAGTTATCACATCCACCTCGACAGTAGGATTACCTCTTGAATCAAGAATCTCCCGCCCAACAATCTTTTCTATCTTCATATTAGTAAATTTATTTTCGATACATTCACATTATGCCATATAAAACCATATCAAAAGCATATTGGTTCAATCATCAATGCTTCAAAAGCATATTTAACCAACATAAAAATACACATAAAATCAATGAAATCACTAAAAACAAAAGATTAAAAGACAAAAGAACATCAAAATTGGATCAGCATTGCCCCCGAAGAGTATCCGCCACCAAAAACAGTAAGCCCTACAAGTTCACCACCCTTTATCTTATCTGAATTTTGCGAAAGTGCCAGCATGGCACTTGCCGAACCCGTATTGCCCAGTTCATGTATATTATTAAAAAACTTAGACTCTGGGAGATGCCAATGCTCCGCTATATTTGCCACTATACGCATATTAGCCTGATGACAAGCAAAATGCGAGACCTCCTCAATTCGTCGTCCATTACGCTGCAACAGCTCCTCCATCGATGAAGACATATACAAACAGGCATAATGAAAAACGTCCCGTCCGCTGTTCATTGCAATTCCGCCATTACTTGGGTGTAAACATACTCCATCAGGTCCTTTACCTATATACGCCAACCCCTTAGTTATTATATCCAGTACCTGTGGCTGATTCTCCTCAGTTTTCTCTTTCGATACAAATACTGCCACCGCTCCGTCTCCCCATAAATGACCACTCTTTGGATTAGAATAATCATTATAAACCGAATTAGCCTCAGAACATATAATCAATGCCTTTTGCGATTTACAAGTCGCAAAATATCCCTCAGCAATCTCAATCGCATTAACAAACGAAGAGCAAGCAGAAGTAACAGCAAGTACCTGTGCATTCATTATATTAAATTCACGTTGAACACGGTGAGCCAACGTCCCAACAGTATCCGTTATAGTATAGCCTGCCGAAATTATAAGATCAACATCGCCAATAGCGTATGCGAGTCCCTCCATCGCAACCTCAACAGCCTTTATTCCCATTGACATAACGTCCTCATTATCCCCGATCTTAGATCTAGTACGAATTCCTGTTCTCTGAATTATCCAATCATCATCCAATCCGTTTAGCTGCTTAAAATACTCATTATTTACCCTCCCATCAGGAATATAATGCCCAAATGCGTTAATATACATTTTCATCTCACCTTTTAGCAATACCAAATAAATACACCTCCGAAAGTTGCCTCATCATAGCCAGCGTATCAGGAAATTTAGCCTTAAAATTCTCATCTCTGCAAATATCAAGTATCTTATTATGCATCTCAACAATTACCTCGATACATATATCATTACGTATCTCCCCAGCCTTTTGTGCTTTATTATAATGATTTATTATCAACTTTCTTCTTTCATTAAGCCTCTTTTCAAAAATATGTTTAACAGAACTCATTTTCAACGATAGCATATCATCCATAATAGCCATTCTCTGACTCATAAACTCTATCTTCATATCAAGCATCCTAAACATCTTTTCGGCAAACGGAACATGACTGTCCATTACAGCAATATATTGCCCCGTATTATGCAACATAACACCATTTAAAGTTTCAATCACTATATCCTCCTTATTATTATAATAATCATAATAAGTTTTACGGCAAATACCAGCCTTGCGACAAATATCCCCTATCGTAATCCTACGTATACCATGCTTAATAAAAAGCTCGATAGCCGCAGTCCCGATTGAATGCTTCGTATCAATTTTCGACATCAATATTCTTTTTATAAATAAAAAAATATATTATAGGAAGAATCCCTAATATACAGATAACAACAATCCATAAAAACCAGATAAAATGACCGACTCAAACATCCCTCCACAAAACTACTAATTTCCAGAAAACATTCCGGAAAGCAAGCATTAAGACAGAAGTAACAATCCAAGAAGGAAGTTGTTGAAAAGCATAAACAATATTCATCAATACAATTATTGTTACATATTCAGCGCAAAGTTACAAATAATGTTTACATAAGATATTACGTTACATTTTTTTAGGTAAATACAAACCTTATAATTAATATTCAGTAAAAAACATGAAACAAAAAAATCAATCTCATTTACGCAGTAGAAGACAAAATTCCCAAATAGCAAAATATAGCATTAACTACTTTACACGGTCAACAAATAAAAAACCTGTCTAAATTTTGACCATGGAAAAATATTAGGAGGAGATTTGCCACCAATACTTTATTAACCATGAAATTTAAACAGGCTTATGAAAACGGCAGTGTAAGTCTCCAAACATTACCCATTGCCCTCCAGCGCACAAAGATAATTACTATATATGCCAAAAAAAAGCGCATACAAAAAATACACATAAAAAAAGCCACCCTTTAAAAAGGTGGCTTTTTTTTATCATTATATCAATTATTTACTCAGCCGTAGGCTTCTCCACATCAGTAACAGGAGCCTCAGCAAGAGGTTCAGAAACTACCGCAGCTTCTTCCTTTACAGATTCAGCAACCTTTACAGGCTCTCCGGCTTTCTTCGATCGACGCGTACGAGCAGCTTTCTTAGTAGTCTTCTCAGTGAGCATATTCTCATTGTAATCCACTAATTCAATAAAACAGGTACTGGCACCATCTCCAAGACGGGTTCCGGTTTTAAGAATACGAGTATAACCTCCATTACGTTCAGTTATTTTTTGCGAAATCTCCTTAAATAGCTCCGTTACAGCCTTTTTATCCTGCAAGTAACTAAATACAATACGACGCGATGCCGTAGTATCTTCTTTACCTCTATTTATAATCGGCTCAGCATAAATTCTAAGCGCTTTCGCTTTTGCCAAAGTCGTAAATATACGCTTATGCATGATTAAAGAACAAGTCATATTAGACAACATAGCGCCTCTATGTGAGCTTGTCCTTCCTAAATGGTTAAATTTCTTATTATGTCTCATCGTTGTTAATCTTTATCTAATTTATACTTGGATATATCCATCCCGAAAGATAAATTCAATCCACCCAACAGATCATCCAGCTCATTAAGTGACTTTTTGCCAAAGTTACGGAACTTCAAAAGATCATTCTTATTGAATATTACGAGCTCAGCGAGTGTCTCTACATCTGCTGATTTCAGGCAATTTAGCGCACGAACCGACAAATCCATATCGGTAAGTTTGCTTTTCAACAATTGACGCATATGAAGCACCTCCTCATCAAACTCATCACCTCCATCAGTATCCGCCAACTCCAAAGTTATTTTCTCATCAGAGAATAGCATGAAGTGGTGAATAAGTATCTTTGCAGCCTCTTTCAAAGCCTCCTTTGGATGAATAGAACCGTCAGTAGATATCTCAATAGTCAATTTTTCGTAGTCAGTCTTCTGCTCAACACGATATTGGTCTACCGAATATTTAACGTTCCTTATCGGAGTATAAATAGCATCAATAGGGATAACATCTAACGTATCTGAAGGAGAAGCATTCTCATCAGCAGGCACATAACCTCTTCCCTTATTAATACAAATATCAATATTGAACTTTGCACTTTGGTCCATATGACAGATAACTAAATCAGGGTTCTGTACCTCAAATCCTGAAAGAGCTTTACTTATATCCCCCGCCTTAAACTCACCACCAGAGCATGTAATTGTAACTTTTTCGGTCTCCACATCCTCAACAGTCTGTTTAAACCTTACTTTCTTAAGATTCAGAATAATGTTTGTAACATCCTCCAAAACTCCCGGAATAGTAGCGAATTCATGCTCCACACCATCAATGCGGATAGACGCTATCGCAAACCCCTCCAAAGAAGAGAGCAGAATACGGCGCAACGCATTACCTACGGTAACACCATAGCCAGGCTCCAACGGACGGAATTCAAACTTGCCAAAGAACGAAGTTGCCTCCAGCATTAAGACTTTTTCGGGTTTCTGAAATGCTAATATCGCCATAATTCTAATTATTGTTTAGAGTACAACTCTACGATTAACTGTTCTTTGATATTCTCTGGTATATCCACCCTCTCAGGGATATGCAACAGCTTACCGCTCTTTGAAGCTTCGTCCCACTCTATCCAAGGATATTTACTATGGTTAAACCCAGCAAGAGCGTTTGTAATATTCTCAAGAGATCTTGATTTCTCACGTATCGCTATCATCTGACCTGGTTTAACTAAATAAGAAGGAATATTCACAACCTTACCGTCAACTGTAATATGACGGTGCGAAACCAACTGACGAGCAGCAGAACGCGTAGGAGCTATTCCCAAACGAAATACTACATTGTCGAGACGCGATTCGAGAAACTGTAAAAGCACCTCGCCGGTAATACCTTTAGTGCGCGACGCTTTCTCAAACAAATTACGGAACTGACGCTCCAACACACCATAGGTGTATTTAGCTTTCTGTTTTTCCGCAAGCTGAGACCCATACTCTGAAGTCTTTCTTCTTTTATTCTGTCCATGTTGTCCGGGAGGATAATTCTTCTTGGACAACACTTTGTCTGGGCCAAAAATAGCCTCGCCGAATTTGCGGGCAATTTTCGATTTAGGTCCGGTATATCTTGCCATTTCTAAATATTTTTATTTTGTTGATGTTTTTGAACCACTGTTTCGATGCAGCCGCGATTGCGAGAGGATGAATAAGCAATCTTATTTCATCTACTGACAGCAGTCCGGTTAATAAAATTATACTCTCCTTCTTTTAGGTGGACGACAACCATTATGTGGTAACGGAGTAACGTCCACAATCTCGGTCACTTCAATTCCAGCACCATGGATTGTACGAATAGCAGACTCACGCCCGTTACCCGGTCCTTTTACATAAGCTTTTACTTTTCTCAATCCGAGATCATATGCAATCTTAGAGCAATCTTGCGATGCCATTTGAGCTGCGTACGGAGTATTCTTTTTAGAACCCCTAAAACCCATCTTACCTGCCGAAGACCAAGATATAACTTGACCATTTTCATTGGCGATGGATACAATGATGTTATTAAACGAAGAGTGAATGTGCACCTGTCCGACAGCACCTACATTTACTTTTCTCTTCTTTACTGCGACTGATTTTTTTGCCATACTTACTTATTATTTAGTAGCTTTTTTCTTATTTGCAACGGTCTTCTTCTTACCCTTACGCGTCCGAGCATTATTTTTAGTGCTTTGTCCACGTACTGGCAAACCGTTACGGTGACGAACTCCACGATAGCATCCAATATCCATCAAACGCTTGATATTAAGCTGCACTTCAGAGCGAAGATCACCCTCCACCTTAAACTCGGAGCCTATAACCTCACGGACCTTAGCGGCCTGATCGTCTGTCCAATCCTTTACTTTAATATTCTTGTCTATACCGGCTTTACTCAAAATGGTATTCGACGCGCTACGACCGATACCGTATATGTAGGTCAAAGCTATTTCACCTCTTTTATTCTGCGGCAGGTCTATACCGACAATTCTTATCGCCATATAATCGAAAAATTATTTTGCAAAAATAATAAATATTATCCTTGACGTTGTTTATACTTAGGGTTTTTCTTGTTTATAACATATAACCGGCCGTTGCGTCTAACGATTTTGCACTCCGGTGTGCGTTTTTTCAATGATGCTCTTACTTTCATATTATTTGTTTGTTATTTGTATCTAAAAGCTATTCGTCCTTTCGACAAATCGTAGGGAGACATCTCTACACGAACCTTATCTCCCGGAAGAATCCTGATATAATGCATGCGCATCTTACCGGAGATATGTGCCGTTATTTCATGCCCGTTCTCCAATTCTACTCTAAACATTGCATTAGACAATGCTTCAATTATTGTTCCATCTTGCTCAATTGCGGACTGCTTCGCCATAAATTATACCTTCACTTAAATAAATTTATCACCTAAAACCTCTTCGACATACTTAAAAGTAGATAATATATCTGCTTTACCTTCCCGTACTGCTACCGAAAGTTCAAAATGTGCCGACGGCTTACGATCCTTTGTCCTTGTCGTCCACCCGTCACGTTCAATGACTATATTCCGCGAACCCATGTTTATCATCGGTTCAATGGCAAGAACCATTCCACTGCGCAGTAACGGTCCACAACCCTTACGTCCATAATTGGGAACCTCCGGCTCTTCATGCATGTTTTTGCCTATGCCATGTCCACACATCTCGCGGACTACTGAATACCCCTTCTTTTCACAATAACTCTGTATTGCATTGCTTATATCACCTACGCGTTTCCCGTCAACAGCTTGTTCAATTCCAACATAAAGAGCCTCCTTTGTCGCTTTAAGCAGACGATGTATGTCATAACTAACATCACCAACAGAGAAAGTATACGTCGAATCGCCTTGAAAACCGTTTTTCAATACACATAAATCCACCGATACAATATCCCCCTCCTTAAGCACCACGTCCGACGGTATTCCGTGAACAACCTGCTCATTTACCGAAGCGCATATTGAATTAGGATAGCCACTATAACCCAAACAACTTGGGAAACCTCCGTTATCACGAATAAACTCATCGGCTATCGAATCTAATTTAAGAGTTGTAATTCCCGGAGCAACCCATTTAGCTATTTCACCAAGCGTCTGCCCCAGAAGGAGATTGCTCTCCCTTATCAACTCTATCTCTTCATCGGTCTTAAGATAAATCATTTTACTTATCTTATTATCGTCCTAATATGCAGCAACAGAACCGGTACGTCCTTTTATCCTTCCGGATTTAAGGAGTCCATCGTAATGATGCATCATTAAATGGCTCTCAATCTGCTGTAAGGTATCAAGTACAACACCCACAAGTATCAACAACGATGTTCCGCCGAAGAACTGTGAGAACTCACTGCTTATACCTGCCAAGCGGGCAAAGGCGGGCATAATTGCAACCAATGCCAAAAACATCGAACCCGGCAAAGTAATACGAGACATTATAAGGTCAAGGTACTCAGCCGTTTTCTTTCCGGGTTTAATGCCCGGAATAAAACCGTTATTACGCTTCATGTCTTCCGCCATCTGATTAGGCTGTATCGTTATCGCCGTATAAAAATAGGTAAATACGATTATCAAGAAAGCATAAACGAAATTGTACCAGAATCCTGTATTATCCATAAACGACCGCATAAAAGCATTCCCTGCATTATTTGCTGAAAAGCCCACAATCGTTATAGGAATAAACATAATCGCCTGCGCAAAGATAATAGGCATAACACCAGCCGTATTAACCTTTAACGGAATATATTGTCTTGCTCCGCCATACTGCTTATTCCCCACAATACGCTTAGCATATTGAACCGGAACCTTGCGGGTTCCCTGTACAAGAAGAATTGACGCAGCCACCACTATTAACAAGAAGAGTAGCTCTGCCAAGAACATTACCAACCCTCCTGATTTAGTTGCAGCACGGTTTATAAACTCAATACCCAAAGCATGTGGCAAACGTGCAATAATACCAATTAGTATTATAAACGATATACCATTTCCAACCCCTTTGTCAGTAATACGCTCGCCTAACCACATTACAAACATACTACCTGCGGCAAGTATTACTGTCGAGGATAGAATAAACATGAAGTCCGATGGGAAAACGCCACCGGCAACCTGATTCATCTGCACCTTAAGATTGACAAGATAAGACGGACCTTGAACAAGTAAAATCAATACCGTAAGATAACGAGTGTACTGGTTTAGTTTACGATGTCCACTCTCTCCTTCGCGCTGCAACTTCTGGAAGTACGGCACAGCCATACCAAGAAGTTGTATTACGATAGAGGCTGAAATGTATGGCATAATTCCCAATGCAAAGATGGATGCATTAGAAAACGCACCACCCGAGAACATATCCAAAAGTGCCATCAGACCACCTCTGGTCTGATTCTGCAGTTGTGATAAAAACTGCGGATCAATACCAGGAAGCACCACATAGGAACCTATACGATACACCATTACAAACAACAAGGTTGTTAGAATCCTATATCTCAAGTCTTCTATCTTCCAAATGTTTTTTACTGTTTCTATCGCTCTCATAAAATTAGAGTTTTACTATTGTCCCGCCCGCAGCTATAATTGCCACTTCGGCAGATTTAGAAAATGCGTGTGCTGAAACATCTATTTTAACTGTCAATGACCCGTTTCCAAGAATTTTAACCAATTGTTTTGATGAAACAAAACCAGCCTCAATCAAGGTATTAATATCTATCTTATCAAATTTATTAGCCTCAGCAAGTTCTTGTAACGTACTTAGATTAATAGCCTTATATTCAACATGATTGATGTTTTTAAAGCCAAACTTCGGAACACGACGTTGAAGTGGCATCTGACCACCTTCAAAACCGATCTTGCTTTTGTAACCAGAGCGCTGTTTTGCTCCTTTGTGTCCTCTCGTGGAAGTACCGCCTAAACCAGAACCAGTTCCGCGACCTATTCTTTTACGCGTTTTTGTGGAGCCCAGAGCAGGTTTTAAATTACTTAAGTTCATATCTTTATTATTTTACTTAATCAAAAAATAACTTATTCTACTACAACCAGATGTTTAACCTTAGCTACCATTCCCAAAATCTGGGGAGTAGCATTATGCTCTACAATTTGGTTAAGTTTACGCAATCCCAAAGCATCAAGGGTTCTTTTCTGAACAGCGGGACATTTGATTCTACTCTTTACTTGTTTAATCTTTATAGTCTTCATTTCTCTGTTCCTTTAATTAACCATTAAATACTTTTTCCATAGAAATGCCACGGTTCCCAGCAACCATTGAGGCATCCCTCAATTCGGCAAGAGCTGTGAAAGTAGCCTTAACCAAGTTATGTGGGTTTGACGAACCTTTAGATTTAGCCAAAACATCGGTAATACCAACACTCTCCAGCACGGCGCGCATTGCACCACCGGCCTTAACTCCTGTACCGTGAGATGCCGGTTTAATGTAAACCAATGCACCGCCAAATTTCGAAAGTTGATCATGAGGTACAGTACCTTTTAGCACCGGAACCTTAATAAGATTCTTCTTAGCGGCTTCTACACCCTTTGCAATAGCCGCAGTGACCTCACTTGCTTTACCCAAGCCATAACCAACCACGCCATTACCGTCACCGACTACAACTATAGCCGAGAAACTGAACGTACGTCCACCTTTGGTGACTTTGGTTACACGATTGATGTGAACCAATTTGTCTTTTAACTCTAAGTCGTTTGTCGACTTAACTCTGTTATATTTTACTGCCATTGTCGTTTAAAATTTAAGTCCACCCTTACGAGCCGCATCAGCAAGCTCCTGTACACGGCCGTGATAGAGGTAACCATTACGGTCGAAAACAACCGAAGTTATACCTGCCTCTTTTGCCTTTTTTGCAATTAATTCTCCCACCTGTGCCGCAGCAGCCCTATTATCTCCATCAGCAAATGCTTTAGAAGATGCAGTAACTAGAGTTTTCCCTGCCAAATCATCTACGATTTGAACATATATCTGCTTGTTGCTTCTGAATACAGTCATACGAGGAGTCTCTGCCGTCCCCGATATTTTACCACGTATGCGGGTTTTGATCTTTATTCTTCTTTCTAATTTAGTCATCATGATATTTACCTATTTACGTGAATTATTTAGCTGATGCAGACTTTCCGGATTTCCTGCGAATATATTCACCTACGAATCTTATACCCTTACCTTTATAAGGTTCAGGCTTACGCATTGAACGTACCTTAGCACAGATAAGACCGAGCAACTCTTTATCACATGACTCTAACAAAATCAGCGGATTCTTATTACGTTCAGATTTCGTTTCGAGTTTTACCTCCTTTGGTAATCTTATATAAGTATCGTGAGAATAGCCTAAAGACAATTTTAAAACTTGTCCATTACCTTCAGCACGATAACCAACACCTACTAACTCCATCTCTTTCTTATATCCATTCGACACGCCAATAACTAAGTTATTTATAAGCGAACGGTAAAGACCGTGTAATGCGCGCGAACCCTTAGTTTCATCAGGACGAGTTACGGTTATAATTCCATTATCAACAATTACGGCTATTCCGCCGGTGACTTTCTGTGACATCTCCCCTTTTGTACCTTTTACAGAAACGATATCACCTTTAACTGTTACTGTTACGCCTGCGGGGATGTTTATTGGCAATTTTCCTATTCGTGACATAATTTACCTCCTCCTTTATTAATAAACGTAACATAAAACCTCGCCACCTATCATCTGCTCGCGAGCCTCCTTATCGGTCATAACACCCTTAGATGTAGAGATAATCGCTACCCCCAAACCGTTTAACACGCGTGGCAAACATTTGTGCCCGACATATTGACGCAAACCCGGAGAAGATACTCTCTGTAGTTTCTTTATTGCGTTAACTTTATTTACCGGATCATATTTCAAGGCTATTTTTATAGAACCCTGAGGACCCTCTTCTACAAACTTATAATTAAGTATGTAGCCTTTTTCAAAAAGGATTTTCGTGATCTCTTTTTTCAAGTTAGATGCAGGAATCTCAACAACATTGTGTTGAGCTTTAATTGCGTTTCTTAATCTTGTAAGATAATCTGCTATTGGATCTGTCATATAAATAAATGTTTAAATTGATTCGGACTATCCGAACAATATTTAACTTCTCTTCAAACTCTACCAGCTCGCCTTTTTAACACCTGGAATTAATCCTTGCGATGCCATTTCACGAAACTGAATACGGGAAACGCCAAACTGGCGCATATATCCTTTCGGACGACCGGTAAGACTACAACGATTGTGCAATCTCACACGCGATGCATTACGAGGAAGTAACTGAAGTGCCTCATAGTTACCGTCCTCTTTAAGCTGCGCTTTCTTTACGGCGTATTTGGCGACTAATTTAGCTCTCTTCACTTCGCGAGCCTTCATTGATTCTTTTGCCATATCTTAGCTCTTTTTGATGTTTTTGAAAGGTAAACCAAACTCTTTTAACAGTGCGAATCCCTCCTCGTCAGTCCCTGCAGAAGTAACGAAAGTTATATTCATACCTGAAATTTTACTGATCGAATCGATATTTATCTCAGGGAAAATTATCTGCTCCTGGATACCAAGAGTATAATTACCCTTTCCATCCAATTTGCTTTCAATCCCCTTAAAGTCACGTATACGAGGCAAAGCCACGCGTACCAGACGCTCAAGAAATTCGTACATCTGCTCACGACGCAAAGTAACCATAACGCCAATAGGCATCTTCTTACGAAGTTTAAAATTAGAAATATCTTTCCGAGAGAGTGTTGCTACGGCTTTCTGACCAACTATTGCGGTAAGTTCTGCAATTGCTGTATCAATAACTTTCTTATCACCTGTCGCCTCTCCGAGTCCTTGATTAAGCACGATTTTCTTCAAAACCGGAACCTGCATTACACTGCTGTATTTGAACTCCTTCATCAAAGCGGGGACGATTCTCTCTTTATAATCTTTTTTGAGATTTACTGTTGCGCTCATTATTTAATCTCCTCTCCTGATTTTTTAGAATAACGTACTAATTTGCCTAATTCATTTTCACGACGACCTACACGTGTTGCCTTTTTTGTTTTAGCATCCATTACGTTAAGGTTCGAAATATGAACAGAAGCCTCCTTCTTTACTATGCCTCCTTGAGGACTCTTAGCATTAGGCTTGGTGTGCTTCGACACCATATTTACACTCTCTACGATTGCACGACTCTCGTTAACGAGAACCTTCAGCACACGACCGGTAGCTCCTTTGTCGTCACCTGCATTAACGTAAACAGTATCTCCTTTTTTAATGTGTAATTTACTCATTAATCTTTATTTTTATGCTATTAAAGAACTTCAGGTGCCAACGAAACTATCTTCATATTAGTTACACGTAATTCACGCGCAACAGGGCCGAAAATACGGCTGCCTCTTATCTCGCCCGCACCGTTTAACAATACACAGGCATTGTCATCGAAACGTATGTAAGAGCCATCCTGACGACGTATCTCTTTTTTAGTACGCACAATAACGGCCTTTGAAACAGCGCCTTTCTTTATCTCGCTTGAAGGGATAGCACTCTTAATAGCAACGACGATTATATCGCCTACACTTGCATAGCGTCTGCCGGTTCCACCCAATACGCGGATACAAAGTGCCTCTTTTGCTCCACTGTTATCTGCCACAGTAAGTCTTGACTCTTGTTGTATCATAATTATTTAGCTTTTTCAACAATTTCAATTACTCTCCATCTCTTCATTTTGCTCAACGGACGAGTTTCTAGCAATCTTACAGTATCACCGATACCGCACTCGTTCTTTTCATCGTGAGCATGGTATTTCTTCGTCTTACTGACGAACTTACCATAAATAGGGTGTTTCTCTTTCCATTTTACGGCAACCGTAACAGTTTTTTCCATCTTGTCGCTCGTAACAACACCAATTCTCTCTTTTCTGATATTTTTTGTTTCCATTAGGCGTTATCAGTTATGCGTTAACTTCTCTTTGATGTAACTCACTCTTCATACATGCGATACTCCTGCGAGATTGTTTAATCTGTGTTGGATTATCAAGTGGAGAGATACTGTGATTGATCTCCATGCGGTTCAGAGCAACCACTTGGGCTTCAATCCTCTCAACCAACTCCTTTGTAGGAAGTTCTCTTATTTCTGCGATCTTCATATCTTTTTTCCCTCCTTATGCGTTTTGATTTGCGTCATAATCACGACGAATAATAAACTTAGTTGTTACGGGTAATTTCTGTGCACCAAGGCGCAAAGCCTCTTTCGCTATATCAAACGATACACCTTCAATCTCTATAAGAATTCTGCCCGGCGTAACCGGAGCCACAAACCCCTCTGGAGAACCTTTTCCTTTACCCATACGTACTTCAGCAGGTTTTTTGGTAATAGGCTTATCCGGAAATATTCTTATCCAGATTTGTCCCTGACGTTGCATATATCTGGTAACAGCTACGCGGGCGGCCTCTATCTGGCGACCGGTAAGCCATTTCGACTGCAAACACTTTATACCAAAAGACCCGAAGGCCAGCTCACTGCCACGCTGGGCGACACCTTTCATGCGACCCTTCTGCTGCCTTCTGAATTTTGTTTTCTTCGGTTGTAACATTTTATGTCAGTTCTTTTCGTTAAAATTACTTTTTGTTCTTCCTGAACCCCTTTTTAGGACCCATTCCACCCGTATTAGCATTATTGCTACGAGTATCTTTCTGTGTGGCGAACGAAGGAGCCAGATCTTTCTTACCATAGATCTCTCCACGGCAAATCCAAACCTTTATACCTACCAATCCCACCTTAGTAAGAGCTTCACCAAGAGCATAATCAATATCAGCACGAAGAGTATGTAATGGAGTACGACCCTCCTTATACATCTCTGAACGTGCCATTTCAGCACCATTCAAACGACCTGATATCTGAACCTTTATACCTTCAGCTCCAGCACGCATAGTATTTGCTACGGCTGTTTTTATTGCCCGGCGGTAAGCCATCTTGCCCTCAATCTGACGAGCAATACTGTTTGCCACAATAACCGCATCAAATTCCGGCTTCTTTACCTCAAAGATATTTATCTGAATATCCTTATCAGTTTTATCGGTGATTTTCTTCAACTCTTCTTTGAGTTTATCCACCTCTTGTCCACCTTTACCAATAACCATACCAGGGCGCGACGTGCAAACGGTAATGATTATAAGTTTAAGTGTACGCTCAATCACAATGCGTGATACACCGCTTGCCTTAGAAAGACGGGCATTCAGATATTTGCGAATTTTGCTGTCTTCCAACAATTTGTCGCCATATTTATCACCGCCATACCAATTAGAATCCCATCCTCTGATGATTCCCAAACGGTTACTTATCGGATTTACTTTCTGTCCCATCGGCTTACTCTTGATTTTCGTTTTTACTCTTTGTATCAACAAACAACGTCACGTGGTTTGAACGTTTGCGGATTCTGTATCCACGACCCTGAGGAGCCGGACGCAGACGCTTTAGCATCGCAGCGCTATCCACAAAAATTTCCGAGATATAAAGCTCTCCGCTTTCGGCTTTACGTTCATTCTTCTGCTCCCAATTGGCAATTGCAGAACGCAGCAATTTTTCTAACCTTGCCGATGCCTCTTTAGTCGAGAACTTAAGTACGCCCAAAGCCTTGAACACCTCCATGCCCCTAACCAAATCTGTTACCAGACGCATCTTTCGTGGCGAGGATGGAACGTTATTCAGCTTGGCGAAGCTCTTCTCTTTCAAGGCTTCTTTCCTTTTTTCGGCTGATTGTCTTTTTCTTGCACCCATTTTATTTCTGTTTTTACTTATTTATTTTTATATTCCCTTCAGGTATTATTTTTTCTTATTACCTGCATGTCCACGGAAGATACGTGTTGGGGCAAACTCACCCAACTTATGACCAACCATATTTTCGGTTACGTATACGGGAATAAACTTATTACCATTGTGAACGGCAAAGGTGTACCCTACGAAATCAGGAGAGATCATAGAGGCACGCGACCAAGTCTTTATAACCGATTTCTTACCGGTTGCCGACATGGCAGTAACCTTCTTCTCAAGTTTCACACTGATAAACGGTCCTTTTTTTAATGAACGACTCATAATTGTTTAATTATTCAAATTATTTTTTCCTTCTTTCAATAATGTACTTCGAAGATTGTTTCTTCGGAGCTCTTGTCTTAAGACCCTTAGAGTAAAGACCCTTACGTGAACGCGGATGACCTCCGGAAGCACGTCCTTCACCACCACCCATCGGGTGATCAACAGGGTTCATAACCACACCACGGGTACGAGGACGACGCCCCAACCAACGAGAACGACCGGCCTTACCCGACTCCTCCAACGCATGATCAGAATTTCCTACCGTACCTATTGTAGCCTTGCATGTAGCAAGTATCTTTCGAGTCTCACCCGAAGGTAATTTGATAATTACATACTTTCCTTCTCTCGAAGTCAACTGGGCAAACACTCCGGCCGAGCGAACTAATGCCGCTCCTTGACCGGGGCGCAACTCAACATTGTGAATAACCGTACCAACAGGAATATCCTGCAGAAACAGTGTATTTCCAACTTCAGGAGCTGCTGTTTCACCCGACATTACTGTCGCACCAACTTCCAGACCATTAGGAGCAACTATATAACGCTTTTCACCGTCGGCATAAAATAAAAGCGCAATGCGAGACGAACGGTTAGGATCGTACTCTATTGATGCAACTTTAGCCGGAACACCATCTTTATTTCTCTTGAAATCGATAACTCTGTATTTACGTTTGTGACCGCCACCGAGATAACGCATCGTAAGATGCCCCTCGCTATTACGACCACCAGAATTTTTCTTACCAACAACAAGTGATTTTTCTGGTGCGGTAGCAGTTATTTTATCAAACGCACCAATAATCTTGTGTCTCTGCCCCGGTGTCGTGGGCTTTAATTTACGTACTGCCATTTTCTAATTAATATTACTATAAAAATCTATTGATTCACCCTCTTTCAATGTAACCAACGCCTTTTTATATGCTGCGGTTTTACCTTGAATAAGACCTGATTTAGTATAACGGCTCTTATTCTTGCCATTATAGTTCATCGTATTCACAGATATCACGGTCACATTATACATCTCCTCCACAGCTTTCTTTATCTGCGGTTTATTTGCATCAGGATCAACACGAAACCCATAACGGTTCAGTTTCTCCGACATGCGAGTCATTTTTTCTGTAACAATCGGTTTAATAATTATTGCCATTATCGTGCCTCCTTACATTAAAATTCATTAACAACAGCCACAGAACTCTCTAAAAGCACCATATTCTCACAATCGAGAATTTTGTATGTATTTAGTTCCGAAACTGTTATAACTTTTGTCTTCGGTAAATTCCGAGCCGACAAATATACATTTTTATTTTGGTCTGATAAAACTAAAAGTAACTTTTTATCAGACAGTTGCAAATTTTTTACGATTTCGAGAAACTCTTTCGTTTTAGGAGCCTCAAAATTGAAGTCCTCAACTACTGTTATCGCTTTATCATTTGCCTTGAACGTCAAAGCCGATTTACGGGCCAGAGCTTTAACTTTTTTATTAAGTTTAAAACTATAATCCTTCGGCTTGGGTCCGAAAACCCTACCTCCGCCGACCATCACCGGAGAGTTGATATCTCCACTACGTGCGCCGCCGGTACCCTTCTGTTTCTTGAGCTTACGAGTACTACCCGATATCTCGCTTCTTTCTTTCGATTTGTGAGTTCCTTGGCGATTATTCGCCATGAATTGTTTAACGTCTAAATAGATGGCATGCTCGTTCGGCGCAACGCCAAATACTGCATCGTTCAACGTAACCTTTTTTCCTGTATCCTCACCTTTGATGTTAAATACGTTCAGTTCCATTACTTCTCTATTATTACGATTGAACCTTTACTACCCGGTATAGAACCTTTTAACAATAAAAGGTTATGTTCCGGAATTACTTTTATTACCTGAAGATTTTGTACTGACACCTTCTGGTTTCCGGTCTGACCTGCCATGCGTGTTCCCTTAAACACACGTGCAGGATATGAACATGCACCCACAGATCCCGGTGCACGAAGACGGTTATGTTGACCATGCGTTGCTTGACCAACACCACCAAAACCATGGCGTTTTACAACACCCTGGAATCCTTTTCCTTTGGATGTTCCGATAACATCCACATAATCATCCTCAACAAAGAGATCAACCGCGATAACATCTCCCGGTTTATACTCCGATTCAAACCCTTTGAACTCGGCCAAGTGTCTCTTGGGTGTCACACCACTCGTCTTAAAGTGTCCCATTTCCGGCTTAGTAGTATGTTTCTCCTTTTTATCCTCGAAACCTACTTGAACCGCATGGTAACCGTCTTTTTCAACAGTTTTCAGCTGTGTGACAACGCAAGGACCTGCTTCGATAACAGTGCATGGCATATTTACGCCATCAGCACTGAATACGGATGTCATTCCGATTTTCTTTCCTAATAATCCTGGCATTTCTGTTTGCTTTTAATAGTTTACAATTTTATCTCTACATCCACACCACTGGGCAACTCAAGCTTCATAAGCGCCTCAACAGCCTTCGATGAGCTATTAAATATCTCTATCTCTATCAAACGGCGATAGAAAGAGAGCTCGAACTGCTCACGCGACTTTTTGTTTACAAATGTGGAACGGTTTACAGTAAAAATACGCTTGCGCGTAGGCAGAGGGATTGGACCTTTAACCACAGCACCTGTAGCTTTTACCGTTTTTACGATCTTCTCAGCCGATTTGTCAACCAGCGTATGATCGTAAGATTTCAATTTGATTCTTATTTTTGAATTCATATCGTTTTGTGATATTATATATTACAACAAATCTACTCTTCCTTTGACCTCGGCAAGTACGTTTTTAGCTATTGACGAACTCACCTCTGAATAGTGTGAGAAAGTCATTGTCGAAGTTGCACGCCCAGAAGTTATGGTACGCAACGAGGTCACGTATCCAAACATCTCCGAAAGCGGAGCCTTAGCCTTAACAATACGTGCACCACTACGGCTCGATTCCATCCCCTCAACCTGTCCACGACGTTTGTTAAGGTCTGATATGACATCACCCATACTCTCATCAGGAGTAACAACTTCTATCTTCATGATAGGCTCCAGAAGGACAGGTCTCGCCTTTTCACTCGCCTTTTTGAAAGCTTGTATAGCACAAATTTCAAAAGACAACTGGTCAGAGTCAACGGGATGAAAAGAACCATCCAATACTGTTACCTTCAGTTGATCTAAAGGATAGCCGGCAAGTACACCATTCTTCATCGCAGTGGTAAAACCTTTCTGTATAGAAGGGATATACTCCTTAGGAATATTTCCACCCTTAACCTCGTCAACAAACTGTAAACCACCTTCAAAGTCCGGATCTGCAGGCTCAACACGAACTATCATATCAGCAAACTTACCTCGTCCACCGCTCTGTTTCTTATAAACTTCACGAAGTTCAACGGATTGAGTGATAGCCTCCTTGTAAGATACTTGCGGGCGACCCTGATTACATTCCACATTAAATTCACGACGCAGACGTTCAATAATAATTTCAAGGTGAAGTTCACCCATTCCACTAATAATAGTCTGTCCTGTCTCCTCATCCGATTTAACAGTAAACGTAGGATCCTCCTCGGCAAGTTTCTGCAAACCGATTCCTAATTTATCAAGATCCTTTTGTGTTTTAGGCTCAACTGCAACACCAATAACTGGTGCCGGGAAATCCATAGCCTCAAGAACAATAGGAGCATTTTCGGCACAGATTGTATCTCCCGTGTGAACATCTTTAAGTCCTACGGCAGCACCTATATCTCCACAAGTAATAGCATCCTTTGGATTCTGCTTGTTAGAGTGCATTTGAAAAAGGCGTGAAATACGCTCTTTCTTTCCCGATCGTGTGTTCAGTACATAAGAACCGGCTAAAAGGTCTCCAGAATATACACGAAAGAAACAAAGACGACCAACATAAGGGTCAACTGCAATTTTAAATACAAGAGCTGATAATGGAGCACTGGAAGAAGCCTCACGCGATAGCTCTACCTCCTTGTCATCAACCTCATGCCCGGTGATAGCCGGGGTGTCAGCAGGACTGGGTAAGTATAAACAAACAGCATCAAGAAGCGTTTGTACCCCTTTATTCTTAAAAGACGAGCCACAAGTCATAGGAACCATCCCCATAGCGAGTGTTCCCTTACGTATAGCTCTTTTTATTTCTTCTTCTGTTATAGTAGATGGATCGTCAAAAAACTTCTGCATAAGTTCATCGTCAAACTCAGCGATAGTCTCCAACATCTTGTCATGCCACTCCTTAGCCTCATCCATAAGAGATGCCGGAATATCTTCTATCTCATAGTTGGCACCCATAGTCTCATCATGCCAGTAGATAGCCTTCATTGTAACAAGGTCTACAACACCTTTGAAATTCTCCTCGGCACCAATAGGTATCTGTATAGGACAAGGGTTTGCATTCAACACGGCTTTCATCTGGCGTACAACCTCAAAGAAGTTGGCCCCCGAACGGTCCATTTTGTTTACATAGCCAACGCGAGGAACATTATATTTGTCTGCCTGGCGCCATACAGTCTCCGACTGCGGTTCAACACCTCCAACTGCACAAAATGCAGCCACGGCACCATCCAATATACGCAGCGAGCGTTCAACCTCAGCAGTAAAATCAACGTGCCCCGGAGTATCTATAAGATTTATTTTAAACTTCTGATTATTATTAGTCCACCACGTAGTAGTTGCAGCAGAGGTAATTGTTATACCACGCTCCTGCTCTTGCTCCATCCAGTCCATAGTAGCGGCGCCATCATGCACTTCACCTATTTTGTGGGTCAATCCGGTATAGAAAAGAATACGCTCCGACGTGGTAGTCTTACCAGCGTCAATGTGCGCCATAATACCTATGTTTCTGGTATATTTTAGTAATTCGTCTCCTTTTGCCATCTTTCAATTAAAATCTAAAGTGTGCAAATGCGCGGTTAGCCTCGGCCATTTTATGCATGTCCTCCTTACGTTTGAACGCACCGCCTTGGTTGTTATAGGCATCCATTATCTCAGCAGCCAATTTGTCTGCCATGGTTTTACCTCCTCTTTTGCGAGCATATAATATTAAATTTTTCATTGAGATAGACTCTTTACGATCTGGGCGGATTTCCGTAGGAACTTGGAATGTTGCTCCACCCACACGACGCGATTTCACCTCTACCTGAGGTGTGATATTCTCCAATGCTTTCTTCCAAACCTCAATTATCGGTTCTTCGGTTGACAATTTTGCTTTTACTGAATCCAAAGCCGTATAAAATATGGTATAAGCGGTATTCTTTTTACCGTCATACATCAAATGGTTTACAAACTTAGAAACCTTTACATCACTGAAGATAGGGTCAGGTAGTACGACCCTTTTCTTTGGTTTTGCTTTTCTCATTTTTTTAAATTTTTAGTTCTCGTTCTTGGTTGCTTTTCACATCTTCAACAGTATCCTCCGACACCATTTACTCAACCTAATCAGCCTATCCAAAAAACTAGAAAATAGTTTTACAACTAATTTTAATTTCTCTCGGCATTGTCTTATTATTCACCAGGCGACAATTACTTTTTACCTGCTTTTGGGCGTTTTGTTCCATATTTAGAACGGCGTTGGGTACGGTTAGCGACACCTGCGGTATCAAGCGTACCGCGTACAATGTGATAACGAACACCTGGAAGATCTTTTACACGACCACCGCGAATCATCACGATTGAGTGTTCCTGTAAATTATGACCCTCACCCGGAATGTACGAGTTTACCTCTTTTCCGTTAGTTAGACGAACTCGTGCCACCTTACGCATTGCGGAGTTAGGCTTCTTGGGGGTTGTTGTGTAAACCCTCACACACACACCGCGTCTTTGCGGACACGAGTCAAGTGCAGGAGATTTACTCTTGTCCTCCAAAACTACCCTTCCTTTCCTTACTAATTGCTGAATTGTAGGCATTTCTTAGAACTTTTTAATCTTTTAGTTTCTACGTTATTAATCTCTATATTTTGTTTACGACCTCAACAATATACGGTTATCACTCTAACAATCACGCGATTATAGGTTTTAGCCCGTAATTTTCGGCGTCAAAAACAGCGCAAAGTTACTAACTAATTCCCTAATAGACAAACATTCCGGTATTATTTTGTCTTTTTTTTACGCAGATACAGCCACATTTAAAAATAAAGAGACAGTTAAGAGTTCTATTCTCTCACCACAGTTAAGAAGATTAAGAAAAGTTATATCACGATATTATAGCCAGTTGGCAAAAAAAATTTACCTTCGCACAGAAAATAGTAACAGTATAATGCTATCAAGATATAAAAACATTAACGTCATCGAGGCCGGTTGCGATGAGGCTGGGCGAGGATGCCTTGCCGGAGCAGTTTATGCTGCGGCAGTAATACTTAAACCTGATTTTGAAAATGATTTAATCAATGATTCAAAACAACTTACTGAACGGCAGCGTTACATGCTTCGCCCCATAATAGAGGAGAACGCCATAAGTTGGAGTTTAGGAATTTCAACTACCGAAGAGATAGACAAAATAAATATCCTTAACGCATCATTTCTGGCAATGCACAGAGCCATTGCCGGGCTAACAATCACTCCAGAGCATCTACTTATAGATGGGAACAGATTTAAACCATACCCAGGCATCAGCCACACATGCGAAACAAAAGGGGACGGACGATTTCTCTCTATCGCCGCAGCCTCTATTTTGGCAAAAACTTACCGTGATGACTACATGAATAATATTGGACGCGAATACCCAACTTACCGATGGGACGAAAACAAAGGATATCCCACAAAAGCCCATCGCAATGCAATACGCACCTACGGCGTAACACCATATCATCGCAAAACATTCCAACTACTCGAGCGCCAAATAATCATGTTTTAAAACATAAGCCATGCTATTATCAGAACTAAAAACCGGTCAATCCGCAATAATACTCAAAGTACAAGGGCACGGAGGGTTCCGCCGGAGAATAATGGAGATGGGATTTGTCCGCGGAAAACGCGTAGATGTACTACTAAATGCACCACTTCACGATCCCATAAAATACAAAGTTATGGATTACGAAATATCACTGCGACGAAGCGAAGCAGCAATGATCATCGTAATAACCGAAGAAGAAGCACGATGCAAAATTCCTATCGGCATAAGATCAGAATCAGCACAGGACGAATACATACAAGAGACTATTACATCATATAAAAAGCAGATAAACGTAGCACTGGTAGGAAACCCAAACAGCGGCAAAACATCACTATTCAACGCAATATCCGGCAGCCACGAACACGTAGGCAATTACAGTGGCGTTACAGTTGATGCCAAGCAAGGACGTTGCATATACAAAGGTTACACATTCATAATAACCGATCTTCCCGGCACCTATGCCCTGTCGGCATACACCCCCGAAGAGAGATATGTCCGCCAGCACCTCGAAAAGAGCGCTCCCGATGTAATTATAAATACAGTTGTCGCATCCAATCTCGAACGCAATTTGTTCCTTACAACAGAACTTATAGACATGGACGAAAAGAGCGTTGTAGCATTGAGCATGTACGATGAGCTTGAGTCCAGTGGAGCAATTCTCGATTACGAAAAGCTAGGTTCTATGCTCGGGCTCCCTATGGTTCCTATTACTGCCAGAAGCGGTCGTGGCATAAATGAATTACTCGACACCGTAATTGCAGTGCATGAAAACACCGACTCGCGCGTCCGCCACATCCATATAAACAACGGAAGCATAATAGAAGACGGCATTAAAACCATAAAAGAAGCAATAAAAAAGTGCCCCGATCAACTACCAAAATATTTTCCTCCACGTTACTACATTCTAAAATTGCTCGAACACGACATAGAGATTGAAAAGCAACTTACCATATGCCCAAGCTTTGCAGAATGGTGCGAAATACGCAATCGCGCAGTCAAACACATAGAGGGCGACCTTGCAGAAGATATAGAAGGAGCAATAACCAATCAGAAATACGGATTTATATCAGGAGCATTAAAAGAGACATTCACCCCCGGCAACAACAACGACATCCCTGCAACACGTATAATAGACGCCTTTGTAACACATAAATTATGGGGATTTCCAATTTTTTTCCTACTGATGTTCCTTATGTTTTACTGTACATTCAGTATCGGACAGTACCCACAAAACTGGATAGCATGGATAGTTGAATACTTAGGCAATGTTGTAGGAAAAATAATGCCGGCAGGTTCCCTTAAAGACCTCATTGTTGACGGCGTAATAGGAGGAGTAGGGAGCGTGATAGTCTTCCTGCCAAACATAATGATACTATATACATTCATATCCTTCATGGAAGATTCGGGCTATCTAGCACGAGCAGCCTTCATAATGGACAAAATAATGCACCGTATAGGTTTACACGGAAAATCATTCATCCCATTAGTAATGGGGTTTGGGTGCAACGTTCCGGCCATAATGTCAGCACGCACAATAGAGAGCCGCAGTAGTCGCTTAATAACAATAATGATAACCCCATTCATATCATGCAGCGCACGGCTTCCCATATACATTCTACTTATCGGAAGTTTCTTCCCCGCAAATGCAGGACTCGTACTTTTCCTCTTCTACATAGGAGGATTACTGATGGCCGTAATAACAGCAAAACTGATGCGGCAGTTTATGTTTAAAAAAGACGAAACCCCTTTTGTAATGGAACTTCCCCCTTATAGAATTCCATCAATGCAAACGACCATAACACACATGTGGGACAAATGCAAACAATACCTACGCAAAATGGGGGGGCTCATACTTATCGCCTCCATTACAGTATGGTTTCTAAGCTACTATCCACGTCCTGACAATAACACAGCCACAAATGCGAGCAAAACAGAACAATCATATCTCGGTCATATAGGAAAATTGTGTGAACCCGTCGTAAAGCCCCTCGGAATAGGATGGAAAGGTTGCGTTGCCATACTATCAGGAGTTTCAGCAAAAGAGATAGTCGTAAGTACACTCGGAGTGTTATATTCCGAAGGGACAGACAAGCCCTTACAATCCGAGACCTCACTTTCACAAAAACTTCAAGCCAGCAAAGACTTTACACCCGCATCCGCACTGTCGTTTCTTGTTTTCATTCTGTTATATTTTCCATGCATAGCAACACTTGCCGCAATAAAAAATGAGATAGGATGGAAGTGGGCTACCGCATCAATGATATACAACACCGCCATTGCATGGTTCATAACCTACATCATATACAACATAGCACTTATTATATGATTAATATGGGGTTACAAAATATAATAGTAGCTATAATAGGGGTCACGGTGTTGATTTATATCATACGCTGCATATACCATATAGTAAAAAGTAGACAAGACAAAAATTGTTCTACCTGCGATATAAACTGCCCTTTAAAAAACAAAAAAAGCAACGCAGCAGAAAGCAAAAAATAGCAGAGGGAACATTCGCACGATACCGCACCAATACGATTTGAGGCTACCTTGTTGGATGGCGCAGCCCATGAAATACAATAGGGGGTATATCAAGACGTTTCAAAAGTCGGGCAAAATAATCACGGTAAGAACGAGGCTCCTTTGAGTTTGTTAAATTACCAACTACAAATGGTGACAATGAACTCTTTCCTACAATATTTAAAGAGCGTAGAAGTTGCTTAGAAATTGGAATTTCTCGATATGAACTGCTGGTCTTGGGAGATGAGTTAATTTTTTCTGTTGATTTCGATTCACAATTATATACTCTTCCCACAGTGTACTTAACTGTGATTGTATTTTGATTGAAATCAACATCTTCCCATTTTAGAGCGCACACCTCTCCGATTCTCATTCCTGTACAAAGAGCCAAAAGTATACCTATATTCTGTGGAGTTGGTTTTTCAATCAAATAAC
>JAVVOY010000006.1:0-69268 GCA_036656055.1 Bacteroidales bacterium
AAATTATATGGGCTTGGCAGTAACGATGCCGGAGCTTCTCTTGTTTCGTTAATTGCGGTATTCAGATTGCTTTGCAAAACAGTTCAGAGGTATAATATTATATTTGCTGCCTCTACTGAGGAGGAGGTCTCCGGTGCTTGTGGAATGGAGGCACTGATAAAGGTATTACCTCCATTGACTCTTGGTATTGTGGGTGAGCCAACCGGAATGCACCCGGCGGTTGCCGAAAAAGGGCTTATGGTACTTGACTGTTATGTTTATGGAGTATCGGGGCATGCCGCCCGTGAAGAAGGGGAGAATGCCATATATAAGGCGTTGCCGATTGTAGATAAGTTGCGCGCGTATAAATTTTCACGTGTGTCTCCCGAACTTGGAGAGGTTAAAATCACTGTTACGCAAATATCTGCCGGGACGCAGCATAATGTTGTCCCGGATTTATGTACATTTGTTGTGGATATACGTGGTAACGGGCTTTATACAAACTTTGAGATATTGCAGGAGTTGCAAAATGTTATCCCAAAAACGGAGTGTGAACTTAAACCACGTTCTACGCGTCTTAACTCTTCAGGTATTGATGTGTTGAATCCTTTTGTAAAACGGTGCACTATGATGGGCTTAGTGCCTTTCGGATCTCCAACATTATCTGATCAGGCCCTTATCCCTTATCCCACGGTTAAAATAGGACCGGGTAACTCTTCGCGTTCACACACAGCTGATGAATATATATTTAAAAGCGAGATACGAGAAGCAATAGAGATATATGTTAAGCTACTTGACGGGCTTAAACTTTAACCTTATCCGAAAATGTATTTTGTTACCGGTTTTATTAAAGGTGATTTATTGTGCTGTCTCCACCAAAAAATTTTCCGAGGGGAATTAGTGTATCTTCTCAGCATAATATATCGTAATCCATAATCCGATTCATCTCTTAAAGGGTAAAGTCCTGTGTTTTTTAGCATTTTTATTACGTCGCTAATAAAGCTATCTTTATAATTACGGAGAGTAATACGTTTTACGAGGGCTGCTACCATGAAATCTAGTTTGCGCTCTAATCCAGCTTCGGACATGGGGTCGCCTAGCATAAAGCCGAATTTTTGTAATTCTGTTATTATAGTTAGTCTGTGGGTGATAAGTTGCTCCTGATGTTCATTATCAGAAATATTTGTGAGCGATTCTTTTATATCGTAGTGAAAATAGTATATCTGTGTCGGAAGAAATACAACTGTCTGTGCCAGACAGAAAGCTCTGGTTATAAATTCTTCGTGGTCGTAGATATTTTTTTCAATAAATTTTAATCCATTGTCTATTAGGAATTTACGCCTGTAAATATAACCCCATATTACACTTTCAGGCGTTTGGCTGTTCATGTATTCAGCGCCGCTCATTTCTCTGCAATATGGGAATAACTTATTACTGTACGGCAATACACTGCCTGATTCATCGGTTTTAAAATAGTCGAAACCTATAATATCTTGTTCGTAAAGTTGAAGTAACGTATTGACGAGGTGTGCGAAATTTCCGGAATTGATATGATCATCTATATCCACAAACATTATATATCTCCCTTTGGCATAATTCATCCCTAAGTTGCGAGCACCACCGGGACCCGATTTATGACGGAAATATACTTTCATCTGCGGGGTACTTTTTGCTATCTCTTTTAGGCTATCAAGTGTTTTATCTGTCGAAGAGTCATCAACTGCAATTATCTCGTACATGTTTTTATCAGCACCTGATTTTATTATGCTATTTAGGCATCTTTCAATGTAAGGCTCGGCATTGAAAGTCGGGATTATAATAGATATTTCAGGACCGCTTCTCATAGGTACTACAAAAGTTTAACGTTATGTCTCGGATAAAATTTAATCAGGATATTATTATCAGCGAAGATAATACATTTTGTATAATATTACTGTTTTTGTGCTGGGATAAATAATTATAAGAATACCTTTTTGAAAATTTGACCTGCACCTCTGCCACCTAAAATTATGTACGTATATATTATATATGAGAACAGTTTTAGAGGAACATTCATAGGAATATTATGTAGATATAACATTAATGCTCTTTTTGCGGCATTTTTATCCCCTTCCCGTCTGTATTGTGCTGCGAGAATAAGTAGCCGGCAATAGATCAGCTTTTTATATCTTTCCTTTAATGGATGCCGGCTTTCATTTACTGCCATGATAGTCTTTAATATAGTCTTTTCAAGCTCTTTTTCGGAGTGCAGAAACCCATTTCCGCTTATACTGTTGCAGTGTCTGTTTATTACAACCAGCGCCGGTCGCTTTATCCATATCACAGATGGAACAGTCAATAATATCCGTATTCCAAAGTTCCAGTCTTGCCACCGCATAAGATCTTCATCCCATGTGCCTGTTTTTTTTAATAGATTTGTTTTAACGGCAAAACATTGTGTGGCTAACATGCAATGGTTTATCTGATCGACAGGATCGGTAGAGAAACAGCTTTTTTTAGGTGTTATTGTTATGCCTGATTTGTATGTGGCGGTAAAACCTACAATATCAGGACCCTGTGTGGCGAATACATGCATTATTCGCGATACGGCATCGGGAGCAAGCAGGTCATCATCGTCAAAGAACATCAGATAATCTGCGTCAACCTCTTTTAATCCTCGGTTTCTGGCAGCACATGCTCCTGCCTTTTTTTCTTCTGTCAATATTATTTCAAAATCATCAGAGCAGTTTTTCTTTTTGAAGTCTGAAGCTATCTGTTTGGAGTTGTCTGTTGATCCATTATCTGCTATTATTAGCTGTATAGGTCTGTAAATCTGTTCAGCAACTGATTGTAGCGCATTTTCTAAAACCCATGATCTGTTATAAACAGGCATTATTATGGCGAAACGGTTTCTCATTTGTGCTTGCTTCTTCTTGTCCGGCTTTCGTAATTTATCCCTGCAAATGTATTTTTAAGCAGATACCAGAACCCCCCCTTTTTGTGCAGTTTTGCCCATAGGGAGAATTTAAACATCCTTATATATGCCGACCAACCGTGTAGATATGACGATACGGCACCTTTTGACATCAGATTCATTGTATACGCAAAGATTTTTTTTCCGGTAGTTTCATAGTGATGCTCAACAATGTAGAATGGAAAGTATTTTATATTCAGACCGGCATCGTTGCAGTCCCTTAAAAATACCTCTTCTTCTCCGCAACTCAGTCTCTCTGATCCGAGACCAAAACGGTCATCAAAACTTATTTTGCCTTTTACAGAGCTTATTCTGAAAGTAATCTCCACTGAAGAGGCATAGTAACCTCCGTGCGGAGAGTATTTGCAGCTCTCTGCCGGATATATCTTTGCCTCAGGTTCTTTCCCAAGAGTTTTAATTTTGAATAAAGCAATATCAGTATCCGGATTATCGTTAAAAGTCTTTATTATTGTATCAAAATATTCCGGTTTATAACGTACATCGTCATCGGCGGTTACTGCAATATCGCCATCTGCCTGATTTATCGCATTGTTACGGTTCTTACTCAGTCCTTTTCCCTCTTTAGGATATATCTTTATGTCAGGACGATTAAGTTCTTCCGGTATCTGTCGTAGATATATATCATCGGTATACTGAAAAGATACAATATAAGAAACATCGTCCCTTTGTGGCAAAATGATCTCCGGAACAGACAATATGTTCACGTTATATGTGCTTATGAGGACGTTTAGTTTCATGCTATTATTTTATTTGTTTCCAGAAGCTTGTATAGATATTGTAATTATCTCCAATTTACTCTAAACCAGTTTTCACAGCGAATTGTTGATTGCAAAAGTAATATATTTATTTTAACTTTGTTGTCGTCAACATTAAAAAGAATTATACATTCTAAAATGAAAATATTGCTCTTAGGAGAATATAGTAATCTGCATTGGACGTTATCTGAGGGTCTGCGTGCTTTAGGTCATCACGTCACTGTTGTCTCTGACGGCTGCGGGTGGATGAATAATAGTCGCGATGTGGATATTTCTCTGAATGGCAGTACAATTAAGGACAAGCTTCTGTATCGTCTCAATCTGCTTTATAACTTTGCCTCATTCAGAGATTATGACGTTGTGCAACTAATCTCACCGTCATTTCTTAAACTCAATGCACAGCGTACGATGCAAGTTTTTAATTACCTTAAGGCAAATAATGGTAAAATATTTCTTGGGGCCTTTGGGACAGATTACTATTATACCAAAGCATGCCTTGATGGTATTTACCGATATTCTGATTTTCACATTAACGATGGCGATAAGATAGTATCCGTAGAGGACAATCTTCTGTGGACGCTCTCTCCATTAAAAGATTTAAATATTTCCATAGCACAGAGATGTGACGGAATAATAGCATGCCTTTATGAATATTACAAGGCATATGAGTTGGAGTATTCAAATCGCTTGGCGTATATTCCACTTCCAATAAATACACGGACAGTAATGCCGACAGCCATTTATGATGGTAAAGTTAGGTTTTTTATCGGTGTGCAGCGTGCAAAAATGCGACTTAAAGGGAGTGATATAATGCTTGATGCGCTAAATGAGGTTGTAGCTGCATATCCCCACGATACCACAGTATATGTTGCCGAATCGCTCCCCTATGCCAAATATACAAAAGCTATGTGCGGATGCAATCTCCTCGTTGACCAACTATATTCATATACCCCCGGCATGAATGCTTTGTTAGGCATGGCAAAAGGGATGGTAGTTGCAGGGGGAGGAGAAGATGAGATGTATGATATTTTGGGAGAACATGAGAGTAAGCCAATAATAAATCTTCTCCCGGAAAAGGCAGATATAATAAAAAAATTTAGACAGATAATAGCAACTCGCGAAACGTTACAAGCAATAGGTGAGGAGAGCCGTAGCTTTATTGAGAAACACCACTACTATATATCAGTTGCTGAGGCATATGTTAAATTCTGGGAAGTGTGTCCTAAAAGATAATTTCTGTTACTTAAAATTATGTATACTCCTTTATGTTAAGAGCGTATTGTGATAATTCGCTAAATTAAAGGTAAATAGTAGCGCAAAATCGCATTTACAATAGAACAATAGTGTCTTTTAACGTAATTAGGTGATTTGTGTAGATTTTTTATATAAAAAAATTTGATTATTTTTGTCTCGTAAAATCATTGCCGTAACATATTAAAAATAATTATTAGGGCGTAGAATCTTTGTTAAATCAGTTGTTTTAGTCTTTTGATAATAACTTAAAGAGATCTATATGTGGCTCTTAATTAATAATGACATTTGTGTTTATTGACTAAAACTATTTATTTACTAACAGTTATTTAATCCGGACATTGAATGGGAATCATATATAAAATAAATAAATCATCTTCCAGCGATATAAATAGGCATTTGGAGAAAGTAGATCCGATTTCTAACATATCACGAAGAGTAGACATCTCTTTATACTCAAAAAAAATCAGAGAAAATGCCATAACCTTTGAGGCATGGGATAATAACATTTTAGTTGGATTAATTGCTTGTTACGTAAATAATCAGGATACGGGGGCATTTATCACATATGTTGGTGTAGTTAAAGAATACCAACAACAGGGAATTGCCTTTACTTTATTAAGTAACTTAATTAGTGAAGCCATTGTTAAAATGTGCGGAGTAATAAGACTAAAAGTAAATATTATTAATAATAATGCGATATTATTGTATAAAAAATCAGGGTTTTGTTTAGAAAATCAGACTCATGAAGAGTACACCATGATATATAGGTATTTAGATCAGAAGCCTTAAATGCAGTATACTACCTAATGTTATAGACAAATTAAATACTTTTGCGTTAATTTGCGTAAATACATGCAGGACTTTATACTTGAAACAAAAAACATATTTTTAATAGAGTGTTTCCCAATATAAAAATAAGACAGAGTTTGTATGGTTAAATTGTTTATGTATTATTGTCCGCCTTTTTATAGTAAGAGCAAATGTTTTAATTGGTTTTATAATTGTAGTAATAACTTACAAAATAGGTTCTTATTATCATATAAAAATTAAACCTATCTAAGTTTGTTAGTAAAAACCCAGACAATTAATTAACATTAATTACCTGGATTTAATAAGAGATAACAAAGAATCTCGTTATTTTTGTCTCAAAATAAGAAACATGAAATTTTTATAAATTTGTTGTTTTAGTTTGAGATGAAGAGGGAGTTGTTGTTTGAAAATTGGTGTTTTATATTTTGTTATAGCAACATTGTAAAATTGAAATTTTGGAGCAATTTGATGCGCTTTTGTTTATAGCGCATTCTATTATTAATTGACGTGTTGTGTTTTGTTTTGTGATTAACGAAAGTGTATTGAATGCATTTTAAAGATATGGATTTAAAAGAATCCTTATTGAAACATGATAGCATATATTGGGCTATGTGGCGTAATTATTTTATCTTGTCTTATCTAAAATAGAGACCTTATTAACTAATAAAAATGTATGAATAAACTTATCTCACTCCTGTCGTTGACATTGTGGATCATCGGAGGTTTATTAACGGATGTTCTCGCATACTCCGATAATAATGTTGTCCCTCAGGTGAGCACTGTTAAAGATCCTGTGTGGTTTCATATAAGAGTAAATGATATATGGAGTACAACTGACGAACGTATTGGACGTTGGTATTATAATGATGGTGTAGGTATAGCAACTGCCGACAAATCTATCGGCGAGTCAACACTCCTTACTGATGCGTATTTGTGGCGTTTTGACGGTGTTTCGTTGACATCGGTTAAGATTGTCAGCAAGTTGAAAGATAATGAGATTTTCGTTGTTGATAAAAGTGCCGACTCTGGAATTGCAACATTGGTAAATGCCGGACGTGGAGATACATGGGGCGTAGATCTGACGGGGTCTGCTTTACAGAATGCGCGTTTATTGATTAACAAAAGCAATTCGGACAGATATCTTAATCCGCGTTCAGCTGCTGATTTGTGGAGTGTATGTAACTTCAGCGGAGATAAGGACGGTGCATCTTCGCTGTTTATCTATCAAGTGTACAATAAATATATAACTGTACATTCCGAAGTAGGAGGCAGCGCATATATAGGAGATCATAAAGGTACTACTGTATATGATCTTATTGAGGGTTATACCGTAAAACTACATGCTGTATTAGATGAGGGTTACGACTTGGAAGGTTGGTATAAAGATGGTATTAAAGAGAGCGATGATATTGATTATGCCGTGTCGGCTGTGGGGATAACAAAACGCACAAAGCCAAACTATGTGGCAAAATTTATTTCAGCAGCACCGACTACTACTCCTGTATTTTTAGGTTCTAATGGTGGCACGTATTATATTGGTCAGACGATAAAGGCTGTTGTGGACGCCCAGATGGGGTCGAAGGTTTATTATACGACTGATGGCACTACACCAACAAGCACATCCTCCTCTGTCCCTGCCGGAGGAGAAATATTGTGGACACCATCAAAATCAGGTACTTATAATATAAAGGTGAGGGCTAAGGTTAAGGGTAAATCTCTTAGTGAGGTAGTTACATCATTAAGCTACATTATATCCGGGAAATCTTATTCAGATATATGTAAACCAATAACTAATGGATTGGGTAATTTGCCATATCTTACGGCAATAGGTGTTATAGATGCAACTTACGTTATCGGAGCTCCTCTTTTTTATACGCCGTCCGGTGGTGCAAATAATCAGAAATTCCACTCTGAGGAGATAAAAGCTTATCCGGGAGCTAAATTTAAAATAGACTTAACGTTGGAAAATATGTATTGGGGCTCTGGAGCTGTTTACATGGTGACCAATAAAGGGGCTAAACTATTACTAGGAAAGTATGGTGACGGAAGTCCCAGTTCTATGGATAGAGCTCTTGCTTCTGATCCGGGAATAGAGTATGTAAGCACAGGAGGATTTAATGTGGCAAAGTTTCCTATAACCTTGCCCTCCGATGCACAGGCGGGAGACATTATTGTTATAAGATGGCTTGTTGTTGACGGAAGTACTATTGAGGCTTGTCCTTCTGGTAACAGTAACGTTTATTGCGATATACTGTTTCGCATAATTGATAAACCATTCTGTACGGTTACCGCTAAAGTAGCAGGTAGCGGGAGGGTAACAATAAATAGTAAGAGTTCTCCGCAGGATGTACCATTGGGTCAGAGAGTCGTATTTACGGCTATTCCGGAACATGGGGCTTGTTTTGTGAATTGGACGAGGACAGACGGTACGAGCATTACAGACAATCCTTATACGATTGAGAATATTCAACTTAAAGATTTTGAAATTACTGCTGATTTCGCCGAAGATATAACTAAGGAGATTACTACAAACCAGAGAGAGAGTTCTAATGCTGCGTACAACTCTGTTGTAATTAAAAGTGGGGTCGCAGGTCCACCTACATGGACGATAGAGAATTATGATATTAAGGTGGGTAACATGGACGTAATTATAGGGAAAGACGGAGTTACTCCTGAGATTGACGTAGCCGGTGGAGCCCTTACGGTAGGACATCTTGCGATAAAACGGGTCGTAGATTCTAAAAATTGGACATTGTTAACCTTGCCTTTTGATATAAATTTGAGAGATATTACCATAGACGGCATTCCTGCCAATTATGGTGTAAATATAAAATTGCAGGTGTACGATGCTGCTAAACGTGCAAGGGAGAGTCGCGAAAATTGGACAATAAGTGGCTGGACATTGAAGACGGAAGGTGTTATAGCTGCAAACACTGGATTTGCTGTAGCTGTAAATGCTAATGATCTAAAAGAACATACGGTTGCGTTTTATGCTGCGAATCATATATTTAATGGTAGTGACAAAACACTATCTCTTGAGCGTCACCTCTCTACTGTAAACAAGGGGATGGACGCTGATTGGAACTTTATGGGCAATCCCACCCTTTTGACGGCTCATAAAGGTGACGGTTATTCGTTGTACATTTATAATTCTAAAAACAATAGTTATGATGAGTATGGCGGTTTTGAGTCGGCTAATTATTCACCATTCGCCAGTTGGTTTGTGCAAAGTGCGAACGATTTTACGAGCATGACGTTCCGTCATGGTGTTCCTGTTAATAAACTCGTTAACTCGGCCGATTCATACGAAAAGATCACCCTTGCTATTAATGGAGATGATGACGAAATAAGAATGACGGTTAAAGATGGTACGAGTTTAGATTATGTTAAAAATGAGGATGCCATGTACTTTGCCCCAAATACAAATAATCTTTCGCAACTCTACATGATTGACAATGCTGGTTGTAGAATTGCATCAAGCTTTGTCCCGGTCCCTTATTCTTCTATAAAACTTGGATATAAAGCACTTGTTGCCGGCGAACAAGTTTTAACACTTAAATCTACGATTAAGAATACTGCTGTTTATCTTAAGGATAATGTAACTTTTTCGGAGATAAAACTTGGAGAAGGTGACTCATATAAGTTTACAAGCGCGGTAGGGGTGAACGAAAATCGCCTTGAACTTAAAACGATCGTTGATCCGTTGGGCATTTTTGACGCAGAGGTGAATGGGGCTAAGATAAGCATAGTGGTTTCAGGCAATAGCTTGATTATTACAGGTGCCCATGCCGGTGATCAGGTTATTGTTGCCACGCCTAATGGTGCTACCGTGGCGCAGACTATAACTCAGGAGGGTATTACTACTTTGGATGTAGCTGTCAAGGGGGTTATAATAGTGAAGATAGGTAGCGTAGCTGTTAAGGTTATAAAGTAATATTATAAAATACGTGAGAGGAGTGCCTTACCTGTGTTTGACAGGGGGTACTATTTTCAACTCTTTTATAATATTACCGGCATCCGCAAACTGCTCTATTATCATAAGTATATATCTTATATCTACACTGATAGTTCTTTGTAGCTGAGGTTCAAAGATAATATCTCCGCTCATGGCCTCCCAATTACCATCGAAAGCTACCCCGACAATTTCTCCCTTGTCATTTAATATTGGACTGCCGGAGTTTCCACCTGTTATGTCGTTAGTAGATATGAAGCATAGGCGCATATCGCCATTCTCATCAGAATAGTTGCCATAATCTTTATTTTGGCTTATATCTTTGAGCCTTTTCGGGATAATGAATTCATAGTTTGTGCTATCCTCTTTTTCTATTGCCCCTTTAAGTGTCGTAAAATAGTTGTAAGATATGGCGTCGCTTGGAGAATAGGACATTATTTTTCCGTATGATGCGCGTATGGTAAAGTTTGCATCGGGATAGAGAGGTGTTTTGCTGTGCATTTCAAGCAACCCTTTTATATATTTCTCTTTTGCTAAAGCCAAGGAGTTTGAATATGGGCTAATTTCTAATTTAAGTTCTGTGAGTTTCGATTTTACGGAATAGGCAAAACGTTGCATGAGGTCGTTTTCAAGAACTTTTGCTGAAGGGTTGCTGATAAATTTTGAAAATTTTGTGCTGTCGGCGAATAGTGATCTTGCAAAAACATCATCTATGAACTTATCAGTATCTCCTCTATATCTTTTGTCTATATATGTAAATATATCAGGACGGTTTTCTGCCGGAATTATCTCTTTGTATTTTTTTAGCATATCTTTTGACACAACTTTGTCTACTTCTGCATTGTAATTTTTGTCTGCGAATTTGCTGAAGTCAGATTTTAGCTTCGCCGTCAGGGAGATTATAAGTGAGTCGTTTTTTGGCAGTTCCTTTAATGCTGTTATCAGAGAGTCGGCAGAAGGAACCTTTGAGAATTCCACCCCGTTTATTAACCCTTCGTAAAGCATGTAATATTGATATTTAAAGCCGTGGGATTTTGCTAAGGAAGTTCTCATGGTGTCGAGTGCGGCAGCATATTCAGGCTTATCGTTTTCGTTAGCCCATTTTACATAATTAATTTCAGCTTTTAGTTTGCTCTCTATGACATTCCTCTTTTTTATACCGCGGTTCATACCGATTGCATTTTTCCAGTAGTTGCTGGCACCGGAGTATTTAGATGCATATTGTATACTAACCTTTGGGTCGGCTTGCATCAGTGTATCAAGTCTTTTAAGTCTTGTGCTTCGCATCTCTATGCGCGAAGTATTTACTATATCGCGGTATTCCACAACCTCGTTTGATATGTCGTAGCGGTTAGTTGTCCCCGGAAACCCCATAACCAAAGCAAAGTCGTTCTCTTTTACTCCGGCCGTAGATATTGCAAAGAAGTGCTTCGGTTTTAATGGAATGTTGGACTTATTGTATTCTGTGGCATTCCCTAATGTATCTGTATATACTCTGAAAAGTGAAAAGTCGCCCGTGTGTCGCGGCCACATCCAGTTGTCGGTGTCGTATCCGAATTTTCCGATGGATGATGGGGGAGCTCCTACAAAACGGACATCTTTGTAAACGGTTTGAGTAAACATAAAGAAACGGTTTCCTCCGTAAAACGGTTTTATGATAACCTCGGTGAAAGGGGCATTTTTGAGTTGTTCTTCGTCTGCAAGTTTTTTTGCAGTTTGATCAAGAAATTTTTTATCGAAAGCGTTGAGTGGTTTTCCGCTCTTCTCTACTGCGCTTTTAACAGAATCAGTAACCTCTTCTATTTTATTTATGAATCTGACCTCTAACCCCGGAGTAGGAAGCTCTTCGCTTTTTGATTTTGCCCAGAAACCATCAGCAAGGTAGTCTTGGCTAACAGAACTGTGACTCTGTATCCATTCATAACCGCAATGATGATTGGTTAAAATAAGCCCCTCCTCAGAAATTGCCTCTCCAGTGCAACCGCGTCCAAAGATCACTATGCCGTCTTTCATTGATACGGAATCAGGAGAGTAAATATCATCGACTTCGAGTTTCAATCCCATCTTTTTCAGCTCTTCACCATTTTGCTGTTTGAGGTACGGAAGTAGCCACATCCCCTCATCGGCTGTTGCCGACAAAGTTGAAGCAATAAGCATAATAGCTGCAAATAATTTCTTTCTCATTTAGAGATATGTTTAATTTCACGGATTCAAAGGTAATAAAAATAATTATCCTTTAATTTGAAAAAATAGTTACCTTTGTTTTAGAATCCGTTATTTATTTTTGTTAGGTATGAGCGGATTATGTATAAATAAATTATATTTTTTGCAAAATGAAGCTTACAGATGAGTGGTTTACAGCGATGGCTGAAGATGATAATTCAGCGACAATAATAATATGTGGTAGGGACGATATAGATGCTTTCCGTACGAGTGGGAAGTTTAAGGAACGTTTAGAGGTGAGTTGGCAGTATGCCGTTTCAGGTATGCCAACTGAAGAGGTAGCTAAACAGATGGAAGAGATGGAAGAGTTATTGCGCAAAGGTGCAGAGAAAGATAAACTAGCAATCCTTACCGGCATATATACAGGTGGAGGTAAGCGTGTATGGGTATTTTACAGTCGCCATACCGGGGCGTTTGGCGAAATGCTGAATACCGCCCTCTCTGGATTTGAATTGCTGCCGATTACGATATACTCCGAAAAAGATCCTGATTGGGATGATTATGCAGAGATAAGTTCGTTACGTATATCAGGAGAAGGAGATGAGGAGCAGTTGTAGGGTGTTAACTTGCATTTGGTTTGAATAGATATGCAAACAGAGGAGTGCTAAGTATCGTTTTTGTGGATTTTATTGTGACTTAAATGACAAAAATTGAAATTATATTCAACTTTTTGGAGCCATAATTCATCCTTTTGGTTAATTATGAAGCTTTCTTATTCTACAATGTTAAAACATCAGTATTATTATATTAGTCCTAATTAACTTGTTATAATTCAGAAAAAAACGGATCATACACTTTGTTATCGCGCAGTTTTTTGTAACTTCGCGTTGTGAAAAAACATAAGGCTATGTCAGATACGGTTTCGCAGTTTGAACATGTGATCTCTATATGCAGAGAGTTATATATCAAGAAGTTGAAGGATTACGGTCCATCGTGGCGCATAATGCGCCCACAATCAATAACAGATCAGATATTCATAAAGGCTAATCGCATACGGAGCATCGAAATTAACGGAGAATCCAAAATAGAGGAAGATATATTTTCTGAATTTATAGCTATCGTAAACTATGGCATAATAGGACAGATACAACTCTCGCTCGGTTATGCGGACAGTGAAGACATCTCTTGTGATAAAGCCATTGAGTTCTATGACGAGTTTATTAATGCTACCAAAGAACTTATGTTCGCTAAAAATTATGATTACGGTGAAGCATGGCGTAGTATGCGCGTATCGTCGTACACCGATATAATTCTTACAAAGATATACAGGACAAAGCAGATAGAGACAAATGGCGGAAAGACGTTGGTCTCAGAGGGAGTAGATGCAAATTACATGGATATGGTAAATTACGCTCTGTTTGCCCTTATAAAACTAAAATATGAGGATTAATAATGAGATTATAAAATCGCTGACTATTATACTGAGAATAGTTGTTGGTGTAACGTTTATCTTTTCAGGTTTTGTGAAGGGGATAGATCCGATAGGTACGGCTATAAAGTTGCAGGAATATTTTATCGGTTTCGGGATAGATATATTATCCCCATTATCTGTTTTAGGTAGAGACTTTGTTTCCACTATTACACTTACATTGTCAGTTGTTTTGGCGGCATTAGAATTTATAATCGGTGCCAATATACTGTTCGGCATATATCGCAAAGTGACATCTTGGATATTGTCGCTCTTTATGATCGTAATGACACCGTTAACCCTCTATCTTGCATTTGTAAATCCCGTACATGATTGCGGGTGTTTCGGAGAGGCTCTTGTTATAAGTAACTGGGTGACATTTTACAAAAATTTGGTGTTAATGATCACCGCATTATTCCTTTTTAAATATAACAATAATTACAACGGTATTTATGCTCGGCCAATAAGGTGGATTCCATTGATATATTCTATAATATTTATTACCAGCATCTCTGTGTTTTCTCTTTTACATCAACCGTTTCTCGATTTTCGTCCGTATAAAAATGGGACTGATATAAAAGCTATGCTTGCCACGGATAAAGTACAGCCTGAATATCTTTTTATATATGAAAAAGGTGGAGTTAAAAAAGAGTTTACATTAAATAATTATCCGGCTACTGATACGACATGGCATTTTGTAGACAGGATTGAGAAATTTCCTCCAGTAAGAGATGTCGCGCCAATAGATTTTGTAATCCGTGAAAACGATGTTAATATTACCGATTGGATATTAAACGATACGACATATACATTTTTGCTGTTTGTTCCGTCCATGACAGATGGTTATGACGATTCGTGGCAAGACAGAATAAACGAACTTTACGACTATGCATATGAAAATTCGTATAACTTCTATTGCCTTTCGCCCGATGCCGAGGCGTGGAGACACAGTATAGAAGAGAGTGGCATTAATTACCCTTGTTATACGATGGATCAAACCACAATTGAGACAATCGTTAGAGGCAATCCCGCTGTTGCACTTATCAAAGAAGGAGTTCTTTACTGGAAGAGTAATCCGCGCGATCTGCCGGATATGTCACAGATTTCCGAGCCACTCGATAAAAGTGCTATCGGATTGAAGCATACATACAGTATAACAAAACGGGTTTTATTTCTATCTTTTGTGTATTTATTCCCTCTTTTGGTTTTGTATCTTGCCGGACAAGGAGTGATAAAGCTGATAACTAAGATAAGGCGCAAGCGTAAAGATAGTTTAGCTAAAAGTAAGAAACAAGAGATGGAAAAATAACGGTATATCATATCGGTTTCATTTATTACTTAGAGAGATCATTACTTAAAATAACAAATAATCATTTTAACCTAAAACTTAAAAAAGATGAGAAAAAACATTGTAGCAGGAAATTGGAAGATGAATGAAAACCTCCAGCAAGGAGTTGAGTTGGCAAAAGGTGTAGAGTGCGCGTTGAAGGGACGTAAACCTAATTGTGACGTTATAATAGCAACTCCTTTCATACACCTTGCAACTATTGCAAATACAATAGATACAGCAACTGTCGGATTATCCGCAGAGAATTGTGCCGATAAGGTGTCAGGAGCATATACAGGAGAGATATCTGCAGCCATGGTAGCTTCTACCGGAGCTAAATATGTAATACTCGGACATTCTGAACGCCGTGCATATTACCATGAGACACCGGCAATACTCAAAGAGAAGGTACTGCTTGCTCTTTCAAATGATCTTAAGGTGATATTTTGTATCGGAGAGGTACTTGAAGAGAGGGAGTCAGGAAAAGAATATAAGATTGTTAAATCACAGATCGAAGAGTCGCTTTTCAATCTTTCCGCAGCCGATTTCGGTAAAATTATCCTTGCTTACGAACCTGTATGGGCGATAGGTACCGGTAAAACTGCAACATCAGAGCAAGCTCAGGAGATGCACGCTTTTATTCGTGAAACCGTTGCTGTAAAATACGGTAAAGAGGTTGCAGAGAATACATCAATACTTTATGGCGGGAGCTGTAAGCCCTCTAATGCAAAAGAACTTTTTGCAAACAAAGACGTTGACGGCGGTCTTATTGGAGGTGCATCACTTGATGTTGAGCAGTTTATGGGGATAGTGGACGCATTTTAAAAATTGCGTATAACATCCATTTTGACGTAAAACGACAAAAAGAAATTTATAAGTTGTTATTGTAGAGTGTTTAAACCGGGAATGCTAAGATAAAATCAGCATTCCCGGATTAAATTAAATGTTGGGTTGTAATATGAAAAAAAGAAGATTTGTTTTAGCTATATCATTGTTTTTTTTGTGTACGGCATACGCACAGACTGTGATTGGAGATACTTCCATAATACGCGAACTTGAACGCCCTGTTGGTAAAGCTGTTGTCAAAGTGCATCAGGATCCGCGGCTTGATGTTATTCTTAAACATGGATCTACTGCGACAGAGCGGAGGATTATAGCCGGATACAGGATACAGGTTTTTTCAGATAACAGCCAACGTCGTGCTAAAGATGAGGCACAGAGTAGAGCTACTATAATAGAGGATTATGATTCTGATTTAGCTGCTTATGTTACGTTTAATTCACCATTTTGGCGTGTTAGGGTAGGTGATTTCACCTCATATGAAGATGCAACCGTCAAATTACGTGAACTTAAGTCAGCGTTTCCAAATTATACCGACATGCGTATTGTTAAAGACAATATAATAGAAAAATACTAAATGAGGCTAAAAGAAGAGTTGCCGTCTGAAGAGAGAAGTAGGTTGCTGGCAGAACATTATAGGGCTATATTGGAACTTTTGGGCGAAGATCCCGAACGCGAAGGATTGCGTAAGTCGCCTGAAAGAATCGCCCGTGCCATGGAATTCCTTGTATCAGGATATTCTAAATCTCCGGCGGAAAAATTGCAATCTGCACTTTTCCAAGAGAATTATGGGAATAGCGAACGCATTATTCTTGTAAAAGGGATAGAGTTTTATTCATTGTGCGAACATCATATGTTACCCTTTTTTGGTAATGTTCATATTGGATATATTCCCAATAATAAGGTTGTTGGATTAAGTAAGCTATCCAGATTGGTTGAAGTATTTGCTCGCCGGCTGCAACTTCAGGAGCGGATGACGCAAGAGATACTGGATGCGTTTAATGAAAATGTGCCCAATAGTGGTGTGATAATTATGATAGAAGCGCGTCACTTGTGCATGCAGATGCGTGGAGTACAGAAGCAGAATGCAGTGACTACAACGTATCTGTATTCAGGAAAATTCTCTCAGGAGTCAAAGCGCAGAGAATTTTTTGAGATGCTTAACACACCTTGTATTACCGATTGAGATAGCATCTGATATGATACGTAAGATTTACGTATAGAAAAATAATTCAAAAACAGTTTGCGGACTCAAATAAACTTGCTATATTTGCACCCGCAAATGCGAAAGTAGCTCAGTTGGTAGAGCATAACCTTGCCAAGGTTAGGGTCGCGGGTTCGAGTCCCGTTTTTCGCTCAAAGTTAATATCTTGCAGTGGCAAGAAAATTATAGAATAGGAGAGCTTCTAATGCCGGAGCAGACGGTAAATAAGTAATTTGCCCAAATGGCGGAATTGGTAGACGCGTTAGTTTCAGGGACTAATGAACGTAAGTTTGTGCAGGTTCGAGTCCTGTTTTGGGCACATTAAGATAATGTCCGGGTGGTGAAATTGGTAGACACGCTACTTTGAGGGGGTAGTGATCGAAAGATTGTGTGAGTTCGAATCTCATCCCGGACACAAAATTTATAGCAGACTTGCAACCTAAAGTTGTAAGTCTGCTTTTTTATTGCATTGGAATTCAAATATTATAATCAAATTATAAATCTCTGCCGTGAATTGGATTGTTGATAAAAACACCTAATTTGTTAATATGTAGTGCGCCTGATTTTATGCAGATGAATAGTGTTGTCGTAAATTTGTACTTATTTATTTAAGTCATGGTTAAAGAACAATCAAGAGGATATAGAACAGACAGGAGGAGCATCCCTGTATCACAGGAGATGGGACATTTGCAGCCACAGGCGTTGGAACTGGAAGAGGCCGTTCTTGGCGCATTGATGCTTGAGAAAGACGCATTCTCTGAGGTTTGTGATATTCTGAAACCAGAAAGTTTTTACAAGCCTGCACATAAATTTATTTACGAAGCAATTGTTGATTTAGCTCACAAGTTGCAGCCGATAGATATGCTTACTGTTATTGAACGTCTTCGTAGTAACGGGACATTGGAGGATGCAGGAGGAGAATATCAGATTGCCACACTGACAAACAAGGTTAATTCTGCTGCGAATATAGAGTTTCATGCAAAGATAGTAGCCCAAAAACATCTGGCACGCGAGCTTATTCACTTTGCGAGCAAAGTACAAGCAAATGCCTATGACGATACATACGATATAGATCATCTGATGGAGCAGACAGAAAGCAATCTGTTTGAAATATCGCAGGAGAATATAAAACGAGATGCCATACAGATAAACCCTATTATATCAGAGGCGATGGATCTCTTACAGAAGGCAGCAAACCGTAAGGAGGGATTGAGTGGTCTTCAGTCGGGCTTTTACGAACTCGACAAAATGACCTCAGGTTGGCAAAATTCTGACCTTATAATAGTTGCCGCCCGCCCTGCAATGGGAAAAACAGCTTTTGCTCTTTCTATGGCAAAAAACATGGCTGTAAATTACGGTCTCGGTGTGGCTGTGTTTTCGTTAGAGATGGCTAATGTACAGTTAGTTAATAGGTTGATTGTAAATACATGTGAGATACAAGGAGAGAAGATAAGAAGCGGACAGTTAGATGAACATGAGTGGGCGCAACTTAATGTTAAGATAAAAGAACTTGAGGATGCCCCTATTTATATAGATGAAACGGCTAATTTATCAGTATTTGAGCTTAGAAGTAAAGCCCGTCGTCTTGTTCGTGAGCATAACGTGAAGATGATAATAATCGACTATTTACAACTTATGACCTTCAATAGTAAAGACGACAAAAATAATGCAATAAAAATAGGAAGTCGTGAGCAGGAGGTTAGTTCTATCTCGCGTTCACTCAAAGGATTGGCAAAAGAGCTTAATATCCCTATAATTGCCCTTTCGCAGTTGAACCGCGGATTAGAAAACCGTGAAGCCAAACGTCCTCAGTTGTCTGACCTTCGAGAATCTGGAGCTATTGAGCAGGATGCCGATATTGTATGCTTTATTCACCGTCCAGAGGTTTACGGCATTAATGTAAGCACAGAAGGAGAGTCTCTTTTAGGAATGGCAGAGGTTATTGTGGCTAAACACCGTAACGGTAAAACGGGAAGTATATGGCTTAAATTTAAGAGTGATTTTGCACGTTTTCAGAATAAGGAGGACGACTCCATATTAAGTATTGCATCTGGTATAAATCGTAAGAATCATCTTCCGGAAAGCCATTTTGCTGTTAATAATGATAATACAGCTGCTTTTATGGCAGAAAGTGACAACATCCCTTTCTAAGAACTTTTAAATAATCTGTAAGGGTAAAATACTGAACGCCTCTTGTGGGCACATCGCATAACATATAATAAAAACGAGAGTAGAAGAGTCCATTGGTCTTTACTTCTACTCTCGTTTTTATTTTGGCTTATTTTTGTGTTTAAAATCCCTGTTTTATTTATAAGCTTTCAGCATAATTTGCAGTCTTTGCCTTGCAAAGAAAATACGACTCTTTACAGTTCCTAATGGTAAATTCATGTGTGTTGCTATTTCATGATACTTGTATCCAGAAACATGCATAGAAAAAGGCACTCTGTATTCATCTGAAAAACTCAATATTGCTTTATTTATCTCTTTAATAGTAAAGGATCCTTCCGGGGTATCAAAGCCTGACTCCTGCGGAAGATTCAGATGATAAAGATCTTCTGTCTGGTCAACCATCGTCTGATTACGAACTACGCGTCTGTAATTGTTGATGAATATATTCCTCATAATAGTAAATACCCATCCCTTAAAATTTATGTTGTCGATGTACTTGTCTTTATTATCCAAAGCTTTAAGTGTTGTGTCTTGTAAAAGATCTTTCGCCTCTTCCCTGTTAGAGGTTAACATGTATGCAAAATTCAATAAATTGTCCTGCAGTTTCAGCAGTCTGTCTTGAAACAAATCTAAGCTATACTCCATAATAAATTCTTGATTAAAATTTATAAATAAAAGCAAACTACACTCGGAAAAGTAAAAAACGACAGATAGTCAAAAAATTGAAAGTAAACTAAAAATGCAGGTACTTTATAATGTTTTGACAACAATGCCACAAAAGATCCCTTTTGAGGCTTCAATCCTTAAACCAATAACAGGTAAGTTGCAAAAATGTTCTGATTTTTAGCCTATTTTTTACAAAAAGGAATCAATTTACATTATGCAGATAATTATATCCTAAATATTTATAACAAAATATTAAAATATAGCGCTTTATTCTCTATCCAAAATTCATCATATTATTTTATGGCTGTGTCGATTTCATAATAATTAAGTATCTTAGCACCTGTATCCCAATAGTTATTTTGGGCGATTATTTAATTTTAATGTTCTTTTATAATAGTAGAATAATATGGAATTTATAGCTATAATACCAGCCAGATATGCCTCTACACGTTTCCCGGGCAAGCCGTTGGTAGATATGAATGGCAAGCCGATGATAAGACGTGTGTATGAGCAAGTTAAAAAATCTGTCGATAAGGTTTGTGTCGCTACCGATGATATGAGGATCTTTGATGCTGTTCGCTCTTTTGGCGGAGATGCAGTTATGACCTCAGTGTGTCATAAGAGCGGGACAGACAGATGTTGTGAGGCCTACGGTAAGATAGGAGAAGGTGAAGACGTCATAATAAATATACAAGGGGATGAACCATTTATAAACCCCAGCCAGATAGAAATCGTAAAAAGTTGTTTTGCCGAAGAGGGTACGCAGATAGCTACACTTGTAAAGCAATTTTCAAAGGATGAAGGCTTTGAGGCATTAATGAATCCTAATTCACCAAAAGTGGTGCTTGGAAGAGATAACGAAGCACTGTATTTTAGTCGTTCCGTAATACCGTATATTAGGGGGGCAGCACAGGAAGAGTGGCTCAGTCGTGGTATATTTTACAAACATATAGGTATGTATGCATACCGTGCGGATATATTAAAACAGATAACAAAACTTCCGCAAACACAGCTGGAAATTTCAGAATCACTTGAGCAGTTGCGATGGCTTCAGAACGGTTATAAGATACGTGCAGGAATTACGACACAAGATACGATAGGTATAGATACCCCGGAAGATATGGCGAAAGCCTTAGCGCGTTTTGCGCAGTAATGGCAAATGATTATTCCAACTACACTTATGCAAAACTTGAGTGAATTTGCTACAATTAAAATTGCATAAATAAAATTAGATGAATTTATAAAATGACAGAACCATTTCGCAGAGATATTGCCCCGAAGATTCATAACTTTGCTCCGTTTCGTTATCCTCTGCCTCAAACTGAAATAAGCGATAACGGAATTCCGGTGTATGTAATACCAGGAGAGAAACACGAAGTTACACGTACAGATGTAATATTTATGCACGGAAGTTACGAACAACGGCTTAATCTGCAGGCTTCTGCAACAGCATCTGCAATGTGTGAGTCAACAACAACTCATACATCGGCCAAGGTATCCGATATTCTTGACTTTTACGGCGGATGGATGCAAAAATCTGTATCGTACCATTATACAATATTTACTCTATATGCCCCTAACACCTCATTCGATAGATTACTACCGTTGTTTATAGAGTTGATGATTAAACCACGGTTCAGCAAAAGAGATTTATCGCTGTATAAAATAAAAGGTGAAGAAGAGTTCAAAGTAAAAGAGACGAAAGAAGAATTTATGTCAGGGCGAAGATTTAGAGAGATGCTTTTTGGCTCTCATCCATACGGCGTAACAGCTTCGTTCACAGATTTTAGCCGGCTTACGCCTGATTTATTAAAAGAGTACCACAACCTTTATTATGTGGCCGAATGTTGTTCTGTTGTCTTTTCGGGTTGTATAAACCATGCCATGATATCAAAACTCATGAATTTGTTGTGCAATATAAAAACAGGTAGCAAAAAGCAGGATATTGTAATGACAATTGCTGACAATAGAGATAAAAAAAGATTCTCGCACATTGAAAAAGATGACGCATTGCAGTGTGCAGTACGTATTGGCGGTACTGTTATAAATCGGGATAATCCAGATTATATGCAACTTATAATTTTAAACACTGTGTTAGGAGGATATTTTGGAAGCCGTCTTATGAAAAATATCCGAGAAGACAAAGGTTATACATACGGAATAAATTCATGGATAATAGGGATGCCTGATGCTGCATATATAAGCATTTCGGCGCAGAGTGCCGTAGATTTCACCGGTGATCTTATTAAAGAGACGTTTAGAGAAATTGAGAGACTTTGCGCAGAGAAAATTTCAGAATCGGAAATTAAAACCGTGAAGGGATATATGCTTGGAGAGCTTGCCCGTACTTTCGATAATCGTTTTACACTTGCAGACGCTCTTATTACGATGATAGTAAATATGCTCCCGTTTGACTATTTCGACAGAAAGTCAGAAGCCGTGAACGATGTTTCATCAACCGCGTTATTAGATATTGCACAAAAAAACTTCCATCCCGAAACTATGTTTACCGTGGTTGCCGGTGGCGGAAAAAATAAAATATTAATATGAAAAAGAGATTGACTATCGCCCTTGTGGCACATGACAAAAGGAAAGCAGATATTGTAGAGTGGGCTATACATAATGCCGAATTGCTTTCACATCATCAGTTGATATGTACCGGCACAACAGGAAGCCTAATAAAAAAAGCTTTTGAAGAACACAATATAGAGGCGGATGTAATATGTAAAAACTCAGGTCCTTTGGGTGGGGATGCCGAGATTGCTGCAATGGTTGTAAATCATCAGATAGACCTTGCCGTATTCTTGATAGACGATCTTAATGCCCAACCGCATGAGGCAGATATACAAATGCTCCTTCGCCAATGCCGTATACACAATGTCCCTATTGCCTGTAACCGTTACAGTGCAGATCTAATGATTACAAGTACATTATGGGATAGTGACGACTATGTCCCGACAGCACCCAAATACGAGCATTTCAGCAGAGAATAACAGCGCTAAAATACTGAATATCTGATATAAATTACAATTGCCCCCTTTGCTTTATTTGTAAATTAGGAATATGGTAGGGATCTTATTTATATCCGGTTTTTTTGTACTCCACTCTTTTACTGACATACTTCTTATAAACTCACCCTCGCACGATATATTTGCAGCAATACATAACTGTGTTTGAGGACGGCACGTCCGTAGAATATCATCCAGAATTTTATTATTGCGGTATGGAGTTTCTATAAATATTTGTGTATTGTTTTCATTATAAGCCCTTAATTCAAGAGCCTTAAGGCTCCTGCTACGTTCTTCCGCCTCTATTGGTATATATCCGTTAAACGTAAATTTTTGTCCATTAAAGCCTGATGCCATCAGCGACATCAATATTGAAGACGGACCTACAAGTGGAACTACTTTAATACCCCTCTTCTGGGCTATCTCCACAATATTAGCCCCCGGATCAGCAATTGCCGGACAACCGGCTTCCGATATAATCCCTATATCGCAGCCACTTTTAATAGCCTGCAAATAACTGTCCATATCTTCAAGGTGCGTATGATCATTAAGCGTGTAAAAAGTAAGGTCGTCAATTACTATATCGGGGGAAGATTTTTTGAGAAAGCGTCTTGCCGAGCGTATATCTTCAACTATAAAATGCTTTATCTCCGATATTATGCTGTTGTTGTACGAAGGAAGAACCTTGTCTATTGGGGTGTCTCCTAAAGTTACAGGGATAAGATATAGTATTCCGTCCATAATGCCACAAAGATAGTGTAATAGAGTGAAAAATCCAGGTTATTTGAACGTTTAAGAGAGTAATATTTTTTATATATAGATCTATTTTTATGTATTTAGCCCAGCATACACTATCTTTGCCTCAAATAAACTAAGACTAAAAAACTGAAAAAATGGTTGAATTTAAAAGTTTTATAGAACTGGCAGATATTAAAATATACGCATATCATGGCACAACCATGCAGGAGCGTAAAATAGGGAACAACTATAAAGTAAAAATAAAAGTCTGTTTCAATATTTCTGCCGCAATGAATAGTGATTCCATTAATGATACAATTAACTATGCCGATCTTTACGATATCGTAAAATGTGAAATGATGATGCCATCCAACCTTATCGAAAACGTTGCGGGGCGTATAATGGCGGCTGTCAAGAAGAACTTTCCACAGGTAACCGGTGGAAAAATTGAAGTAACAAAAATTAAACCTCCTATTGCAGGTGATGTGGCAGGCGCATCTGTAATAGTAAAATGGTAACCAAATATCACACCTACAATAAGATAGATAATGCTGCGTTAAACTAATATAGTACAATAACGAGATGAGCAGATATATATATATCATAATATTATTTATTTTAACCGTAGCACATACGGTCGCACAAGATAATATTACCTATCGGACAACAAGCCTCGATGATAGAATACACTCATTACAGGTGATGTCTAATCGCGGATTTATTTCCCCTCCTGTAATAGAATTAGGAAGAGACGACCATATCAATATATCGTTCGATCTATTTGGCGATGAACAGGAAGATTTGAGTTACAGCGTAATACACTGTAATGCCAACTGGAAACCATCACTTCTCTCTACGCTTGAATATATTAATGGCTTTGATGTACAACAGTTAAGCGATTGGGCGCTCTCGTTCAATACAAGACGTAGCTATGTTAACTACAAATTACAACTTCCTAATAGTGAGATATCCTTTAAAGTATCCGGAAATTATGCCGTAGTGGTATATCCTCAAAACGACAGAAAACAGCCGTTGCTGTATGCCTGTTTCTCAGTAAGTGAAGATGCCGTAAAAATAGACTGTGATGCCAATTCAAGGACAGACGTCGGTTATACTGGAGAGTTTCAGCAGGTATCATTCAGAATAGCGCGCCGTAACTATGATATAGTCAATCCTACGAGCGACCTTAAGATATATGTAATGCAGAATAACAGGCTTGATAATATGGCATTCGTCTCAACTCCTCAATATTTCAACAATAATGAAATTGTTTACGAGCATAACCGTGATCTTATATTTGAGGCAGGAAATGAATACCGCAGATTTGAGACTGTGAATAGTCGTTTTAAAGGGATGCGTGTTGAACGGTTAGCATATTTCGATCCATATTATCACGCAATATTGGAGACTGATCGGCCTCGGACAGAAAATAGCTACCAGTATGATGAGACACAACACGGGAAATACCTTATACGCGAAAGTGATTATGAAGAGAATAGCGATACACAGGGTGATTATTTTGTAGTTCATTTCACATTAGACACACAAGGTATGCTTCTGCCGGCAGGAGATATTTATATTGACGGGGAGTTGGCGGAGAATCGTTTTGGAGAACGCATGCGTATGATGCTGAATCCAAAAACAGGTATGTACGAAAAAATAGTCATGTTGAAACAAGGTTCATATAACTACCAATATCTGTTTGTTCCCAAAGGGGAAACAAAGGGAAAAAGTTCCGTAATTGAGGGAAACAAGTACCAGACAAGTAACGAATACCGCGTAAATGTATACCATCGCCGACCGGGAGAGCGTTACGACCGGCTTATTGGAATATCGCGGTGTCTTACTTCCAGATAGTAGATAACCTGAGCCTGCTACTCTTCATTTAATTTTTCGCCTATTATACGTGCGGCAACAGCAACATATTCAGCACACGGTCTACGCTTGTAGTAATCCGTTGTCCGTTCAGCTGGAATATGCGACTCTTTTACTTCGCCCTGTAATCCCAGCAGATCGCGACATATAATAGATCCGTTTTTTTCGCGAAATTTAGAAGCAAGCTCTTGCACTACGGCATAGTTTTTTGTCTTAGCTGCCCTATCAAGAGGGTCGTCAGCAGGATATTTAAGACCTGCCAGAAGAAAAGATCCGCTTACCGCGCCGCAAACCTCTCGCAGTCGCCCCATACCTCCGCCAAGCGGAGCCGAAATACGCGCTGCAAACTTCTCATCCAACTCAAAAATATCAGCATAAGCCATAAAAACAGATTGAGAACAGTTGTAACCGCTTTTAAAATAGGATACGGCACGTTGTACCCTTTCATCTATATCTATTGTATTATTCATTACCATTTTATGGATTTTATGCCATGTTGTATAAGATAATCATTTGTACGGCTGAAGTGCTTATTACCAAAGAATCCCCGGTGAGCTGAGAGTGGAGACGGATGTGGGGATGAAAGTATAAGATGCTTGTTCCGGTCTATAAACGCCCCTTTTTTTTGCGCGTATGAACCCCAGAGCAAGAATACGATATGTTCTCTCTCCTCGGCAAGCCTGTGTATGACAGCATCGGTAAACTCCTCCCACCCCTTGCCCTGATGTGAGCCGGCTTGATGAGCCCTTACTGTAAGTGTGGCGTTAAGTAGCAACACTCCTTGTTCAGCCCAGCGTTGCAGGTTGCCGTCAGCCGACTGACAGCTACCAAGATCATCGTTTATCTCTTTGAATATATTCTTGAGTGAGGGTGGAAAATTTATTCCGGCATTTACCGAAAAACACAATCCGTGTGCCTGCCCCGGTTCATGATACGGATCTTGCCCTATTATAACAACCTTTACATTATCGAAAGGAGAAGAATTAAATGCGTTGAATATCAACTTTGCCGGAGGGTAAACAGTTGTGCGAGAATATTCTGCACGTATAAAATCCGTAAGAATAGAAAAATACGGTTTCTCGAACTCTGATTGCAGGCGGTTGCGCCAACTCTCCTCAATATCTACATTCATACACTCAATTCATTAAATCTATTGCGAAGGTACAAATATTTCATCAATATCAATAATACAAATAGTTATTTTTAAATTCACAGTCTACCTTTGATACGTATCTAATATACCCATAAATACCACTTGTATAACATATTAGATCTCCCTCACATCATATCTGCATGAACAGGATAAATACATTACGAAACCTATTTAATCATTATATCAGTTTTTGTATAATATGCAATTTCAATACGCAGTTCATCACCTTTTATCATCTGTACAATGTTTATTTCATAGCTCACTATGCCGAAATGCTTATAAATATTGTATTGTAAATATGGTAATAATCATTTTTTCATCACTTAATTTAAAATAAACCGTTATCTTTGCTTCAGATCAAAAATCAAAAAATACATATATAAAATGATCTTTTTTTATAAAATATAAATTAGATAATTTATTAACATTATGATTTTAGATGTAATAGAGAATTCTGCTTTGATAGAGAAACTTAATCCACGTTTTAAAAAAGCGTTCGATTTTATAAAGAGTTTCGATTTCCGCTCTTCGCAGCCAGGACGTATTGATATAGACGGCAATGATATTTATGCTTCTATATCAGAATTTGGCGGTAAGTTGGCTGGTGAAGCAAAATTAGAGACACACACACGGTATATTGACATACAGATACCTATTAACGTGATTGAAACCATCGGATGGAAGAGTGCATCAAATTTAAGTTTACCGGCAGGTGATTATGACATTGAAAATGATATTCGTTTTTACGAAGACGAACCTACAACTTATATCAATATAACTCATGGCGAATACATCCTGTTTTTTCCCGAAGATGCACATGCTCCCGGTATTTCACGCACAATGATAAAAAAGGCGGTTGTAAAGGTGAAGATATAGTAATATAAATAACATGGAACTTGACATTGTAAAGAACGATCCTTGGCTTTCTCCGTTTTCTGCCGTAATAGAGAGGAGACATGAGTTTATTGCCAATAAGGAGAGGGATCTGACAGGCGGTAAAATTTCACTTTCGGAATTTGCCGATGGGTATCTTTATTTTGGGCTTCACCGCGTTAAAGGCGGTGGATGGGTACTTAGGGAATGGGCGCCTAATGCAACGGAAATATTTTTGATAGGTCAATTTTCAGAATGGCGTGAAGCAGAGCGTTTTCGGCTTACGCGCAAGGATAATGGAGTATGGGAAATTAACCTGAATAAAGACGAACTACATCATGAAGATCTTTACAAACTCTCCATGCATTGGAACAGTGGGAGCGCAGAGCGTGTTCCGGCTTGGGCAACAAGAGTAGTTCAGGACGAAAAGACATATATATTTTCAGCTCAAGTATGGGACCCTGAAAAACCGTATAAATTTGCCAAGAAGAGTTTTACGCCAAAATCAGACCCATTGCTCATATACGAGTGCCATATAGGCATGGCACAAGAGGGTGAGAAGATAGGATCTTATGATGAATTTAGGGAAAATATCCTTCCGCGTGTAATTGAGGGTGGCTACAATGCAATACAGATAATGGCCATACAAGAGCATCCGTATTATGGATCTTTCGGTTATCATGTATCCAGCTTTTTCGCTGCTTCATCGCGCTTTGGAACGCCTGAACAGCTTAAGAAATTAGTTGATGAAGCGCACAAAAACGGAATCGCTGTAATAATGGATATTGTACATTCACATGCTGTAAAAAATGAAGTTGAGGGCTTGGGACGTTACGATGGGTCATATAATCAGTTCTTTTGTGAAGGAGAACGTCGAGAACACCCCGCATGGGACTCTTTATGCTTTGATTATGGTAAGAACGAAGTCTTGCACTTTCTGTTATCCAATTGTAAATACTGGTTAGAAGAGTACCGGTTTGACGGATTCAGGTTTGACGGCGTTACATCAATGTTATATTACGATCACGGGCTGGGAAGACCCTTCTGTTGTTATGACGATTATTTTGACGGAGGACAGGATGAGAGTGCCATAGCTTATTTGGCACTTGCAAACCGTGTTATACATGAAGTTAACCCTAAATCAATAACTATCGCCGAGGAGATGAGCGGAATGCCGGGTTTGGCAAACAGTATCAATGCCGGTGGACTTGGATTTGATTATCGTATGGCAATGGGTATTCCGGATTTTTGGATAAAGACAATAAAAGAGAAAAAAGATGAGGATTGGACCCCAACATCTATATATTGGGAGCTAACAAATCGTCGTTCAGATGAGAAGACTGTAAATTACGCTGAAAGCCATGATCAGGCTCTTGTAGGTGATAAAACTATAATTTTCCGTCTTATGGATGACCAGATGTACTGGCACATGAGTAAGGGTGATAATAATATGATTATTGAGCGAGGAGAGGCATTGCACAAAATGGTACGACTTGTCACTCTTGCAACCAACGGTGGCGCATACCTTAATTTTATGGGTAACGAATTCGGTCACCCGGAGTGGATAGACTTCCCGCGGCAAGGAAACGGATGGTCATACAAGTATGCACGCCGTCAATGGAGTTTAGTAGATAGGGAAGATTTGAAATATTCATACCTTAACGCCTTTGACAAGGCTATGATTGGAACAGTAAAAAATATGTCGCATTTTTCCTCCTCCCCAATAACAAAAATTTGGGATAATGATGGAGACCAGATATTGGCTTTTATGCGCAAAGAGTTATTATTCGTATTTAATTTCAATCCCTTAAAATCATTTACCGATTACGGAATGCTTGTCCCCAAAGGAAGTTATACGATGGAGCTTGACAGTGATTCGCCATGTTTTGGAGGGTTTGGTCGTGTTGATGACACGATAGCTCATTTTACAAATTTCGATCCTCTTTATAAGAACGATAACAAAGAATGGATTAAACTTTACCTGCCGGCAAGAACGGCTATGGTACTTAAATTAATAAAGATAAAAAGGTAGATGGAACAGACTGAGTATAGAGGCCTGACTCCTGCGCAAGTTGAAGACAGCAGGGCAAAAAATGGAAATAATCTTATAACCCCAGCAAAAAAAACCTCCATGTGGAGGCTCTTTTTTGAGAAATTTAATGATCCGATAATAAGAATTTTGATTGCCGCAGCAGTCGTCTCCTTAGGGATATCTTTAGTAGAAGGAGGATTTGAAGAACCGATAGGTATATTTTCGGCAATAATTCTGGCAACCGGAATATCATTTTATTTTGAGCGGGATGCGAGTAAGAAGTTTGAGATACTTACTAAGGTGAATGATGACAATCCTGTGCGTGTCATGCGCGATGGTAAGATAACAGAAATACCCAAACGCGATATTGTTGTTGGTGATATAATAATGATAGAAGCCGGAGATGAAATTCCTGCAGATGGATTACTTCTTAAAGCCATGTCATTACAAATAGACGAATCGACACTTACAGGGGAGTTGATGATAGAGAAGACGGTTGATCCAGAGGATTTTGATAAGGAGGCAACCTATCCATCAAATATGGTGCTGCGCGGGACAGCTGTCCTTGACGGACACGGTATAATGCAGGTAGAAAAAGTAGGAGATGCAACTCAGTACGGTCAAGTTGCCAAGAATGCTACGCGTACAGTTGAGGAGGAGACACCGTTGAACCGTCAACTTACGAATCTTGCCGGTCTTATAAGCGGAGTGGCTGTGGTGTTGGGAGTATTCACCTTTTTTATAATGGTTTTAAAAGAGATACAATCTGCGCCAATAGGAAGTGTTACAACACAACATAAAATTATGCTGACCTCGTTGTTAGTATTCCTTATGATAGCCATGTCGCGAGTATTTTTGCCTGCAATATTACGGACTCTCTCTATTTTTAAAATAAAAGCCGAAAAATTAAATAAACTCTGTTCGCGTAGTTGGACGTTTTTTACCATTTTAGCGTTGGTCGTTGCAGCAATAATCTATGTTGGAGTTTCACTTTTCACAGGTTTTGTTTCGCCATTAAGTTCCGAAGCTTGGCTTGATGTAAACATAATAAAACATATTGTAGATGCCTTTATGGTTGCTGTTACACTAATTGTAGTAGTTGTTCCTGAAGGTCTGCCAATGAGCATAACGTTGAGTCTTGCACTTAATATGCGCAGGATGCTTAAAACTAATAACCTTGTGCGTAAAATACATGCTTCTGAAACAATGGGAGCAACAACCGTTATCTGCACCGATAAAACAGGAACACTTACTCAAAACCGAATGTCTGTTGAATATCTTAAGTTATTTGCAACAACGGGAGGGAACATTGACAACAGCGAAAACAGCCGTATATTTACAGAAGGAATAGCGACAAATACCACAGCACAACTCGGTACGGATGTCAACGGAAATACCTCTGCATTGGGGAACCCAACTGAGGGCGCATTGCTTAATTTCCTGCGTGATAATAGTGTAGATTATCGTCCATTGCGCAATTCTGTCGAAGTTCATAAACAGCTTACATTCTCTACACAGCGCAAATATATGGCAACCTTAGTGAGGTCTGCCGTAACCGGTGCTAATATGCTTTATCTGAAAGGAGCACCAGAAATTATAACAGGGAAATGCACAAGTGTGCTTACACCATCTGGAGTAGATGCCATAGACGGATATAGAGGGGGTGTATCGACAGAATTGGCGGAGTTCCAAAACAAAGCCATGCGGACACTTGCATTTGCATACAAAAATGTTGCAGATGACGATAACCGTCCAATAGAGGAGCTTGCCGAAAGTGGTTTGATATTTTTAGGTTTTGTAGCTATATCCGATCCTATACGACAGGATGTTCCGGCTGCCGTTCAACGTTGTATAAATGCCGGCGTAAAAGTGAAGATAGTTACCGGAGATACATCGGCTACCGCACGCGAGATAGGACGGCAGATAGGTATATGGTGCAGCACAGATACGGATGAAAATATAATTGCCGGCAGTGATTTTGAGGCACTCTCTGACGAAGAGGCTTTTGAACGCGCAAAGAAACTTAAAATAATGTGCCGCGCGCGCCCAACCGATAAACAGCGTCTTGTACAGCTTTTGCAAAAAGCAGGTGAAGTTGTGGCAGTAACAGGAGATGGAACCAATGATGCTCCAGCGTTGAATCAGGCACACGTGGGGCTGTCTATGGGGACAGGCACGGCAGTTGCAAAAGAGGCGAGCGATATAACGCTTTTGGACGACTCATTCAGCAGTATAGCGATGGCTGTAATGTGGGGACGATCACTTTACCGCAATATACAACGTTTCATGCTGTTTCAGCTTACCGTAAATATTGTGGCATTGGCAGTGGTTTTTATAGGTGTGTTGTTTGCTTCAGAACCGCCACTTACAGTGATGCAAATGCTTTGGGTAAATATAATAATGGATACGTTTGCAGCAATGGCTTTTGCATCAATACGTCCTGAAAATAACGTTATGAAGGAGACTCCGCGCAAGAACTCTGATTTCATAATAAACAAGACCATGTTCCACCGTATGCTTGCAACATCTGCCGTATTTGTTACAGTCCTACTCGGTATGTTAGCAGGATTTATTACTACCGGCACCGTTAATAATTATAATATGACACTCTTTTTTACAGTTTTTGTAATGATGCAGTTTGTTAATATGTTTTTTGTTCGCGGGTATGCGGCAAAGCGTGAAAAAGGCGATAGTTTGAAGAACATATATCCGATACCATTTCTACTTGTAGCTTTTCTTATATTTGCCGGACAGATATTGATAGTGCAGTTTGGAGGCGAAGCCTTCCGCGTTGAACCGCTTACGCTTGGCACATGGGGTTGGATAACACTTTGCGTAGCAGTAGCATTAGGTATAGACTTTGTGGTAAAAGTGTTTAAAAAGTAATGTCTTTATAAAAAAAAAGGATATACTTTAAAAAACCAGAACATCTCCTGTTCCTATTTGTTATACAATAAAAAGTACAACAATTATGGGATTTCAAGAGGTGTTCTGGTTTTTTATGATTTTAGGCATTGTAATAGCTGCCGCATTAGCTTTTTTCGCCATTTCAAAGGCTGTTTCACGTCGTAAAATTACGAAGCGGCGCCGTAAGCATTACTAATCAAGATAAATCCTAATATCAAAAATACGGACGATTTACAGACAAAAAAGCGGAACAAAATAAAACAATGTATGGCAAAACAATCTGAACTAAACAGATATGCATAACATATAATGTTATATTAATAAGGATAATTGACTAGTAGGGAGTGGATGAAAAAACAGCTTCATAATGATTTTGGATAATCATTGTGAAACTGTTTCTGTGACCCCGACGGGATTCAAACCCATGACCTTCAGAACCGGAATCTGACGTTCTATTCACTAAACTACGGGGCCATATTAAAGAGATCCGATGATATTTGCATCGGCATATCTATTTTCTTTTGTAGCGGTACAAAAGTATATAAAAAATCATGAAATTCATAGTAATTATTGGGTCGCCGGGATATTTTTGTCACGTTTGTCCCCTTAATATTTTAAGTAGCGACTTATATTTCACTCTTCTGTCATTTTTGCCTTTTTACGTCTTGTTATTGAATAGGCATATTTTGGTAATAGAAACATGGGGACGGTAGCACCGGCAGCAAGCATAAATATTACGCTACATGTGACCATAGTGTTTGAAAAGAACATCTCCATATATTTTGTCTTTTCTATCGGATCAGCCATTGTCTGTAAGAACATGAATTGTGAGAAAACCATATTATAGGCGAACTTTCCCGGGATCATCGGCAGTAGTGCCGGGATGTAGAGTACTGTCATTGGACAGCGGGATTTTTTGCCCAACCACAGGCTACCAAATCCTATTAGTAGTGCGGATATCATAGAACTTGTGGCTATGTCTATTCCGGCAATGTTCATAAGACAGTAACGGCTGGCATGCCCTATTGCCGCTAGTAAAGCAATATGGAGGAATGCCCTTACGGGAGGATTTGATATTGCACCGAATCCTATTCCGGCAATAGCTGCGAAAATAGCATCGGAGATAATTTCTGTTGTTATCATAATAGGCCGTTTTTAACTAATAAAAGAGTGAATGATAGCCCTATGGCTATGCAGAATATCAGCAATGAGGCATGTACCAATCGGGAAAACCCGGAAAGGATATGCCCCTCTACTATATCTATTACACCGTTTATAAGAGGTACTCCAGGTACAAGATAAAGTACACTTGTAGCTAAGGCTATCTCTGATGTGGTGTTGAATGCCAATGCCGTTGATGCACACAGTGAGGCTATGAATGCTGACATTATAAATGTGATATAATGATTCACCATTCGTGATGCCATTTGCTGTTTTATTAACATCCCGATAATTGTTGCTATAAACACTATTCCCATTGATAACCAGTCTCCACCGAACAGCCGGCAAAATGATGCGTTTGCAAATCCTGTCAAAATGAGTACAAGCTGTGGATTTATTGCGGGGGCAGAGATTATTTTATTGTATTTATCGCGTAATTCTTCAATAGATAAATGATTATCGTATGCCTCCCAACTTAGTGCGCTCAGAGAAGAATTATGTTCAAAACTTATCGGTAGATTAGGAATATCTACAACTTCATTATATGATTCGTTATTCTCATTGTTGTGTAAAGCCAATATAATACTCTTCTGAAAAATACTTATTTTTACCGTATAACCTAGTGCCTCACCAATGCGTTTTGTACTGCGAATAACTCTTGAAGTATGTACTCCGCAACCCATCATGTGCGCGGAATAATCTTCGATAAATTTTCCTACTTCCAACAATAAGCTTTTTTTTTCACCCATTAGTTCATCTTTTACCTTTACCTGAAAACGGATGCAAAAGTATATAAAAGTTCAGTAGAATAAATCTATCGGGTCTCTTTTTTATATGAAGTAACTATGCACTCTGTTTGTTGTGTGGGACAATGATCTGTAATTGAGGATGTCCTCAATTTATTTTTTAATCCGGCTCTATTAAAATAGCATAACTGATTGTTTGCGTAACGGAAGTATGTGAGAATAATATTGTATATTAATTGTAGATGTTTTGTTTTTTAATAGTTTTCGCAACAAAGAGTAATACCAAGAATATTGTCGTTATCGGGGGTGTATCTGCTACGTATCCGCCACTCCTGTGGGTAAAGGTTATTAGCTCTTGTTCCTACACATTTTATCCAACCGAGCGGTCTACCTAAAAAAGTTACTATTCTGTACTCGTGTTGGATATTTGGCAAAGTAAGCGATTCACGGCGCAAATACGAGCGTGCCTCGGCAAGTGATAGAGGCATTGAGTCTGATGCGTCAGAATTAAAAGCAGAGGAGAGAGCTAACGACTGATGTGGCTGTAAATTACCTCCTTTACAAGATGCAACGGCTATTCCATAATGCAGAATATTCATCCCCGCAAGGAGTTGCATATTTGTGCTAAACTCTAGAGGCAGAGCAAAAACAGTATCATTATATAGTGTATAATCATAATGTTTTGGATTTTGAATATACCTTTTTATCTCTTCAGTAATTTTTGCCTTTTCGGCTTTTTTAAATTTAGGCTTATATGGCATATACGTTTCGTTTTTAGGCTTACGCAGAATAGTTACAGAAAATCCCTCGCCAATAGTTCTCTGTGGCATAAAACGATAAAACGGAATATCGCCTTTCAGTTGTGGCATTATACACCATGACTCAGGCAGATCAAGTACAGGCAACGGTTCTGCACCGAAAGTTTCATGTATATCTTCAGTCTCTGTGATATTCTCCGTACATGTACTGTCTACGAGTACTCCACCGGGGCGTAATGCACTCCATACGTTTGAAAGTATAGATTTCGGTCTTGTCGCGCATGCTAAGACGCCCTGTTTTGACCATTGGGCTAAAGCATCCGGTTCTTTACGGAACATCCCCTCGCCTGAACATGGAGCATCTACAAGAATAACATCGAATGAATGTTGCAAGCGTCCATAATCGGTTGGAGTATTGTTTGTAACGGCACAATTCGTATAGCCCCACTTCATAATATTCTCGGCAAGAATATTTGCTCTCGATGCAACATACTCATTGCTTACCACAAAACTTCCTTCAGGGAGAGTAGAGAGGGCTAATGTCGTCTTGCCACCTGGGGCTGCGCAGAGATCAAGCACTGATACGGGGTCTTTAATCAACTCTTTCAGAATATGTCCTACGAACATTGATGAAGCTTCCTGCACATAGTACAGCCCGGCATGAAATAGGGGATCGAACGTGAAAGGGATGCGCTCTTTTAGATATGCCCCTTCACCTAACCACGGCACAGGCTCCGATTTTTTTGTGGGACAGCAGCATTTCAGAGGGTTAATTCTTACCGAGACAGGAGGGGGAGTATCTAAAGCCGAAGCGAAACGCAAATATTCGTCCCCAAGCAACCGTTGCATCCCCGATATAAAATCAAGAGGTAAATTCATATTTTAGCAAAAGTATTTGTTGTCATAAGTAAAGATATTACAATCCGGATGCAGAAGCATCATCTGTTTTTGTGTGAAACCCTACCTATTTAAAGCAAAAGTACTGAATTTTTACGTACTGTCAAACAATTTGCCAGATTAAAGAAAAAAATCTTTAATAAATGCTTGTATTATTTTAAAATATTATACCTTTGTGCTCGGAAAAATCCGTTATGTAATATGGCAGATGTAATAAAGATAAAGAGAGGACTGGATATACCGTTAGCTGGAGATGCGGATAAAGTTATAATAAATTCGGAAAAGAGTGATTTTTATGCACTCGTTCCTGACGATTTTCACGGCGTAATACCCAAAATACTTGTAAAATGTGGCGATAATGTTAAAGTGGGAACACCGCTTATGTGTGACAAAAATCGTCCTGAAATTCAATTCGTATCGCCTGTAAGCGGTGATATTGTTGCCGTTAACCGTGGAGAAAGGCGTAAAGTACTGAATATTGTTGTTAAATCTGACGGAAAATCAGAGGCAGTAGATTTCGGCGCTTTTAATATCGCAAGTATTGACCGTGATCAAGTAAAAAGTATACTGCTTAATGCCGGACTCTTTCCGTTTATTAAACAGCGTCCTTATGATATAATAGCAAATCCAACAGATACTCCGCGCGATATTTTTGTAACAGCTTTTGATTCCGCTCCTTTGGCTCCTGATTTTAATCTGGTGCTTAAACGTGAAGAGAAAGCCCTTCAGGCCGGGATAGATGCGTTGGCAAAACTTACCGATGGAAAGGTCTATCTGAGCGTCAGAGCTTCAGACGAATCAATAAAGGTGACCGGTTGTGAAGTAGCTAAATTTGATGGGTGTCACCCATCCGGAAATGTAGGTGTGCAGATTGCAGCCATAGCGCCTGTTAATAAAGGGGAGACGGTCTGGACAATATCGGCTTTCGATCTTCTTATGATAGGACGACTTATTAATACAGGCAAACCTGATTTTACCCGTGTTATTGCACTGACAGGCGCGGAGGTTGAACGCCCTACGTATCTTAGGTGTGTATTTGGAGCGTCAATAAGTTCGCTTATAGGCAATAACCTTAAAAATACCGGACATCACCAGCGTATAATAAGCGGTAATGTGCTTACCGGAACAAAAGTTGCGAAAGACGATTTTCTTCGAGCATACTCTTCTCAGATTACAGTAATACCAGAAGGTGACGATTGCAATGAATTTTTCGGTTGGGCTACTCCCGGATTAGGTAAATTTAGTTTAAGTCATACGTTCTGTTCATGGTTGTCAGGTAGTAAAAAGAGATATAATATAGATGCCCGCATACGAGGTGGTGAACGCGGAATAATAATGTCAGGTGAATATGACAAGGTCTTTCCGATGGATATTCTCCCCGAATTCCTTATAAAAGCAGTAATAGCTTTCGATATTGACAAAATGGAAAACCTCGGTATATATGAGGTCGCACCAGAAGATTTTGCATTATGCGAATTTGTCGATACGTCAAAACTCCCTCTGCAACAGATAATCCGTAACGGATTGGATGAATTGATGAAAGAGATGAATTAACCGATATATATCATCACAGAATATGAATGGATTAAGAAAATATATTGATAATATTAAACCCAATTTTGAACCTGGTGGTAAGTTTGCCATGTTCAGATCTGTATTTGAGGGGTTTGAGTCATTCCTGTTTGTACCTAATACGACTTCAAAAACGGGAGTCCATATACATGACTCAGTAGACAGCAAACGTACAATGACCATTGTGCTTATCGCACTTATGCCTGCCTTACTGTTTGGTATGTATAACGTTGGTTACCAACATTACCTTGCAATAGGTGAAGGTGGAACAGGAATTTTAATGATGTTTCTTTTCGGTTTTCTTGCCGTACTACCCAAAATAGTAATATCTTACGCAGTAGGTTTGGGAATAGAGTTTATATCAGCTCAGATACGTGGACATGAGATACAAGAGGGATTTTTGGTTACAGGAATGCTGATCCCTATGATAGTCCCCATAGATACACCTCTTTGGATGATAGCCGTTGCTACTGCATTTTCGGTGATATTTGCCAAAGAGATATTCGGTGGAACAGGTATGAATATTTTTAATGTAGCATTGATAACTCGTGCGTTCCTATTCTTCGCATATCCTTCTAAGATGTCAGGAGACTCTGTATTTATACGCACTTCCGATACTTTCGGCATTGGCGCAGGAAAGATAGTGGAGGGATTTTCAGGTGCTACACCATTAGGTCAAGTTGCCACGCAGACTGGAGGAGATGTTGTACTCACAAACACTTTAGGGCATCCTCTCTCCTCGTGGGATATGTTCTTCGGGCTGATACCGGGTTCAATTGGCGAAACATCTACACTTGCAATCCTTATCGGGGCGGCAATACTACTTTTTGCCGGTATAGCCAACTGGCGTATAATTGTGTCGGTATTTGCCGGAGGATATGTTATGGGGCTTATTGCTCATACATTTTCAAGTGCGGTATATCCGGGGTCAATACTTTTGCCTGAGGATCAGCTTTGCCTTGGAGGTTTTGCCTTTGCCGCGGTATTTATGGCTACCGATCCGGTTACCGCAGCCAGAACTACCCTTGGAAAATATATTTATGGATTTCTGATTGGTGTAATGACAATAATAATACGTCTTTATAATAATGGCTACCCAGAGGGAGCAATGTTAGCTGTTCTGTTTATGAACGTTTTTGCGCCACTTATAGACTATTTTGTTGTTGAGGCTAATATAAAAAACAGGCTTAAACGTGTTAAACAGGGAGGAATGATCAATGGATAAGCAGTCAAATACATATACCGTAATATACGCTTCAGTAATGGTAATTGTTGTGGCGGCAGTTCTTGCGTTCACATCGTTGAGTCTTAAGGAGCCGCAGACTCGTAACATAGAGATAGACAAGATGAAGCAGATATTGAATTCCGTCAGGATTACATCTGATGCATCTGATGCTCAGCAAAAATACAAAAAATATATAACTGAAAGTTTTGTAATTAATGAAGTCGGAGAGGTGATAAAAGGGGAAGATGCTTTTGAGGTTAAGATTTCAGAACAAGTTAAATTGCCTGCCAATAAGCGTATGTTGCCTGTCTTTGTCGCAAAATTAGATAACGGTAGCCTTAAATATATCATTCCGCTTTATGGTGCCGGACTTTGGGGTCCGTTGTGGGGATATTTGTCAGTGGATAGTGACGGAAAGACTGTTTACGGTGCATTCTTTGCACATCAAGGAGAAACTCCGGGACTCGGTGCCGAAATAGAGACCCCTGGATTTTGTGACCAGTTTGACGGTAAACGTCTTTTTATAGACGGAACATTTAAACCTATTATAGTGGAGAAATCGGGACAAAAACCGATAGATGGTGCAGATTATGTGGATGCAATATCTGGTGGCACAATAACGAGCAAGGGCGTTGAAGCTATGATAAAGAATGCGCTAACCCCTTATGTGAAATTTTTAGAATCTTTACAAACTAAATAAGTACTGAGAGAGATGTTACTATCAAAGAGAAATAGGGAGACACTTTTAGGTCCGCTGTCAAAGAATAATCCTGTCATAGTGCAGATACTCGGTATCTGTTCAGCATTGGCTGTAACTGCAAAGCTTGAGCCTGCATTTGTTATGGCAGTGTCGGTGACAGCTGTTGTGGCTTTTGCTAATGTTATAATATCACTTATACGCAACACTATACCTAATAGTATTCGTATAATTGTGCAACTTGTTGTTGTTGCGGCTCTTGTTATTATTGTAGACCAGATACTAAAGGCTTATGTTTATGACGTAAGCAAACAACTTTCAGTATTTGTAGGTCTTATAATAACCAACTGTATCCTTATGGGACGTCTCGAGGCTTATGCAATGGGGCATGGTCCGTGGGAATCATTTCTCGATGGCGTAGGTAATGGTCTTGGGTATGGTCTTATACTTGTTGTAATAGCATTTTTTCGCGAACTATTAGGTTCCGGCACACTATTCGGGTGTCAGGTTATACCGCAGGCATTTTATGACATGGGTTACCAGAACAACGGTCTTATGATACTGCCACCTATGGCACTTATCGTAGTTGGTTGTATAATATGGGTACACCGTGCATATAATAAAGATTTACAGGACAAATAATAAGCATAATATCAAAGAAAGAGAAAGAAAATGGAATCACTCAATATCTTTATAAAGTCTATTTTTATAGACAATATGGTATTTGCCTACTTTTTGGGCATGTGCTCTTATCTGGCCGTATCCAAAAATGTAAAAACCGCAATAGGGTTGGGCGCAGCAGTAACGTTTGTTCTTGCAATAACACTTCCGGTAAACTACCTGCTAGAAAATTACGTCCTGAAATCCGGGGCAATGACATGGCTCGGAACATCGTTTGAGAATGTCGATCTTAGTTTTCTATCGCTTATCCTTTTCATCGCCGTTATAGCCTCAATAGTGCAACTTGTAGAGATGATCGTTGAAAAATATTCGCCTTCTTTGTATAGTTCTTTGGGTATATTTCTTCCCTTGATAGCCGTCAATTGTGCTATTCTCGGAGGTGCATTGTTTATGCAACAGCGTGAATTTTCCACAGTAGGCGAGGCTACGGCCTACGGTGTAGGCTCCGGGATAGGGTGGTGGTTAGCAATAGTTGCTATCGCCGCAGTAAGAGAGAAGCTTGCCTACTCCAATATTCCAAAACCGTTACGCGGAATAGGAATCACTTTTATTGTAACAGGACTTATGGGAATAGCATTTATGAGCTTTCTCGGAATAAAACTCTAACGATTAAAATTTCTGACAATGATGATATTGGAAATAAATATGCTTACAATTTATGTTGCTGTAATTACGTTTTTTGCAATTACTCTTATATTAGTATCGATACTGATTGTAGCAAAGGCTAAACTTGTGCCATCGGGTGAGGTTAAGGTAGATATCAATGAAGGAGAACGCGAAGTTATTACAAAATCAGGAGCTTCGTTGTTAACGACACTTTCTAATGATAAAATATTCCTTCCATCGGCATGTGGCGGACAGGGTAGTTGCGGAATGTGCAAGTGTCAGGTTTTGAACGGAGGAGGGGAGATACTTCCTACTGAGGTTGGCTTCTTTAACCGTAAACAGATAAAAGAAGATTACCGCCTTGCTTGTCAAGTTAAGGTGAAAAATGACTTAGAGGTTAAGATTCCACAGGAGGTTCTCGGCATTAAAAAGTGGGAATGTGAAGTGGTCTCTAATCGTAATGTAGCATCATTTATAAAAGAGTTTGTTGTTAGACTCCCTAAAGGGGAGACACTTAACTTCCGGTCAGGAAGTTATGTTCAGATAGATGTTCCAAAGTATGTAGCGAAGTTCTCTGACATGGATATTGATGAAAAATTCCGCGATGAATGGGGTAAATTCAAGATGTGGGGGTTAGTAGCCAAAAATGATGAAGAGACCTATCGTGCCTACTCTATGGCCAACCACCCGGCCGAAGGGAATATAGTTATGCTGAACATTCGCATTGCAACACCACCGTTCGACCGTACTACGTGTACATGGAGAGCTGGTGTTAATCCCGGAATATGTTCATCTTATATCTTTTCCCGCAAACCTGGAGACAAAGTAACAGTATCAGGTCCTTACGGTGAATTCCATATTCTTGATACGAAGCGAGAAATGCTTTATGTAGGTGGAGGAGCCGGTATGGCTCCATTGCGTTCACATCTGTTGCATCTGTTCAGAACGCTTAAGACTACTGACCGTAAGATTTCATATTGGTATGGAGCACGTTCGCGACGCGAAATATTCTATGAAGAGGATTTTCGTGCAATAGAGAGGGAGTTTCCTAATTTTACATTCAATATAGCACTGTCAGATCCGCAGCCCGAAGATAATTGGACTGGTTATACCGGATTCATACACCAAGTAATATATGACAATTACCTTAAACAACATGATGCTCCAGAGGATATTGAGTATTATATGTGCGGACCTGGTCCTATGGCTGAAGCTGTTAAAAAGATGCTTTGGAATCTGGGTGTACCTAAAGAGATGCTTTTATATGATGATTTTGGTTAGTCGTAATATGGTATTTGCATAGGATTACAATAAAGAGTCCCCTAAAAGTCTTATAAAACTTTTATGGGACTCTCCTTTTCTGCGTTGCAGATTATTTTGAAATAGCTTTCAGCTTGTAGTAAATAATATAATTCACCACTTTTAATAGAGCTATATCGACAATTTTAATCCTACGGCAATACTTCTTGGCGATGAAGGTCCATAGATATACCCTGAATCGCGTAAATGCCCCTGATCAAAATCTTTTTGATACGAATTAAGAACATTCATTACCGCAATATTCAATTGCAAGGTTATGCTCCTATAAATTTTAAAATCATAAGCTAACTTAATGTTTAAGTCGTAAAATATGGGTGTCATAACGGCAATATCTTTATTAACCCCTGAACCTATAAGGTGCTGCACGGGCATAGTTCCGGTAAAAGTTCCGGTAACTGCCGCCGTTAATTGCTTAACAGGATTATATATAGCCATTATATAGCCGTAGGCATTAGGTGAGCGAAACATTTTTGTCTGAGGTGGAACAGATTTGTCTTCACTCCAATATTCCGGAGATTTATATTGGCTACTCTGTATTGTTGCTCCCCCTTGTACCTGAAGTTGTGGAAATAAACCAAATTTAGCCTCTATATTTGCTCCGAATACGCGTGCTCCTGAGCCGTTATAACGCTCTAAAACGTTAGTCCCTGATAACTCGTCTTTTGATACAATACGAGTTGCAAATATATCCTTTAAATCAGTATAAAAAAGCTCTACAAGAAGATTAGTTTTTATCCGCCCGAAAGTGCGATACATATCTGCCGAGAACGAAATACTTTGAGAACTCTCCTGCTTAAGATCAGAAGCCAATATTGTTGTTACTCTTTTTCCGCCTACTATCGCCACGTGAAGATCCTCATCAAATGTCTGCGGAGCTCTGAACCCCGAAGAGTATGTAAGACGGAAATTAAAACTCTTGTTTGGGTTGTATCTAAAGTTCACCCGAGGAGAGAATATAGGCTTATTTATGAGATTGTGTTTATCAACTCTCAAACCTAAAAGAACTCCCCATTTTTCATCACGCCACTCGTTTTGTAAATATCCGCTTATAATATTAACCTTCTGACATATATATTGATTGTATCCCAGATATTCATCAGTAAGATTATTGTAGTTGTACTCTAATCCGCATACAAGTTCTGAAGGCAAGAACCATAGTCTATTCCATTTATGTGTATATTGTGCTCCGGAGACAACGACTAAATCAGTTGTATTACCATAAGCATTCGGATCTTTATCTCCGCCGTAATAGCTATCTCTCTTTGTATGCTGAAATGAAGAATATATATTGATCTTATCTTTGTAATTTCTTAGAAAAAGGTCATAACTAATCTCGCCTCCGTTAATACTATGATTAGTCTGTTCAGCCAGATTAGCCTCATGAGGAATTTTGTCAAGCATATTGCCCCCCCGACGGAATTCGTTTATGCCGTGATATTGAAAATTCAATTTTCCAAAAGATCCGGTTTTGATAAATGATCGCATCCCTATGGTTTTAGTACGTAACATAGGTATTTCACTGTAACCATCGCCGTCAGTATCGTAAGAGTCCCTTATGCGGTTTTGTCCGTATAGCATTATGCCAGCTTTATTACTATCTGTTACTACGGATGCATTTAATGTCGTGTTGTTATCTAAAGCTGATGTTATCCCTATCGAAGTTAAAGAGTGTGCAATCTCTGCACTATTATTTACCGGATCTTTAGTTATGATATTAATTGTTCCTCCAATTGCCGAAGCACCGAAAAGAGCAGAACCACCACCTCTTACAACCTCAACTCTGTCTACTACATTTGCAGGAATCTGTTCCAACCCGTAAACACCTGTGAGAGCTGAATATATTGGACGAGAATTCATAAGTATCTGCGAATAGTGACCGTCAAGACCGTTAATACGAACCTGCATGAAACCGCAATTTTGGCAATTATCCTCAACCCTTATCCCCGGTTGGTAATCCAGAACATCAACTAATGATTTTGCCCCAACAGCATCAAATGTTTTGTATGTAAGGACGTTGACTAAAGATGAACTGTTTGCGCGTTTCATTTCGCTGCGGCTACTAGATACGACCACCTGCTCTAACTCCATTGTATCCTCATTAAGAGAAAAGTTGACTTCAATAGTTTTATTGGCTTCAAAAACCACCACGAAACTTTGTGGGGCATAACCTATCCCACTTGCTCTAATATTGTATTTACCTTCAGGTAAGTTTTTAAGAAAATAATGCCCTGTGGCATCGGTTGTTGTCCCTATTGTCGTCCCTATAACTGATATCTGTATATAAGGTAGGTGTTCACCCGTATTAGAAAGTATAACATGCCCTGATATATTGGCATCGGTATTGACATGTGTTTGTGACATGCCGATCGTTGTTGTTGCTGTATATATGAGCAGCAGCAATATAAAGAATAAATTTTTCATTGTTTTATGTTGTTTTAAAATTGTTAAGACAGCATAGCTAATTAATCTTGCCAGACAAGGACAGGATTAATTAGTTCTGCATTATGTGAATCATTTTAAAACAACTGCGGAGGAGCACGAAGCGAGTATTGCCTTAAGGGGGGGCGTAGATTCCCGCTTATTGGCATTACCGTTAACAATGCTATTAGCCTTAGTATTACCGAAAGCAGTAATGGCGATGCCGCAATAATGAATAATATATTTGAAAGAAATGATATTGAGGCATAAGAAGCAGCCGAGTGAGAGTGTTCAGCAGAAGTATAAGGGTGGTTATGAACAATCAGTGCGTTATTGACAAGGTGTGCATGTGGGAAAAGGGTAGAACCACCGTAATACGCTGAAAATATCAACGTAAGAAATATCGCGGCAACCCTATTTCTACATTTGTGCTTAGTCATCAACCCAATATAATTCAAGAACCCATTTATAAATCCGCTGCAAAAGTAATGTTTTTTAGCTTATACTAATTTGTTAAAATTGTTAATACATATTTATTAAAACGGTGCATCTTAGCCGGTTTAATATAAATTATGTTTGTATTCAGATCAAAAATGGGTGCTTTAATGTTCTATAATAGATAAATATTACAATAATTCTTTCACCATACTTATTTATATTCTCGAATGTTTATCTTTGTATCCCGTATGCCGAAATAGAAATAAAAAAATACATGAAAAAGAGTCTCGTTTTAATATTATTGCTACTTAGTACCATATCATCCTTTGCACAGATACTGGATCCTGTAAAGTGGACATTTTCACAAAAACGTATTTCAGATACAGAGGTAGAGTTACAATATAATGCCAAGATTGAAACCGGATGGCATCTGTATGCAACAGAGTTGCCTGACGGTGGACCTATTCCAACAACAATAACATATTCAGAACTTCATGGCGTTGAACTTACCGATGGTTTAAATGCAAACAAAGAAGCCGTAGATAAATACGAGCCACTGTTTGAACTCCATCTTAAGTGGTATAATGACAATGTAATTCTTATCCAGAAAGTTAAGATAGTATCTCCGGATTATAAAATAAAAGGGGAGATAAGGTATATGGGGTGCAATGATAACACGTGTCTTCCTCCTACGATAAAATCATTTGAATTTTCGGGATTAACTACCGATGCCACGGCATTAGCAGGTGGCAGTGACATTAGCCATAGTGATAAAATGCAAGCATCGGCTTCAAATGCTTGGAATCCGGTTATAAAGGAGATAAAGGAGCTTGGAGCATCAGTTTCGTCAGGCGATGAGTCTTTATGGTTTATATTTATTGCCGGGTTTATCGGTGGTTTACTTGCTCTGATGACACCCTGCGTGTGGCCTATGATACCTCTTACGGTAAGTTTTTTTATAAAACAGAGTGGCAGCAGGCGCAAATCGGTATACAAAGCCCTATTGTTCGGGTTAGCCATAATAATAATATATCTCGCCTTAGGATTAGTTATAACTACAATATTTGGGGCAAGTGCCCTTAACGACCTATCCACTAACGCATTTTTCAATATTTTCTTTTTTCTGTTATTAGTATTATTTGCAGCATCGTTTTTAGGGGCTTTTAATCTCGAACTCCCCTCTTCGTGGACGACAAAACTTGATGCTAAGGCAGATGCTACAACCGGTTTCCTGAGTATTATGCTTATGGCTTTCACCCTTGCCCTTGTCTCCTTTTCATGTACAGGACCAATTATAGGAACCCTGCTTGTTGAAGCAGCATCGGTTGGCGTTACCATAGGTCCTGCCGTTGGTATGTTTGCATTTGCATTAGCGCTGGCAATACCATTTGCCCTTTTTGCCATATTTCCCTCGGCAATAAAGTCGCTTCCTAAATCGGGAGGGTGGCTCAATTCCATTAAAGTTATATTAGCATTTCTTGAGTTGGCATTCGCTCTTAAATTCCTCTCCGTAGCAGATCTTGCATACGGATGGGGCATATTGCCACGCGAAACATTTGTTGCGCTATGGGTAATAATATTCTTTCTTATGGGACTTTATCTTATGGGCGCAATACGTTTCAAAAACGATTCTAAACCAGAATATCTCTCTGTTTTACGTCTTTTCCTTGCCATAATACCGATGACGTTTGCCATATATATGATTCCCGGCTTGTGGGGTGCACCGTTAAAGGCAATATCAGCATTTGCCCCCCCCGCTAACACGCAGGATTTTAATCTTTACCGAGGAGAAACACATGCTGTATTTAACGATTATGACGAAGCTATGACGTATGCCAGAAAGCATAATAAACCCCTGTTCATAGATTTCTCAGGTTATGGGTGTGTGAATTGTCGTAAAATGGAGGCATCAGTATTTACCGCGCCGGAAGTTAAGGAGATATTAGATAACGATTATGTGTTCGTGACACTTATGGTTGATGACAAGAGATTGTTGCCTGAACCTATGGAGGTAACCGAATATGGGAAACAGCGTACATTAACGACGGTAGGAGATAAGTGGAGTTTTCTGCAACGATATAAGTTTGGAGCCAATGCGCAACCGTATTATGTATTGCTGTCGCCTGATGGAAAACCGCTAGCCGCACCTTACGGTTATAATGAAAATGTGAAAAGCTTTGTTGATTTCTTAGAACGATGACTTAACTGCTAATTAATGTAAAATTAGAGGCTCTAAAATTTTAATTCTCATATTTACGTGATATATTTTCAATAAATTGAAAAGTATATTGTCGTATTAGATCAGCTATTAGCTTTGTACTAATATTAAATCCATCCGAAATGACACCCTAACTTATAACCCCATACGGCAGCTTCAGCAGTCAGAAATATTATAAGAAACAGAGGCTTTTTTATTATACAGTTTACTTTTTTGTATGTGCCGTACATCCATTCCTTCCCGAATATCAGATACGAAACTGCACATGCCGGAATAAACAGCATAATGAGAGCAAGGAGATAGGAGTTGGGGTTATATTTGAGTGCAGCATACAAATCGCCTGAGAGCAGAGCAATCACTCCGTGTGTTGAACCGCAAGTAGGACATGGTATCCCGTAAATATTTTTGACAAGACAAACCGTTCTATCGTCTAATGTGTAATTAATAGATATAGCTATCCACAGATAACCTAAAACACACACCAATATCAGATAGAGTGAAGTTTTACTCTTTGTCATCAATTACATTTTTACATTGAAAATGTAATTTTTTCAATATTCTTTCTTTTTGTAGCGTTCATTATAAGAAACCAGTCTATTATAGCCCATATTCCAACTCCACCACATGTAAGTAATTTGGCTATACCTATTCCGTTATCTCCTATATAAAAACGATCTATCCCGAGCGATCCTACAAGAAGAGATAATATAAGTGCAACAGTAGGGTCTTTAAACTGTATTATTGAAAGTACTAACTCTTTTGCCTGATCCGTTGCAATAAGTTTATCTCTTAATGCTGCAAGACTTTCCTCCGGGAACTTATTCCCATTACTAATCAAATAACAATCAACTTTTTGAGTATCCATAGTGTTTTGTTTTTTGGTTGTTTCGGAGGCTTAATATGCACCCGAAGTCCAGATTAAATTGTAGTTTAGACAAAAGTATATATTTATATTATAAAAACAAAAATATCTCTTTATATTATGTAAAGTACAGGAGGTGAATAAAAAGGTGAAAATCCGTTTTCTGTTATATTGTGTTCAAGCGATATCGGTATCATGAATTTATTTACATATATACAATCAAATAAGGAGATTTTTTGCGAAATTTGCACCTGTTATGATGCGCCATATAAAAACATTCATGTTGCCTGCGGCAATGTTATTGGGAATACTGTTCTACAAGGAGATAGAGTATGTCGTTTTTTTATCTCCATACCTTATATTCCTGATGTTGTTTGTAACATATTGCCGCCTCTCCATACGAGATCTTAAAATAACACGACTACATCTGTGGATGCTCATTATACAAGTTGGCGGGGCTCTAGCTGTGTATTCTGCAATATTACCTTTTAATAGAATAATTGCAGAAGGGGCGTTCATCTGCATTTTCTGCCCTACGGCAACATCGGCACCGGTTATAACATCAATGCTAGGAGGAAGCATAGCATCTGTTATCTCTTACAGCATACTCAGTAACCTTGCGGTGGCAGTATTATCACCCTTTGTCTTCTCGTTTGTGGGAGGGCATACGACACTCCCTTTTGCCGAGTCGTTCTTGATAGTTGCGCGACAGATGCTTCCTCTTATCGTAGCCCCTTTGATATTGGCTATTTTACTTAAGAAAGCATTTCCTGCTGTTCATAAATTCATGTATGAAGCACAATCAATATCATTCTATCTTTGGGCTATTGCCCTTATTCTGGTACTTGGTAAGGCCATGGGATTTATTGTAAGTAACGGCTCAGAAAAAGTGGATGCGGAGGGAGTCTTATCAATCTTTGCTCTTATTGTCTGTGGCTTGCAGTTCTATTTAGGAAAGAGGCTCGGCTCGCATTATGGAGATCGCATTGCCGGAGGTCAGGGCTTGGGGCAAAAGAACACCGTTCTTTGTATCTGGATGGCATTTACGTATCTGTCGCCGATGTCGTCAGTTGCCCCCGCCTCATACATAATATGGCAAAATATTATAAATTCATATCAGTTAATACGAGCAAATAGCACTTCAACCAAATGTAATAAGTGATTTGTAAATTATATTTTCGGTTATATCTCAGTTTTTTATTCTATCTTTATTCGCTAAATTATTAATGGATTTACATTATGGCAGTAAAAGGCAGTATTGTGTGGATTGATCTCCTGCGTATTCTGGCGTGTTTCCTTGTGGTTCTTGCTCACTGTTGTGACCCTTTTGTAGGTGCTTTTGACAGTGATCGTTCATCATTTTTATGGGGAGTATTTACCGGAAGTTTTGTCCGTTGTAGCGTCCCTCTTTTTGTTATGATGAGTGGAGTTCTTATAATGCCGACAACTTTAGGTATGAGTGAATTCTATAAGAAACGTTTAGGTCGTATTGTACTTCCACTTGTGTTCTGGTCGATAATACTACCGTTACTATTTGCTCTTTATCTAAATATTGTAGGTTATTCGTCCAGCCCACTTATAGGTGAGGATAATTTCAATATTGGAACAACGATACGTAAAATTTATACGTTTATTTTCAGTTTTAATTACGACACTACACCCCTGTGGTACATATATATGCTTTTAGGGTTATATTTGGTAATTCCGATAATAAATCCATGGCTTAAGCAGGCTTCAAAAAGAGAGATTCAGTTATTCCTCGGCATTTGGCTTTTTACACTCTTTATTCCGTACATAAAGATGGCAGCTCCATTTTTGGGTTACATAGGCAATTTTGGTAATATGGAAATTTTCGGCGTATGTGATTGGAATAGTTATGGTACTTTTTATTATGTTTCAGGTTTTATCGGATATTTGGTACTTGCTTACTACCTCGTAAAATATCCTTTAGAGTGGAGTCTTAAGAAAACGTTAGCTTATGCTATTCCCGTATTTATGATAGGTTATTTTATTACATTTTTCGGATTTGTTAATATACAAAAGTATTTTCCCGGAAATTATGCTTACCTCGAAATATGTTGGTACTTTACAGGAATAAATGTTTTTATGATGACTTTGCCTGTCTTTGTGTTAATGCAAAAGATAAACTTTACCCCAAAAGTCTGGCTTCGGAAACTTGCTTCGTTGACATTCGGAATATATCTATGCCATTTCGTTTTTGTGCAGATATCCTACGATATATTAGATAATATATCCTATTTGCCGGTAATGGTTAGGATTATAGGCATGGCTGTGCTGGCGTTTGCCGTAAGCGGTGCACTTGTTTGGATTATGAAACGGTGGCGCGTATCTAAGATATTTGTTGATTAGGGACTTTTGTAAAAGGTATCTTACGGATTACTTGATAAAAACCAGAGAGTCGGAATCTCACGATTCCAACTCTCAAAAGTCATGAAAAACACATTATAAATTCCATTATCCGGTTTAATTTGGCTAATGGAATTTATATTTTATGCATTTAAACTGTTAATAAAGCCATGATGAAGTGGAGTATAGCGGACTCGAACCGCTCACCTCGACACTGCCAGTGTCGCGCTCTAGCCAGATGAGCTAATACCCCTGGTTTTATAGTCAGATTGGCTTTTAACCGGTCGCAAAGATAGCAGTTTTTTCTTAAAAGTAGGAATTCATGGCTATTTTTTTTACTTTTGCATTCTAATAAGAGCCGGTTTAAATTTTATCTACCTAAAAATAGGCTAAAAGCTATTCATCTTATAGTTGCAAACTGTCTATATTAGAGCTATTATAATATTTAAACTGATCAAAAAAGGCTTTTGCTACACATATGGCTGACAACATAAAAATAATTGGAATTGATCCCGGAACTAACGTAATGGGATACGGATTACTTGAGGCCGAAGGGAGCAAAGTTTCTCTAATAGTAATGGGGATACTTAAACTTAATCGTTTGGATAACCATTATGAACGTCTTAATCGTATTTACGAAAGAGTTTCAGGGTTGATAACGCAATATTCTCCGACCTGTATGGCCATAGAAGCCCCATTTTTCGGCAAGAACGTTCAGTCAATGCTTAAACTCGGGCGTGCACAGGGCGTAGCAATGGCAGCGGCAATACATCATGGAATACCTATTACAGAATATGCGCCACTTAAGATAAAACTATCGGTAACCGGTAGCGGAGGAGCCTCTAAAGAACAGGTGGCCGATATGCTTAAAAGGATTTTACATATTTCAGATGCGGATATGAATCCTCAATTAGATGCAACAGATGCCGTTGGAGCTGCATTATGTCATTATTATCAAATGTCAAGTCCCGTTTCGGCAAAGAGTTCCGGAACATGGAAAGATTATTTAGCTAAGAATCCTGATAAAGTTGTTAAGTAACATGGATATAAGAGAGCTTTTAAAACAGCGCGTGTTACTCCTTGACGGAGCAATGGGTACAATGATACAGCATTGCCATCTTAAGGAGGCAGATTTCCGTGGCGATAAATTTTCGGCTATCAAAGCAGATTTGAATGGTAATAATGATATTTTAGCAATAACGCGACCTGATATTATCCGTAAAATTCATTCAACCTATCTCGAAGCAGGGGCTGATATAATAGAAACCGATACATTCAATGCAACATCAGTATCTATGGCTGATTACGGCATGCAGCAATATGTCAGGGAGATTAACCAGACTGCCGCGCGATTAGCGGTAGAGGTTGCAAAGAGTTATTCAACGTCACAAAAGCCACGTTTTGTAGCAGGTAGCATTGGTCCTACAAATAAAAGTTGTTCAATATCGCCAGATCTTAATGACCCTTCTGTCCGTGCTGTTACCTATGACGAGCTTTTTGCCGCTTATCATGAACAAATATGCGCTCTAATAGAAGGCGGTGTAGATATACTCCTTATTGAAACGGTGTTTGACACGCTTAATGCAAAATGCGCTCTTGATGCCGCTGCGGAGGCTTTCTTGTCAACAGGCAGAGTATTGCCTTTGATGCTCTCTCTTACAGTTGCCGACAAAGGAGGACGTACACTTTCGGGGCAGACTATCGAGGCGTTTCTTGTATCCGTATCACATGCCCCGTTGTTATCTGTTGGGATAAACTGTTCATTTGGAGCCGAAGATATACTCCCCTTTTTGCGTCGTCTCTCGTCAATAGCACCTTATTATATCTCTGTCCATCCAAATGCCGGCCTTCCAAACCGTTTTGGAGAGTATGACGAAACGCCTGAAAAGATGTTGGCAGATATTAAACCATATATCGATGAAAAACTCGTTAACATAATAGGTGGCTGTTGCGGAACAACACCTGAACACATAAAACTCTTGAGCAGACTGGTAGTCACCGCCGTTCCGCATATTCCGGTACAAGAAGATGATAATCTTAAGCTATCAGGATTAGAACCCCTTACTGTTAGCAGTGAAAATAACTTTATCAATATAGGAGAACGATGCAATGTAGCCGGTTCGCGCAAGTTTTTAAGGCTTATAAACGAAAAGAGTTATGAAGAGGCTTTACTGATAGCCCGCCGACAGGTAGAAGACGGAGCACAAGTGATAGATGTAAACATGGATGATGCCATGTTAGATGCCCACAGTGAGATGACGACGTTCCTTAATCTTATAGCATCAGAGCCTGAAATAAGCCGTGTCCCGATTATGATAGATTCTTCGAAATGGGACGTAATAGAAGCTGGGTTAAAATGCGTTCAGGGCAAATCAATCGTAAACTCAATAAGCCTTAAAGAAGGAGAAGAGCAGTTCCTCCTTCATGCCACAAAAATAAAACGCCTTGGTGCAGCCGTAGTTGTTATGGCATTCGATGAAAGAGGACAGGCAGATACCTTTGATCGTAAGATAGAGGTTTGTAGTCGCGCCTATACACTATTGACAAAAAAGATAGGGATATGCCCCGAAAATATAATATTTGACCCCAACGTCCTTGCTGTTGCCACCGGTATGGACGAACACCGCACTTATGCACTTGATTTTATACGCGCAACGCGTTGGATAAAAGAGAACCTACCCTCAGCTAAAGTAAGTGGCGGAGTAAGCAACCTATCATTTTCATTCCGCGGAAACAACTATATACGCGAAGCAATGCACGCAGTTTTTCTTTACCATGCCGTAAATGCCGGGATGGATATGGGTATTGTTAATCCAGCCACGGCGTTGATTTATACAGATATACCTGATGATGTGCTTGTTGCCGTAGAGGATGTAATACTAAACCGTCGTGAAGATGCGACAGAACGTTTGATAGATATTGCCGCACATGCAAAAGGAGAAAGTACAGAGACATCTTTCCGGCAACAATTTCAAGATACTACTAAAACTGTTGGAGATCGTCTCACCGAAGCTCTTATAAAAGGCGTATCAGATAACCTTTGTAAAGATATTGAAGAGGCTTTACAGGTCTATGGCAGTGCCGTAGCAGTTATAGAGAAGCCTCTTATGGATGGGATGAGCCACGTAGGCAAACTCTTTGGAGAAGGAAAAATGTTTCTGCCACAAGTTGTAAAGAGCGCACGTACAATGAAACGTGCCGTAGAGATATTGCAGCCATATATCGAGGCAGGAAAAAGAGTAGGGGACAAGAACTCTTCCGGCAAAATAATAATGGCGACGGTAAAAGGCGATGTACATGATATAGGCAAAAATATAGTATCAGTTGTCCTCTCATGTAATAATTACGAAGTAATTGATTTGGGAGTAATGGTACCGTCAGAAACTATAATAAACCGCGCAGTAGAGGAGGACGCCGATATAATAGGTGTCAGTGGGCTTATAACGCCATCGCTTGAGGAGATGTGCCGCATAGCCTCAGAGCTGGAACGGCGCGGGCTAAACATACCTCTACTTATTGGCGGTGCAACAACATCTGAAATTCATACGGCAGTAAAGATAGCTCCACTTTACAGCGGAGTTGTTGCCTATGTAAAAGATGCGGCACAAAATCCGGTTATCGTCTCACAACTGCTCAGCAGTGGATTAAAAGACAAATATATATCTGAGCTCAAATTACGTCAGCAGAATATACGAGATAACCTTGTAAAACCAGATCTTATAACGCTGGCTGAGGCCGAAAAGAAATCCCCATTAGTAGATTGGTCAGCTTATCATCCGGTAAAACCGCAGAAGATCGGAGTTCCTTATTATATAGAGTTCTCAATATCTGAACTTAAGGATTACATAAACTGGATATCGTTTTTCAATCTTTGGAAACTTGGCGGTAAATACGCATCGATAGCACATATAAAAGGATGCGATCATTGCAAAGCCTCATGGCTTACCTCATTTACAGTAGAAGAACGACCCAAAGCCACAGAAGCAATGCAGTTGCATAAAGATGCTATAAGGTTGATAGACGAATTAATAAAGGCAGAAGATTGCATAATAAATACCACGGTTGCATTTTACCCAGCCAACTCTTCAGGCAGAGATATTGTTATTACCTCCGCCTCAGAAAATGTTGTAATTCCAACACTCAGACAGCAACAGAAGAAGGAGAGGGCAGATGAAGCATATTACGCATTATCTGATTTTATTGCTCCTCAAGATGATTATATAGGGACCTTTGCCGTAACAGTAGGGCGTGGAATAACAGAGAGGATTGATAATGCTGTTAAAAATGGAGACAATTACAGATCGTTATTGCTTCAGTCGCTTTCCGATCGTCTTGCCGAGGCTGCAACAGCGCTTCTACACTACCAAGTACGAAGCGAACTATGGGGATATGTACCAAATGAAGATGCTGATGCAGCAAAGATATTAAGAGACGAAGTGATTGGAATACGTCCGGCAATAGGTTATCCTTCACTTCCTGATCAGTCGCTTATCTTCATTATGGAGAAACTGTTGAACTTTAAACACATAGGGATAACCATAACCGGTAATGGAGCAATGTCTCCCGCATCATCTATAACAGGTTTTATTATAGCCAACCCGGCTGCGAAGTATTTTATAGTTAAGGTAGATGATGATCAGCGAAAAATGTATATTGCCCGCCGCAGATTTACCAATGAAGAAAAAGACAAATGGTTAGCTGTATAATAAAAAATATGACTAAATGTATAGTTAATTTGCGATAATGTATTAATTTTGCCACAGATTAAACAAAACACTTGAAAAATGGATAAAAAAAGAGTTGCCGTAGTTGGATACGGAAATATTGGAAAATATGTAGTTGAGGCCCTCGAAGCAGCTTCAGATTTTGAGATAGCAGGAGTTGTACGTCGCAACATAAAGGATATTCCCTATGAGATAAAGAGATATAAAATAGTAGAGGATATTACAGAACTTGACAGTGTTGATGTGGCGATCCTTGCAACGCCAACGCGAAAAGTAGAAGAATATGCTGAGAAGATACTCGCAATGGGTATAAACACAGTAGACAGTTTTGATATTCATACACAGATTGCCGGTTTGCGTTCACGTCTTGATATTATCGCTAAAAAGCATAATAGCGTCTCTATTATTGCTGCCGGATGGGATCCCGGAAGCGATTCTATTGTCCGTACCCTAATGGAGGCAGCAGCACCCAAGGGTATTACATATACCAATTTCGGTCCCGGCATGAGCATGGGACATACCGTTGCCGTAAAGAGCATAGATGGAGTTAAAGCAGCCCTCTCAATGACAATTCCGCTCGGAACCGGAATACATCGTCGGATGGTGTATATAGAAATTGCAGAAGGGTATAAATTTGAAGATGTTTCATCTAAAATAAAGTCAGATCCATATTTTGCTAATGACGAGACACACGTAGCTCAAGTGGATTCAGTCGAAAACCTTCTTGATATGGGACATGGTGTACAGATGATACGCAAAGGTGTTTCAGGCAAAACGCAAAACCAACTCTTTGAATTCAATATGAAGATAAATAACCCTGCTCTTACGGCACAAATATTGGTTAGTGTTGCGCGTGCATCGTTACGTCAGCGTCCCGGATGCTATACAATGCCGGAGGTACCTGTAATTGACCTGCTGTGCGGTGACCGTAACCAATGGATTTCACATTTAGTATAGAACACAAAAGATGGGAAATATAATAAATTCTGTTCTTTGGACAGTAAATCCTACCGCAATCTCTATGTTTGGAATTGAGATAAGATGGTACGGATTGTTGTTTGCAATAGGTTTTCTTGTAGGATATTATATCGAAGCCAGAATATTTAAAAATGACAAAGCTCCCGATGATTGGTGCGATAAACTCTTTATATACACGATAGTCGCAACAATAATTGGTGCACGTTTAGGTCATTGTATATTTTATGGTTGGGACTATTATTCAGCACATCCGCTTGATATTCTAAAAATATGGGAAGGAGGTCTTGCCAGCCATGGAGGTACGATAGGGATAATAATCGCTGTTATGATTTATGCCAAACGAGTGACTCACCGCAGTCCGATTTGGGTCTTTGACCGTATTGTCATCCCAACAGCATTAGTCGCAGCAATGATACGTACCGGCAATCTTATGAATCATGAAATTTATGGAACGCCTACCTTTATGCCGTGGGGATTTAACTTTATAGATAATATATCAGCATGGCAATATGGCATGCAGCCTGAATATACTATGGCATCCCACCCTACACAAATTTATGAGGCGGCATCATACCTTATACTGTTTGTAGTTCTTATGTATATGTATTGGAAACGATATGCCGGAGATAGGCGAGGGCTACTTTTCGGTACGTTCATGACATGGGTATTTGGTTCGCGATTTCTGATAGAGTTTATAAAGTTGCCACAGGAGGCGTTTGAAATAGATATGATGGAGGCTATATTAATTAATATGGGACAACTCCTTAGCATCCCGTTTATAATTTTGGGAATATATTTTATAATCAAAGCCAAGAAGTCGAGGAAAGAGAGTGGCATCATAACACATCGTCACTCACACATACATCATCATTATAAGCATAAGAGCGGAGATATATAGATCCGTTTTTACAGATAAAAAACAAATGATACGGAGAAACAATTTAAATAATTTGTTTCTCCGTATCATTTGTATATATGGTTTGAACTCTCTCCGGTTTATTGTTTTTTGCTCTTTATAGAAAGTCTTTCCCACAGCCATTCCGGAATTATTCTCCATCCATACACCATCAATCGGTATCTCCAGTCTATTATGATGTTGCGTTTTTTGTCTATTATTGCTTTAAATATTTTGCCCGCGACAAAATCAGGTTTCATAAGCATTGGATACGAGCCTTGTTTTAGCAATGGCGTATCCACAAACCCGGGGCGTATATCTGTGAAATATATATTTGCTTTTTCCATCCGTGATAATTGTGAAAGTGCATCAATATATGTGTTCTGAAACCTTTTTGTAGCAGAATATGCCGGAGCTGTACCTATCCCTTTAACACCGGCAATAGAACTTATTATTGCAATTTGCCCCCCACCGTGCGATCCCAGATAACTATAAGCAACCGTTATCATGCGTGTGAACCCTACACAGTTTGTTTTTGCAGTGTTGATCTCCTTCACGTAGTCAAGTTTAGGGTTATTATATCCTATTCCGGCAGCGTGAAGATATATGTCCATTCCACCAAGCTCTTCAATAAAGGCTTTTAGCATATCTCCTGAATCATCACTGTTAATATCTATCGCTTTGGCTAAGCAGCTCTGAGGATACATCTTTACTAATGGTTCAAGCAACTCCGCACGCCTTCCTGCAATCCCTACTGTGTATCCTTTTTTTAAAAACAGCAAGGCGGTTTCAAAACCTATACCCGATGTGCCCCCTACAATTACAATATTTTTCATTTTAGATAAGTATTATTTGTTATCTTCATCTTCCCTAAAAGCATTTACTATCTTTCGCAAAGATAGTAAAATAGGTCATGTTAGGTGTTAAAACAAATACGGATCAGGCATAATTGCCTGATCCGTATTTATTTTAAATAGTATTGCTTGTTATTTCTTTACTATTTTAACTGTTCTTACAGCTGTTCCGTTAGAGTTAAGTATTTGTAATACGTATGTTCCCTTGTCTCCGTTTACATCCACGCGTACACCCTCGCCATCTGAAACGTTAAGCTCTTTCGTCTCTATCAACTTACCGTCTAATGCTACTATCTGTGCTGTGTATTTCCCGCCTTTAGTAAACATTATATTTACAAAGTCTGTGAACGGGTTAGGATATATACCCATAACTTCTATTACACTCTCTTCTACACCATCAGGAAATGTTACAACTACATAGTCGATAAGAGTTTTGCTATCGTTGCCCCACATATTGCCGAGAGTAAGCCCAGCTGTATATGTGCCTTCTGCTGCATAAGATGTTACTGCACTATTTCCACTTTCAGTAATGCCTGTTGCATCAGGTAATGACCATTTCGGCGTTGTCTTTACTTCGTAACTTCCGCTAATAGCCGGATTACCTAACTCATCGTTTGAGGCGTTTACTACGGTCTCAATCGCACTTCCAGTGTCTTCACCTTTTACCCCTTGAGTACTTATGTTTTTAGCATAGAATGATTCACCCTTAGTACCTTTATTCGGGAATACTTTCATGCCATCTCCATCGGTAACGATATCTTCAAATGTCCAATATCCTACAAGTCCGGTAGGTGCAGCATCGTATCCTTTCATTGCTGTCTGTATTTCTGCTTCTGATAAAACTCTGTTCCATGCTTGGAATTCATCTATCCAACCGTTGAATCCGCTCTTATAAGTACTTGTCCCGCCTACATATATAGGACTTCCGGCATTACGTACTCCGTTATTGGTTATGTGCTGTATTTTTGTTGATGCTACCAATTTACCATTGAAGTACATTTTTTGGCTGTTATCAGTATCAAATGTTACGGCAACGTGTGTCCATTGGTTGGTATTTACGCTATATCCGGTGGACATCATTTGATCACATGGAGAGTCATGTTCTGTCCAACCATAAGTGTTAAATGATATTTCATTAGCTTTATGTTCTGAACCTCCCATTGTTCCACCTGGTCCTGATTCCCTTAATGATCCACATTCAGGACGAATAGTAACCCAAAGATCACCCCAATTATTATGTGGCCACATGTCACCAAAACTGCGTTTGTCCATAAGGTTTGTCCCTTGGCTGCTGTGTGTGAATTTTTCTATTTTAAACCACATCATATATGTGTATGGGCGCGAAGGTATTACCTCGGGGAACCTTAACAGATTAGGGTCTGATATTCTTGTGCTCCTTGATACTTTACCCTCTCCCAGTCTTGTTACGCCATAAGTCAACGTAATTGCATCATTAGTGTATGCACTACTTTTGTCTGCTTTAAGATCTTTAAGTATTGGTATTGATCCTACTTTTTCAGGTGATATTTGTATAATACCGCGTGTAAATGCTTCTGTTCCGTCAGAACTGATGACTCTTGTGTCGTAAGATCCATCGACAGAAAGAGATGTCGTAAGTTGACTTGCGCTATTTGCTGTATAAACAACGGTACCTGTTGCAGAGTTAATAATCTCCCACTTTGCAGCCGGATGGTTTGGATCAATGAATGAGATAGTAAACTCTTCATTTGCCTTTATTATAGGCTTATTTATCTTTGTTCCTTCCACTACTGTTGGTGCAGGTAATGTTAGCCACTCTCCCCACGTTGTAACCGATTCACTTCTGCCGTCAAGACTCATAGCAGCAACTCCGATACGTATTTTGCCACCTTTAGTCACATCGTAAGGCGCACCTACTACGTAAGCTGCCCATGATGTTGTTGCATTAAACATAACCGGTTCCAGCCCTTCTTGTTGAGTGTATATTTTGTAGAACCATGTCTTAACGTCTGTGTTATAAACAGGTGCTATTTTATCAGAAACCATATCATATATGATTTTCATATCAACCCCTTTGTAATTGCAGCCCAATACTTTTGATTTTTTTACAATGGGAGTTTCCGGAGTAGAGTATTCTTTTCCTCGTGTTACTGATATCTCACCTAAAAGTATTTTGAAATCAGCCGTTGTATTTGTGAATTTCAGACCTATCAATGCCAGAACTTCGCCCTGAACCTTAAGTCCATTACGGCTGTTTGCGATCTGTGTCCGTAACTCAACCCATCCATTTTCAGGTTTTGCATTGTTTTTTATTGTAGACAGAACCTCTTTCCCAGGGTCTTTCTCAACCGAACATGCCCATGCAAGCGAACCTACCCCGGATACAACCTTATATCTGATAGTTATATAGTCTCCGCTAATATTTGTATTGTATTTTGTCTTGAACAATTGAGTGTAAGTACTCTTTGTTTCACCTGATATCTGAAGGCATGATCCACCGAACCATGCATCGTCCCATATGAACTCAGCTTTGAGATCAGAACTAACATTGGCCTCATTTCTGCCCATATATGTTTTTGTGAACCACCAACGCCATGTTGGAGTGTAATCTTGCATACCTATGTTGTACCACTCCACATCGGCTGTTCTTTCTCCGTTTACATTAAAGAAGTTGCCATTTCCGAGGTTAAAGTATGTAATGAAAGGGTCACTCCCAAGGTCACCTGTCAGTGAACTTTTAGCTACAATGTACTGTGCCCATCCGTATGCGTCTGATGCAGTGGAATTAAACCTTGTACTCATGTTTATAGCCGGTGGATTAACAGGGTTTTTTGATGATCCTGTAAATACATTCTCAAGAATCATCTGGTATGTTTTCTGCTGCTGTATTGGATCAGAACCGCGCTCTCCACGTGTTTCATATATTGAGTTGCGGTTGTGTGCTCCCCACATGCCAAGCGAAATGTCATAGTTGTTAAGGCTTAGCCAGTTGGGGAGATTTTCTCCTGACTGGTAGTTTACACCCATAAAGACATCAAATGAAGAGCGAGAGGGGAAGTTGTTTCTTACCGTGTTTTGCGATTGGGAAAGACTTCCACGGTAGTTCATGAAATACGCCGTAGAGGTTGGCTTTCCGTTATAATGAAACCAATCTTTGTTCTCATTACCAAGACTTGCACCGCCTCCATATCCGCCATCACTGTTTGTAAGTGAGTACCAACAGTTATGAAATGGCACGCCGTATTTTGCTGCATCGGTGTAGCAGTCTCCAAGAAATTCTTGCATTCCTCTTCCAAAACTACGTCCGCCGTATTTTCCACCTTTAAGACTCCCTGCCCATGTAAATTCAGAGTTGAATCCTATTCCGTCAGCACCGTAATACTGAAGATATTTAAGAAATTTCTCATGACCGGCAGGATCCTGCAATACTGTTCCGAGAAGTCTTCCGTAACCGTCGGATGTTGGAGTGATTGTTGCTGCCCATGCTATTGGTGCACAGCAAGATATCTGTACTCCGTTCTTGTGGCATACGTCAAGTAATGCCGCTGGAATGGTTACTAACGGAGCTGTCCAGTCACCCCAAATGTCAGTATAACTCCACATACCCCAAACTTCGCCTCCGAAGAAATATGAAGGTAGTGCATTCCAACCGTCTCCTCCAATAGGACACCACCACAGCAACTTCCTTCCCGAATTTTGTTCCGGGCGTACCTGTGTTTGGGAAAATGTAAATCGCTCGCGTGGTTTTACACGCGAGATGAAAAAGTTTTCATTCTCGGCAGCTGCTTCGTCTAGCCCTTCGTAAAAAGGTTTGCCACTACCGGGAACCCATTTTTTGTAGGCATCGTCCCATGAAACTTTAGCTCCCATCGGAACATACATTTCGTGCTGTGGAGTTGCCTGTGAGAAAGCAAGCATTGGCAGTATAGCCAAGCTAATCAATAGAGATAATTTTTTCTTCATAGGTCAAAAATATTATTTTTTTAAAAAATAAGTAATATATCCAAATTGTAATAATACTGTTTTATATTGATCGTCAAATATAACTTATTTCAAATAAGTTATAAAGATGAACCTTAATTCATAAATATAATTTTACAAATATATAAATTTAAATTTGAATGGAAGTACAAAAATACAAAAAAAAAGAGGGACTTTTTTTCTCTCTTTTTTTTTAAAATACGTACTTATGCCTTAATCGCACCTTGCAGTGCTGCTTTTTGTTGTCCAGGAAGGACTCGAACCCTCACAGGCAGAACCAGAATCTGAAGTGCTACCATTACACCACTGGACAAAATAATTTATTCCTTTCGGGGCGCAAATATATAACAAAATCTTAAAATCAAGAAATATTATCTGATTTTTTGTGCTATATTATCTGATTAAGCATAAAAACAGCTCTAAAATTTATCAAAGCAGGTTATATAATATTTTTAAACATTACGATTGCTCTAAATCCGAAGCTATGGTTTCGTAACTTTTATTTATTAATGATTCTAAATTATGACCATTTTGTTGATCAGGTATTATTGGTGGGTGTATTTTGAGTGTCATTTTTCCCGGGTTTATCATAAATGACGATTTGGGAAGAATTTTGTAAGAACCGTTAATGGTAAGCGGTACTACCGGAATATTAATATCTACGGCTAATTGAAATGCCCCTCTTTTGAATTTGTGTAGTTTCCCATCGTTTGAGCGTGTCCCTTCGGGAAATATTACTAAAGACGTACCATCTTCTAATTTCTCTTTTGCAGATTTTATCGTTTGTTGTATTGCTTTGTGGTTTGCGCGTTCTAAAAATATATGCCCGGCAGAAGCGCATGCTTTACCCACTAACGGCATATTTCTGACACCTTGTTTTATTATCCATTTGAAATTATGGTTAAGATAGCCATATATCAGAAATGTATCGTAAGCGCCTTGATGATTTGATATAAATATATAAGACTGATCTTTATTTATATTTTCCATGCCGGTAATCTCTACCCTAACCAACGAGAAAAAGCAGAATAGTCGCGACCATATCTTAGCCGGATAGTAGCCCCATACATTATTGTTGCCTAAAGCACATCCTATTATTGTTGTTAATGCAGTAAGCGATGTGAGTACTGCCAGTATTGGTATGGCAATAAAAAATTCATATAAAAAGAGTATTGGTTTCATACGTTTTTTTTTAACTAATGCACAGCAAAGGTATAATAAATTTTTCAGAGCAGGTTTGAATCCTCTAATAGAAAATGCCATATCATAAAATATTATCAACCTATTTCATGACAGAAAAAAAGAAGAGATAAAAATACATATAAAATAGTTGTTGTAAAAATTCAACCTTGTACCTTATATGTAATATTCACTTCTTTTTAATCCTTGGGTTTGTTTTTTGCACAAAGTTCTCTTACCTTCGTGCACTTTAATGATTGTTTACAGAAAAACAAATGGTAGTATTTCCTAATGCTAAAATAAATTTGGGGCTTAATGTAGTGAGTCGCCGTGAGGATGGTTATCATAATATAGAGAGTGTGTTATTTCCTGTCCCATTTTATGATGTGCTTGAGGTTACTGACGCTGTACATAAGTCGGATAAAAATATAAATCTGCACCTTTACGGGATGCCCTATGATGGGAAACTTAATCTTGTTGAAAAGGCATATTTCAGGTTGGCTTCAGAATTTGACCTTCCGTCGGTGGATGTGTATTTGAAAAAAAACATTCCATTTGCTGCCGGTCTCGGCGGAGGATCGTCCGATGCGGCATTTATGCTCAGATTACTTGTCGAAAAATATTCCCTTCCGGTTACGCCGTCAGAACTTCATCGTTTTGCCGCTGATATAGGTGCCGATTGCCCGTTTTTTCTCTACGACAAACCGCTTTACGTTAGCGGTACAGGTACTGTTTTGTCTGATGTTTCTGTAAATTTGAGAGGAATGAGTATTGTTATTGTAAAACCGTCAGTAGCCATATCCACCGCAGAGGCATATTCAGGTGTGATACCATCTGATTCGGATTATAATATAAAGGATATACTACGTAGGCCACCCTCTTTGTGGCGAGAAATGTTGAAAAATGATTTTGAGAATTCACTTTTCCAAAAGCATCCATTATTAAGCCATATTAAAGAGGAGTTGTATAAATTAGGAGCAGTATACGCATCAATGTCGGGCTCAGGTTCGTCTATATTTGGAATATATGAAGAAGACAGCGGAGTTAAATCGGCTTTTCGTGAAAAAGAAGGCATTGATTCGATATCAATATTTCGCATTTTTTAGGAACGTATTAACGTATAATTATGATAATATGAAAAAATACGTTTAAAAATATATGACATATAATTTGTATTTAATATTTTTTTATTACCTTTGTCGCAAAGTATGAGCCTTCCTAAAATGGTGGGTGGCTTTTGCATCAATGTATTAATGTGTGATAAATCTACTAATTGTCTTTTATTATTAGTAATATGATTAAGAATATTTTTGTAATAATTATGGTCTTAGCTTTTTTTGCGGATGCAAAAGCGCAGGGCTGGCCAGAGGCATCAGGTTCACGTCCTACTTTTTCAGGCTTCGATGAATCTTCAACATCTACTGTAAGTGATCCTTCAGGAGATCCTGTGGGAGCCGAGTCTTATGGTAAAGCAGTTGGGGACGGAGACTTTCCTGAAACCCCATCCAATCCTAATCCTACCGTTCCTATTGTAGAGAGTATTATAGGTCTGCTCGGTTTGGGAGGTGCGTATGCTTGGAGGCTTGTGACAAAAAAGCGCAAAGAAAAATAATATCTTTATATATTAATGAAAGAGACGAGGATTTTCCTCGTCTCTTTTTTTTGTTATTCGTCTGTTTTTCTGAAAAAGTAAAGAAAATGTTAGTTTTGCATTATTAAAATAAGTATCTTTGCGACGTTTTTTCTCGGCAAGAGAATAGGAAATGAACCGGTTTAGGTTGTGTCATTAATGTGTTTTTTTTTGACACATAAGTCTGTTCATAACCGGCAATATTAGTGAGTTTATATTTGTCGTACTTAATCGTGAAATTATAGTGTGGTGTAGTAAATATAAGCGTTGCTAATCTGACGTTAATTATTTTATATTATTTAAAGTCACAAATATAAACAATAAAAAAGATGGCATTAAAAATTGTCGTACTTGCCAAACAAGTACCCGATACAAGAAATGTGGGAAAAGATGCGATGAAGGAGGATGGTACTGTAAATCGTGCCGCTCTTCCAGCTATCTTCAATCCCGAGGATTTAAATGCTTTGGAACAAGCTCTGCAATTGAAAGAGCAAAATCCGGGTACAACAATCACTTTGTTGACCATGGGTCCTCCAAGAGCCGCAGATATAATCAGAGAAGGGCTTTTTCGCGGAGCAGACAGTGGTGTTTTACTTACAGATCGTGCTTTTGCAGGAGCTGATACACTTGCTACCTCTTACGCATTAGCCTGTGCTGTTCGTAAGATAAAAGATTTTGATTTAATAATATCAGGACGTCAAGCAATAGACGGCGACACAGCTCAAGTGGGTCCACAGGTTGCAGAAAAGTTGCATCTTCCACAAGTTACTTATGCCGAGCAGATACTTTCAGTAGAAGGGAACGAGATAACTATTCGTCGTCGTCTCGAACACGGAACAGAGACAGTGAAAGTTAATATGCCGATAGTCATTACCGTAAACGGCTCGGCAGCCGAATGCCGTCCGTGCAACGCCAAAATGGTTCAGCGTCATAAATATGCTAAAACGCCATCAGAAAAGAGTGCACTCTCAGATGCAACACTCTATGACGTTCGCCCCTATCTTAACCTACGTGAATGGAGTGCAGCAGATGTAGAGGCTGATTTAGGGCAGACAGGTCTTGCCGGCTCACCGACAAAAGTAAAGCAGATTGAAAACGTTGTATTTCAAGCAAAAGAGAGCAAAAAACTCACTGCTTCTGATCAGGAGATTGATGAATTGATGAAAGAATTGATAACAAATCATACTATTGGCTAATCATGAATAATTTAATAGTATATTGCGAAACTGAAAATGGCATAGTAGCCGATGTAAGTTTAGAACTTCTAACAAAAGGGAGTACACTTGCAAATAAACTTGGATGTAAACTTGAGGCCTTAGTAATAGGTTCTGAGCTTTCCGTAGTAGAAAAGCAGATATTCCCCTATGGAGTTGATACAATATATGTGGCAGACGACAAACGCCTTGCACCATATACCTCCATGCCTCACGCGGCAATACTGATAAACCTCTTTAAAGAGATAAAACCACAGATATGCCTTATGGGAGCAACCTCTATTGGACGTGACCTCGGACCTCGTGTATCATCTGCTCTCCATAGCGGTCTTACAGCAGACTGTACAGCATTGGAAATAGGTTCACATACCGATGTTAAAACCGGGAAAAGCTATGAAAATCTGTTGTATCAGATACGCCCGGCATTCGGGGGAAACATAGTTGCTACTATTGTGAATCCGGATTGTCGTCCGCAGATGGCTACCGTTAGAGAAGGGGTAATGAAGCGTGAGATAAAAGAGACCTCATACAAGGGAGATATCATAAAACTTGATGTAAACAAATACGTTAAGCCTGAAGATTTCTTAGTTTCGGTAATAGATCGTCAGATCGCAAAATCTAAAGTTAATATCAAAGGTGCGCCGGTTATCGTTGCCGGAGGTTACGGAGTAGGCTCAAAAGAGAACTTCAAACTACTGTGCGACCTTGCATCTCTCCTTTGTGGAGAAGTAGGAGCTTCGCGCGCCGCCGTAGATGCCGGATTTGCCGATCATGAACGCCAGATAGGACAAACCGGAGTTACGGTACGTCCAAAACTCTATATTGCGTGTGGAATATCAGGTCAGATACAGCATATTGCCGGAATGCAGGAGAGTGCAATGATAATCTCCATAAATACCGATCCCGATGCACCTATAAACACTATTGCTGATTATATAATAAACGGCAGTGTTGAAGAGGTAGTGCCAAAACTCATTAAATATTACAAGCAAAACAGTAAATAAAGATATGGCAAATTTCTATTTGGATAATTCAGATTTAAGACATCATCTAACACATCCGATGATGCGCCGTCTCGTAGAGTTGCGCGAGCGTAACTTTACCGATGCCCAAAAATATGATTACGCTCCAATGGACTATGACGATGCAATTGACAGCTATGAAAAAGTATTGGAGATTGCCGGAGAGATCAGCGGAGGAATTGTAGCATCAAATGCCGAGAGTATTGATTGCGAAGGGCCTCACGTTGTTAACGGTCGTGTAAAATATGCAAAAGGGACAGAAGAAAATCTCGATGCACTCGTGAAGGCGGGTCTTATGGGAATCTCCTTGCCACGACGTTATAATGGGCTTAACTTTTCACTTGTACCCTATATAATGACAGCAGATATGGTGAGCCGCGCAGATGCCGGTTTCGTAAATATCTGGGGGTTGCAGGATTGCGCCGAGACTATTAATGAATTTGCCGATGAGGAGCAGAAGCAACGTTTCCTACCGCGAGTATGTGCAGGAGAGACTATGGCGATGGATCTTACCGAGCCGGATGCCGGTTCAGATCTACAAGCTGTAATGCTTAAGGCAACATATTGTGAGGCGGACGCTACATGGCGGTTGAACGGCGTAAAACGTTTCATTACCAATGGCGATGGACATATAGCACTTGTCCTCGCTCGTTCTGAAGAGGGATCAAAAGACGGTAGAGGTCTATCAATGTTTATTTATGATCGCAACGATGGTGGTGTAAAAGTTCGCCGTATTGAAAACAAGATGGGAATAAAAGGATCCCCTACGTGCGAACTTGTATTTAAAAATGCAAAAGCCGAGCTTTGCGGCGAGCGTCGCCTCGGTCTTATAAAATACGTTATGGCACTTATGAATGGTGCGCGTTTGGGTATTGCCGCACAATCCATAGGAATATCCGAAGCTGCTTATCGCGAAGCATTACAATATGCAAAAGAGCGCAATCAGTTTGGTAAAGCCATAATAAACTTTCCCGCAGTAAGCGAGATTCTGTCAGTTATGAAAGCTAAGCTCGATGCATCACGTTCATTACTCTATGAAACCACGCGATATGTCGACCTCTATAAATTGCTTGAAGATATAGCAAAAGAACGTCCGCTTGAAAAAGAAGAACGTATGGAGATGAAGCAGGCGCAACGCAAAGCAGATGCGCTTACCCCTTTGGTAAAAGGGATGGGAAGTGAATACTGTAATCAGAATGCCTACGACTGCATACAGGTGCATGGTGGATCGGGTTTCATGAAAGATTACCCATGTGAACGTATATATCGCGATGCACGTATCACATCAATATATGAAGGTACAACTCAGTTGCAGGTAGTAGCAGCAATTCGCCACGTAGGAAGCGGAACATATCTTAATATAATAAAAGATTATGAATCAACCGAAGTTCCTGTGGAGTTTTCAGAACAGAAGCAGAAATTAGTAGCAATGACGGTTCTTTACGAAACCGCGGTTGCTGCGGTAACAGCAGATAAAAATGTAGAGTATATCGACTTTCATGCTCGTCGTCTTGTAGAGATGGCAGCTCATATAATAATGGGTTATCTCCTTCTCCTTGATACATTACGAACATCATCGTTTAGTAGATCAACGGAAGTTTATATTCGTTACGGAGAATCAGAAGTAAACAAAAATGCCTCATTCATAGCCAATTTCAGCCCTGATGATATGGAGAGTTATATTGGAGGGTAAATTTTAATAATGATTATTTACAATAGGTCTGCTGATTTTCTTGATCAGCAGACCTATTTTTTATAAATTTTATTTTATACATAATATGGCTTTATGCTGATTTGATAATAAAAGATGTGATATTCCTTTGCGGTTATTAAAAATATATATAACTTTGGCGAAATTATTATGCAATAAAAATATTTATTATAATCAATTTATCTACGTAAAAGTAAAAAACCTTATGAAAAAACAATTTCTTTTTACAGTAATGCTTGTGTTTGCGGCATTATTTACCGGTCAGAGCGCTTTTGCAGAATATTGCAAAACGGCAGCAACAAGAAGCCGTACTGATAGGCACTTGACCTCGTTTACAATGGGTGACGGAACAAATACAGTATCAGTTACCGGATTACAGACTTCAGCCTCTTCCCCATGTTATTACGACAAAACCGCCTCTGTCCTTATTACCTCAGCAGGTGCTACAATAACCCCTGCTGTAACGTGGGTAGGAGAGTGGACGCACGGATATATCTGGATTGATTATAATAAAAATGGGACATTTGAGAAAGACTTAGAGACCACAGGAGTTCCAAAAACCAACAGTGAATTGGTTTCGTATACCTATCTTGGCCACCCCCACAGAAACAGTAAGGGTCCTATTACTGTTTCTGTTAACCCAGATTATCAGATGCCGGGTAAACTTAGTGAATTGCCATTTAAGATTCCTGTCGGATTAGCCGTCGGCGATTACCGTGCTCGTCTTGTTGTCGACTGGGATAGTGATAACCCATGTGGATCTAACAATATTGGAAGTGTTGGAGGAGCGATGGTAGACTTTACTATAAGAATAGCCGGAGCACCTGTTGCTGAACGCACAATAACTCTGAAAGCTAATCCTTCCGTTGGTGGAACTGTAACAGGTGGCGGAACGCACTCTGGTGCAATTGTATGTACCGCAGTGCCTAGTCCGGGTTATATATTTGTTAACTGGACAAATGAGGCTGGTGGCGCAGAAGTTTCTACA